>CALKXD010000288.1 GCA_938003855.1 uncultured Granulosicoccaceae bacterium | reverse complement strand
AGAGATTTTTGGCTTTCGTTACCGATTGTGTGTTTCAACTTTGTATCATATAAGTTGACGCACAAAGCGATATTTGCCCAACAATAGACAATACCGTCTTTCGTGGCGGATCCACGCTTGTACCCATGATACGCAGAAAGGTAGACTCCGCAGTCTTGAGTTTTATAAATTGTTGCGCTCGGCTGTAGCAGTAGCCAGTTGGCTGAGCATTTTTTCAACAACACAAGTAGTCGCATTAACGCTGTAGCGTAGTGAACTTACTCGTGCATTTCCGGGTACTGTAGGCCCGGTCGAGAGGGGTGTAGTTGCCAAATTCTGTCGTTGGCGAAGTGCCACAGTATATACCCGGTATGCGTATCGAATTGCGCGATGCCGAGTGGAGGATTGACCGGGTTGACACCCCCAGCCACGGTGGCCAGATGCTTAGCTGCACCGGCCATATGGAGTTGGTGCGTGGTATTAAAGGTCAGTTCCTGACGGATCTCGAAGACAAACCTATAATCCTGTCGCCGGAAACTACCCGTCTTCAAGATGACTTAACAAATGGCTATGCCGCGACGCAGTTGTATATAGATACGCTGCTGCAAACCGCGCCGCCGGCAGACCAGCGCATCCATATGGGGCATCATGCTGCGATGGATGTTTTGCCATATCAACTAGATCCCGCCCTGCAAGCCTTAGCGCAAACCCGCCCGCGTATACTCATAGCCGATTCCGTCGGCCTGGGTAAAACCATCGGCGCCGGTATTCTAATCACCGAGCTCATCCGTCGTAATCGAGGCAAGCGCATACTGGTACTGGCGGTTAAATCCATGCTGGCGCAGTTTCAGCGCGAGATGTGGCAGCGCTTTACGATACCGCTCACGCGGCTTGACTCGGTCGGCCTGCAACGCATACGCAACACCATCCCCGCCAATCATAATCCGTTTCACTACTTTGACCGTGCCATTATTTCTATAGACACGCTCAAGCAGAACCTCGAATACCGCCAGTACCTGGAGCAATGCCACTGGGATATCGTGGTAATCGACGAAGCGCACAACGTTGCCCAGCGCAGCAGTAACTCACTGCGCCACCGGCTCGCGCAACTGTTGTGTACCCGCTGCGATGCCATGCTGATGCTCTCTGCCACCCCGCACGACGGCAAGCCCGAATCATTCGCAAGTCTTATTCATATGCTTGACCCGACTGCCATCCCTGATCCCTCGGATTACGCCAGTGAAGACTACCGCGACCGTGGCCTGGTGGTGCGGCGCTTTAAAAAGCATGTGGCAGAGCAGCTCTCGTCAGCCCTGCCGGAGCGTGTTGTACACACCCCGAAAGCCACCGCCACCGCTGCCGAAGAACACGCCTTTACTACTCTGCGTGAGGCGACGTTTAAAACCCTCAATAAAAACGGCAAGGCCGGCGGTGCAGGGCAGTTGTTCCGAACCACGCTTGAGAAAGCACTGTTATCAAGCCCCGCCGCGTGCTTATCGACCGTCGCGCAGCGGCTGAAGCGCCTGCACCGGCAGCTCGAAAGAAACGCCGGTGACGATAACATTCTGCACGATATCGATCAGCTGCAAGCCATAGAATCTGCCACACAGGCGATCAGCGTTGATCAATTTTCTAAATACCAGCTGCTGCTGCAAATGCTTGCTAAAAAAGGCGGCAACAGCATCGGCTGGCAACGCAGTTACGACGACCGCGTGGTGCTGTTTACCGAAAGTGTCGTCACGCTGGAATTTCTACAGCAGCAGTTACCCGCTGATCTCAAGCTCAAAGACGGCGGTAAAAAACCACAGCTCGCCATTCTGCACGGCGCGCTTAAAGACACAGACATCGCAGACACTGTCAATGCGTTCAACCGCAAAACAGAACCACTGCGGCTGCTGATCTGTTCAGACGTCGCCTCCGAAGGGCTGAACCTGCACCATTGCAGCCACCGCCTTATTCACTTTGATATCCCCTGGTCATTAATGGTGTTCCAGCAGCGCAATGGTCGTGTAGATCGCTATGGCCAGACCCGTGAACCGCAGATCCACTACGTAACCACCAGCTCGCAAGATACCAGCCGTGGCGATCAGCGCGTACTGGAAGTACTGATCGAAAAAGACACCACCGCCAGCACCAACTTAGGTGACCCGTCAGAGTTCGGCACACAGGAAGAACAAGAAGCACTCACCGCGCAAGCCATAGAAACCAGCGCCAGCAAGTTTGATTTCCTTGCCCTGCTTGATAACACAGTGGCAGAGGCCGGCTCGGATCTGAGCGCCTTCGATAAACCAAAGCCGCCCACCACCCATACAGACCTGCCAGACGTTACCGCGACCACAGCCGGTGTCTATAAGACCCCCCGTGAATTTCTTCGCGCCGGGCTCGCCTGGCTAAACACCACAGACGCCAGCCTGTCATGGTCTGAAAAAGATCAGCTGATTGATATCCGCCAGGCCCCGGCTGACCTGCAGGCCCGCGCTAAACGACTGCCGCGTGAAGCCATACCGGTTGATTACCGGTTTTTACTCACCGACGATAAAAACCGGATCATGGCCGATATGCAGGAAGCCCGCGATGACGAATCCGGGTCATTCGGCACACTGCAATACCTATGGTCACAACACCCCGTGGTCGACTGGATGCGCCAGCGCATCACTGACAGCTTCGGTCGCCATACCGCACCGGTCATGCGCCTGCCAGACAAACTGGCAGAAGACGAACACTGGTACCTGGCCCACGGTGGCTTTCCCAACCGGCGTGGCCAGGCGTTAATACAAGACCACGCCGCCGTGCTGATCAAAGACGGAGTGGTATCTGATCTGCTGCCACTGGCCGACTGCTTAAACCTGCTGGGTATCGACGGCGGCAAGCGTCCCAACCGCGCCGAGCCTTGTGACTGCGAACCATTGGCCGTGCACCTGCCAGCCGTGGTCAGCCACCTGCGCAGTTACCTGGTCGGCCTGCATCAGCAGATGAGCGATGATCAGCAACGTAAAGTCGACGTCGAGCTTGCCACACTAAACCAACTCCACAGCAAGCACCTGGACCAGATAGAAGCAGACTTCGGCGGTGACGAACAAACCAAAAACCTCCGGCAAAAACGTCGCGAAGAGAAACAAAAACAGGTCGAACGCCACTTTACCGATTACGAAACCTGGCTGCGTGATACCGCCACCACCGAATCAGAACCCTACATACAGATCGTCGCCGTCATCACCGGCAGTCGCGGAGAAACCCTGTGAGCTGGGCTGGTATAAGTAACGAAAACGAATTCTACTCAGAACATTATCTGGCCGAAGTCTTCAGTGGTGATATCAAAGACCTGCTCGACGCCTGGCTCGAGCAAGAACGCAGCGCCCGCGCCGAAGCCACCAGCGGCAGCGCTACTAGCAGCACTGAAAGCACCCGTGCCCCGTACAACCGCCTCGCATCACTGGCGCGTGAATGGCAACAGACCGAACGTGAATTCGAACGCGCCCGCAGCCCGCGTGAACGGCTGGCCATACAGCGCCCGTGGCTGCAAAACCTGTGTGACTGCCTGGGTCTGCCGTGGCACCCCGTCAGCCATACACTCAATGATCGATGCAGTCTGCCACTCCTGGCCGAACTCACAGACACCGAAAACAAACCGGTCCTGTGGGTACTCGAAGCATTGCCGCAAAACACAAC
>CALKXD010000287.1 GCA_938003855.1 uncultured Granulosicoccaceae bacterium | reverse complement strand
TTTTTTCTATAAAACCAGTAGAGCCGACAGCAATATTCTGGCAGGGTGTAAACTGCCATCTAGCGCTTAATGTTCATTACCGTCTGGGTCAACATATCACTGGCTGAAATAACCTGTGCATTAGCCTGAAAATTTCGCTGCGTGCTGATCATTTTCACAAGCTCCTCAGTGACATCAACATTCGATTGCTCTAACGAGCCAGACTGTATTGTTCCCAGCGTGGCACTGCCCGGTATACCGCTCAGCGCCTCCCCCGATGAAAACGTCTCCTGCCAACTGGTGTTGCTGACTTGTTGCAGACCCTGTGGATTTCTAAAACTGGTCACCGTGATCTGACCCATCGCCGAGGCCTGACCATTGGTGTAGTAACCGAGCACCATACCGTCAGCGTTAATGCCAAAGTCGTTGAGTCGCCCGGCGCCGTAGCCGTCCTGACTGATTTCATTGACCCCTGACTGCCCGAAGAACTGCGTCAGTTCACTCAAATCAAGCGTCACATTCATCGGGTCGGAGCCTGGTTGCACGGTGAAAGGGGGTATTACCAATCTTCCTGCCGGATCACCGTCAACACTTTGCAAGCTGCCATCTGAGTTGAACTGAATAGCACTGCCACCGGCGGGGGTGATTTCGGTATCCCCCGCCAACGCATGAAGCTCCCACTCATTCGTTGCAGATTTCCTGAAATGAAAACTGGTCAGATGAGAAGCACCCAGTGAGTCATAGAAGGTTGTCGATGTGGTAAAATTATAGGACTCCGGATCTGCCGGGTCGAATGGCGGTGTGACATCATTGCTGGCGTTCAGGTTAAGGTTAAGACTTACCTCCTGAGTTTGTTTGGCTGCCGTGTCTACGGACTCGATTCTCAAGTCACCCGGCGTGGGGACGACGGTGCCGTCAACCGCCGGATACCCCATCAACTTCTGCCCGGCTCCATTTATAATATAGCCATCCCGATCAAGGCCAAATGATCCCGCGCGTGAATACTGAATTGCACCATTGTCGTTTAGCTTGAAAAAGCCCTGGCCGGACCCTGAAATAGACAGATCCAGCTGACTTTCGGTGTAGGTCACGTCACCCTTGGCGAACTTTTGAACGACATCGGTCACCCGAACGCCGCGACCAATGCTGTTGCCGGTAGCACCGATTCCAGCCGTGCCGTAAATGTCGCCGAATTTAATGTCTGACGATTTGAATCCCACCGTCGACGAATTGGCAATATTGTTAGAAATAACTTCCAGTTCCGAGCTTGACGATTTCAAACCGGTGAGTGCGATTTCGAAGGTCATAAAAAGACAATTCCATTATTTGTCAGACATCAATAGTCAGTGCAATACTCCACGCACAGGGATAGTACCGCTGCAGATTTAGCCAATAGCTAATCAACCTAAACCCAATAACGGCCGACTTTTTGTGATCTGTTGCAGTAATTCATAAAGATTAAGCAATAACACATTGTTTTTGTTGCCAATGGTTTGGCGGCATCGTGTCAAAAACTTATGCGTGAGACCACCAGGTGCCGCCGCTGAAGAAAAAAATCCATCGCAAGCCCCCTCTGTAGTCAGCTACACCCGCGCGAAAACATCGTAAATCCTTTTGCATGCGAACGACTGCTACGGTAGCTTTAACGGGTATGCTTGTGACCGCGAGGCGATTGCCGCGCGGTTGTACAGAGTGATTAACTCTCTGTCCTTACTTATCACCACCGGACCCGCACATGGCCACATTCATCGTCAACCCGCACGGTCGCCTGCAGGAGTGGATAGCAGACGAGAAAGGCTATTTCAGCGACGTCGGCCTCACAGACTACCGCCTATCTGCGCACGATTTATTGACGAAAAACGCCCCCAGACAGGTACACGAAACAGCGCGCATCGCTGACAACAAATCCGGTGCTTACCAGACGTATGAAAAAGGCCGCGACGCTTCAATAAGCTGCGCCTGCCACTGGACGGTGAATATGGCTGCATCAGACACCCACGGCAAACTCTGGGGCGAGTGCTACTCAGTAACACCCTGCGCGATTGTGGTGCCGGAGGACTCAGCGATAAGAGCACCCGGCGATCTCTCCGGTGTGGAGGTCCATGTGGGGTACCAGTCCGGCAGCCACTACACCACCATTCAGGCGTTAGAACCCTACCTGGAAGACAAACAGATAAAACTGAAGTTTGGCGGCACACCGGCAGACCGGGTCGATCAACTGCTCGACGGCCTGGCACCGGCGGCGACCGTATTCGGACCGCAACTCTATACCGTAGAACAGCTCGGCTTTAGAAAAATAATCGATTGCACGTTTATGGTAGCCGCCATGGTTCCCGCCGGTGTCGACACGACGCAGGTGGCACAGTATTACCGGGCCTTGCGAATGGCTCAGGCCGACATCGATCAGATGCATCAATCCTATCTGCATTATTATCTTAACGAACTGCCTGAACGACATGCAAAGCTGATAGACGTGCAGCGCTTCGGCCCCGGTGAACGTCTGGTATTTGAGCCTTACACCCAAGCCATGTACGAGAGCACACAAACCTGGATTCGCCAACGAGACATTTTCGATGGCACATCGACAGAACGCGGAGCCTACGAAGACGCTGTCGCGCGGCTGGCATAAATCAAAACGGCTTTGACCATGGACCAGTTGCTGTGCCGCTTTACCACCCGGTTAGCAGTTACAGGCCGGGGTCACTCGAAAGGGGTAACCGACACCGTAATCACACGCGCATCATCACTCAGGTAAATGACGCCGTCATCAACGTTGCATTGTAACTGCATATTGCGACTGACCAATGCCTCGGCACCAGGTGCTTCGATGTGGCAGACGGATAAATTATTGTGGCGGGCCAATTTGTCCCGGTTCTGCTCCCACCACACTTTTGCTTTGCGTTCGTGGTAGGTATACACAATTACCTGCCGGGCACGTCCACAGGCTTTGCGAATACGTTTTTCATCGACCTGGCCGAAATCAACCCACAGTTCAATATCGTCCGTCAGTGACTTTTGCCAGATCTCGGGCTCATCGTCGGTACCCATGCCTTTGGTAAACGCCAATTGCTCACCGGCGTTCACAGCGAAGGCAATTATGCGGATAATAAATCTAAAATCATTCTCAGACGGGTGAACCGCCACGGTGAGGTCATGCTGCTGATAATAGTGGCGGTCAATGTCGGCTATATTGAGAGAAACCTTGTTGATGGTGGCACTTAAAGCCATGTAATAATCCAGAGTTCTGCGATGAACGGACACGTCAACCAGACAGACACTGGCCGCCGGTTACGGGTATAGAAAAAACACTGATAATCAGTATAACAGGGACCGCCTCCGCGCCCGGTCGATCAACGAATCTTGCGACACACAGTAGCATTGACCCAGACAGCCGGCGAGCGTGTCATTAACAACAACCGCCGTCGCGTCTGCTGCGATAACAAACCGCGCTGTCCGCTAGGCGGCCTGTCGGCGGAGAAAACCGCTAACGCGCTGCAATCCTTCGGTAAGTACCTGTGGGTTATTTGCGTAACCGATTCGCACGTAGCCCTCCATCTGCAGCGCCGCGCCCGGGGTAAATAACACACCAGTTTCCTTTACCAGTGATATGCAAAACTGCTCTGAGGTCATAGGCAGGTCATACTTCAGCAAAGCGGTGGTGCCTGATTCCGGTTTTATCCACGAGACAAGCGGTTCACTGGCAACCCACGATTCCAGTAGTGCAAGGTTGCCACGGGTAATTGACCGGCTGCGGTCCAGTATGCTTTGCCGGTGTTCAAGCGCCAGTGTTGCGAAATGATCGTCGATCATACCGACTGATATGGTGTCGTAGTCTCGATGAATAGACACCGCCTTCATTACCGCCAGTGGCGCGGCTATCCAGCCTAATCGCAAGCCAGCCAACGAAAATGCTTTCGAGACACTGGCGGTACTGATCCCTTTCTCATAGACATCGGCCATTGATTCCGTCATTCCGCGGCCATGCTGATCCGTGCCACGATAGACCTCATCACACAAAACCCAGGCGTCTATATCACGGGCGATGGCGGCAATTTGCTCAAGCATCTGCCGGTTCATCAGTGAGCCGGTCGGGTTGTTGGGGTTGTTGATCGCAATCAGGCGTGTACCCGGTGTCGCTGTGCTACGCAGTTCATTGAGATCAGGTAAAAACGCATTCTCTTCACGCAATAACAGATGATGCACATCAGCCCCGATGCTTGCGGGTATCGAATAGTGCTGCTGGTAAGTCGGCACCACTGAGACGACGCGATCCCCCCGACTGACCAGGGCTTTGTGTACAAGTGCATTAGCGCCGATGGTGCCGTGCGTTACCACCACGTTTTCTGCCTGCTGTTTCTGGTACAGGGAGGCAATCGCCTTGCGCAGTCTGTCGGATCCTTCAATGGCTCCATAGGTCATTTTCAGCGATAGCAGGTCTGAAAGATCAGCAGGAGACTTGCCGGTCAACTGCAGCAACTCGGCGATAGTCAGGCTCTCTACACAGGTTTCAGCAAGATTCCAGTCGCACCGGGTTTCCCACTCGTTCATCCAGATCTCGACACCGAAGGGTGCTATATACATGGGTAATTTACTCGTCTAGCGGTTATTAAAATCGGCACCGTTTATGGTACCGCGTGCCGAACACTTCGGTGAAAAAAGCCTCCTGTGACGATAGCCGCTGTCAGCGGCACAATCCAACCGCATGACCTGATGATTCAACTGGCCGCCCAAAGTGCCGGTCAGCCGCGAACATAGTTACCCGATTGCGGCACTGCAGGACGAAATTGCTCGATGAACCACCGTAGCGTTACTTGGATTGCTTATTGTCAGAAATAGTAACACCAACCGCTGCGCTCACCACACAGGCGACAGCGACCATGCCCTGCACACCGATATTCTGCCCAAGTAAAACAGCACCGGCTAATGCCGCAACCGCAGGCTCCATACTGAGCAGCACACCGTAGGTGCGCATCGAGAGGCGCTTCAGCGCTTCAAATTCAAGTGTGAAAGGTATTGCTGTCGACAGCAGCGCTACCGCGGCGCACGCTAGAAGCAGAACCGGTCTGTCAGTCAACTCAGGCAACACTGGAATCGCCAGAGGCAGCATAATGACTGCCGCGACCCCCATCCCTATCGATAGTCCGTCATTACCACTGATGCGTTCACCGACCCGACGCGCAAGCACGATGAATGTGGCCCACCCTGCTCCGGCCAGTAGCGCATAGGCGATACCCAGCGGATTCAGGTCAGCACCGGCGAGTGGCGACAGCAGAATGATACCCAGTGCCGCCAGCGCCACCCAGGCAAAATGACTGAGCTTTCGCGATCCGAAAGCCGCCACGCCTAACGGACCGACAAATTCAAGCGCCACTGCCGCCCCCAGCGGGATAAGGTCGATAGCCTGGTAGAAAAAAAGATTCATCACTGAGATGCAGCCACCGAACGCCAGCAACAATGCACGGTGTTGCGCAAAGGTATGCCAGAACGTTTTTACCTGTCGACGCGCAACCAGCCCCAGCACCACCGCGGAAATAATAATCCGTAGAGCGACGGTCCCGTCAGGACCGAGTATCGGGAACAAATGCTTCGAAATTGCCGCGCCAAGCTGGATTGCGACAATGGCCAGCAGCACCAGGCCCGGCGCCGGAATAACATTGAGCACCGTAGAAGGTTGCGATTTACTGTCGTCTGACTTACTGGTCATGAACAGCGACCTGGTTGCTTGGAGGGGTGCAGCACAAGGGGTACCGGAGAGGATCACTACGACGGGCCTGAACACAGCAGAGAAGACCGCGAATCAGGTTGTTAACGCCATTCAGGCGTGGGCGGAGTATACGGCAGATGAACAGCGCGGGCATTGCCGGAATACGACTATGGCCACTCAGCAGGGACGGGCTGAGCGCTCCGGCAATTGCACACACTCAGGCGCAATACAGAAACCGGTTCAACTCTGATACCGGCCGATCTGCAGCAGTGACGCTTGCCGCTAATCTTGTGTAATATTGCTATCTGAACGTTCACCCATGCCGGAATCGATCCATCGGTGAAAGTCACGCCACAGGACGCAACGCATGGCAGACGAAATTTACGACTACGTTGTTATCGGTGCTGGTACGGCAGGCTCAGTTGTTGCCGGGCGCTTATCAGAGCACGGCAAATATCAGGTGTGCGTGCTCGAAGCCGGCCCGCCCGATCGCAACCCGTTTATTCATATTCCCGCCGGTGTCCTCTATACCTTGCGCAACCCATCCATCAACTGGATGTACCCGGGCCTGCCGAGTGACGGCTTGAACGGTCGTGCAATAAGTCATGCTCGCGGCAAAACACTGGGCGGGTCAGGTTCAATCAACGGCCATATCTATAATCGGGGTCAGGCCGCCGACTACGATGGCTGGTCGGCAAGTGGTAACCGCGACTGGCGCTACCGCGACGTACTACCCTGGTTTAAAAAAAGCCAATGCATGCTCGGCCATGGTGACGACGGATACCACGGCTCGGACGGTCCGTTCACCATTACCGACATCGACCAGCCCGACCCACTCTGCGAGGCTTTTATGCAAGCTGCCGGGGCAATCGGCATACCACGCAACCCCGACTACAACGGCAAGTCACAAGACGGCATTGCCTATGCGCAGCGCAGTGTTTATCGCGGCAGGCGGGTAAGTCCGGCACGGTCATTTTTGTATCCGGCACTGAAACGCGGCAACACCCGGGTAATCACCAACGCACACGTGCAAAACATCATACTCCGCGACAACAAAGCGGAAGGGGTTAACTATAAACGCGGCGACCGCCAGTCGAATGTGTTAACCGTTCGCGCCAGAAAAGAGGTAATACTGTGTGCCGGCGCAATTGCCTCTCCGCAGATCCTGCAATTGTCGGGTATTGGCGACGCACAGCATTTGAAAAATATCGGGGTTGCCACAACGCACAATCTACCCGGGGTCGGTGAGAATCTTCGCGACCACTACGCAGCGCGGTCAATAGTGCATATCAAGGATATGCAAACCATAAATGAACGTGCCCGCTGGCCCGCATTGTTTTGGGAAATTTTAAAATACGGCACTCGCCGCAAGGGGGCACTGGCCTTGACACCAACGCTTGTGTATTGCTTCTGGAAATCACAGGCACAACTGCCGCACGGCGATATCCAGCTTACTTTCACACCCGCCAGTTACCCGGGTGGTGTGCAGTCAGGTCTCGACAATTTTCCCGGTGCAACTATCGCCTGTTGGCAGCACCGCCCGCAAAGTGCCGGCTATGTGCGGGCAGCTTCCGCCGACCCTTTCAACCCGCCACAGATACAAGCGAATTATCTGGCCGAGGATGAAGACCGCAGCGTGATGGTTGCAGCATTGCGCCTCGCACGCCGCATTATCGAGAGCGATCCGTTTAAGCCGTACGTTGAAAAGGAACTCTGGCCGGGCGCGCACCGTCAGTCTGACGACGAGTTACTGCAACATGCCATCCGTACCGGCAATACCGCCTATCATCCCGTCGGAACCTGCCGCATGGGACCGGCGTCCGATGCTAACACTGTGGTTGACGATCGACTGAAAGTCCATGGGATTAAAAACCTCCGTATCGCAGACGCTTCTATTATGCCGATGATACCGTCGGCCAATGTCAACGCTGCAACGCTGATGATCGGTGAACGTGCCGCAGATTTTGCCATCCGCGCTGCAACGTGACTCCATAAAAGGCAATCCACCGGCGACACAAGTCGACCAGAGCACTGAAGCGGTTGCGATTCCCTGTGCCAGGCCGAAGGCACACCACTGGATTTGCCGACAACCCAGTCGATGTAGCGACTCGCCGCTACCATGCCGGATTGCGGGCTACCGATGGCAACTGCCGATAACGGCCCGGCGCTGTACTTTTTTGCCGGGCGAAACAGTCTTGTTGCCCGACAGCCAGCTTCAACACCGGCAATTTTAACGTGCATCTTGTTACCAGCGCTGATAGTAATTACCATTTCTGCAAGGTCTTCACGACGGGTGGCTGCTTTGCTCCCGTATAGTCAGCACCACCCACTGGCAGATAGACTACTCCTGCAACTGACCTTGCAGCACAGACGAGACCCGGAGATTGCAATTGACCGAAGACTGCACGCAACTTAAAAACAGCATAATCGAGAATTTCGGCACACCTTGCGGTGTCATTGATCTGGATATTGTCGATAGCAATATTGCAAAGGCGCAGGCACTCTGCGATGCCGCCGGTGTTGCCAACCGCCCACATATAAAAACACACAAATCCCCCAGACTGGCGGCATTACAGATTGCCGCAGGCGCGCAGGGAATCACCTGCCAGAAGCTAGGCGAAGCAGAGGTGATGGCAAATGCCGGTATCACCGATATCATTATCGCCACCAATCTGCTGGGTGCTGCACGGTCCGGTCGACTGGCAGAGTTACAAAAACGCGTCGCCCTGAAAGTGTGTGCGGACAATCCGGTGTCACTGACCGAATACGCTAAAGCAGCAACACAGGCAGACCGTCCACTGGATGTGTTAATTGAGTGCGATACGGGCCAGCAACGTGCAGGCGTTGAAACCCCGGAAGAAGCGCTGGCACTGGCAGAGCTCATCAAGGCCAACCCGATGCTCAACCTGGCCGGGCTGCTGTTTTACCCACCGGTGGATGGCTGGCCGCAGACACAGGTTTTTCACGATAAGGTCATTGACGGCCTGGACAAACTTGGTATGCACGCGGGCATTGTCTCCACCGGCGGTACTCCGAACTTCGTCAACATCGATCAACTGAAGGGCTCGACCGAACACCGTGCCGGCACCTGTATATTCAATGACCGAATGATGATAGAAGCCGGTGTTGCCACGCTGGACGATTGCGCGTTTCAGGTATATACCAGCGTGGTCAGTCGCGGTGGTGAAGATCGCGGCATTCTCGATGCCGGCTCTAAGACACTCACGGCAGATACCGGTGGGCTCGACGGATACGGCTTGATCCTCGAACACCCAACAGCACGTATCCATAAATTTGCAGAGGAGCACGGTTTCCTCGATCTGCGCAAATGCAACCACAAGCCCGTCGTCGGCGATGTCGTTCGTGTGATCCCGAACCATGTCTGCGTGGCGGTCAACATGATTGACCAGCTCGTTGCGGTCCGTGGCGGACAAGTAGTCGAAATCATCCCGGTCGCAGCGCGCGGAAAGCTGGTGTGAACGCAACACGCCAAATTATCTGCCGACACATCAACCGCTGTGCTCACCGGATAAGCACCATCGATGATTCAGCACCGCTGACAAACGCCTACCCGCCACTGGTATAGCCGATATCGTCGGCTCAGGCACCGGGACGATGCTATACCGCGCAGCATTTACCCGGCCCTGTCAGACGCGACGGTTTTATTGCATTATCAGTATTTGCCACCAACCCGGAACGGAAAAACCCTGCAATGAGCCATTTATTAAAAAAACCTTTTGGTTGCCACGGCAAGGTTCACGAGATCAGCCCGCAGACTGCCGGCTGGCGCTATGTGGGGTTTTCGCTATATCGCTTACGCGCTGGTGAGCAAGTCGCAGAGACTACCGGTGATAATGAAGTCATACTGGTCATGGTCGAAGGCAAGGCCGCCTTCGACGGCGGCGGGCAGCACTGGGGGGTTCTGGGTGAGCGGTCCAGTGTCTTTGAACGCACAGCCCCTCATTGCCTCTACCTGCCGAACGACTCTCAGTGGTCGGCTGTCGCTGAAACGGACTGTATCATCGCTGTGTGCTCAGCACCTGGCCTGGGCGGCCATCAGGCACGCAGAATAGGCCCGGACGGCATCACACTTACACAACGCGGCACCGGTACCAACACGCGTTTTATCAATAACATTGCCATGGAAAACGAAGACTACTGCGACTCACTGCTGGTCACCGAAGTATTCACCCCTGCCGGCCATTGGTCATCCTACCCCAGCCATCGCCACGATGAAGATGACTACCCGCGAATCACCTACCTCGAAGAAACCTATTACCACCGCTTAAACCCGGACAATGGCTTTGGCATCCAGCGCGTCTACACAGACAACGGCGATCTTAACGAAACCATGGCGATTGCCGACGGCGATGTGGTTCTGGTTCCCCGTGGCCACCACCCCTGTGGCGCACCTTATGGATTCGAGATGTACTACCTCAATGTAATGGCGGGTCCGCTTCGTAAGTGGCGGTTTGTTGCAGCTCCGGAAGTCGAATGGATTCTTGAACGCGACGGTTAAAATCCACCGGAACTGGCGAAACTTTAAATTTTCAGCGCAACGGTAACGCCGCTGCATGCGTGTTTGATATTTGTTCTGACTCTTACGGCGTAGCGGTTACAACGACAGACGGACAAATCGAATTGTTCAACGTCACATGTGCCTTATCCGCCTGATATACCGTTTGATCAGGGCTTTTTAACCCGCCCGGGCTGAGTCGCTGACGCCACTGGCTGACGCCGCTGCCACGGACCCTTGATCCCCGTCGCGTCCGGCGTAACCCGTGTTTCAGGTGAGTGACTAAAAGAGGTGATTTTAGATCCGCACAGTTTTTTAATCCGCTGTTGTGTATCGGCGCTTAGCATCAGCGCCCTTTGAATATCAGGATCGCCAGTCAGATCGGCGGATGTGCTGTTTCGGTTATCGTAAGATGATACCTTCAGCCCTTTTAGCTTTTGGATCTGCCGCTGAGACAGCGGGGTAGCGGTACCTGTTCCACCACCATAATGAGCCGCCAATGACGCGTGATTGAACTTGCGATCAAGCGATGTCAGTTTCTCAACAGTCCCCGCCGAGCGGTTTGCGGCCGACGGCACCCTTGCCAGCAGCACGTAACTATTACCCAGACTTTCTTCCACCTCGCGGGAGGCAGCATGGTCTGCATCGTCGCCGGTCTTTGACAGCTTAACGCCAACCACATCTGCTGCAACATCACGATAACCGCTGTAACTCGTGTGCACATAAACGAAATGGTTGTCGTGCTTATCAACGAGTATAAAACCACTGCGCGGATCTCGATTGCCGATCTGATAAACACTGCCACCGGTTACATTCGCGGCCGTTTGCGGGCTGTCAAATGCGCCAAAGATTCTTTCATCACGTTGCTGACTCATAACGCTATCAAGTCACGAACCAGGGGATTCAAGTTGCAGAATATCCCGCGCCTGCGCCACCGTCGCAACTGTGCCACCCAGAGAATTTATAATAGACACGGCTTTTTCAACCAGTGGCTTGTTGCCATTGCATTTAACGCCTTTCTCCAGATAGACAGCGTCTTCCATACCGATGCGGCAGTGCCCACCCAGTAAAAATGCCTGTGCCAGCATCGGGAATGCCCAGCGACTGGCACCGAAGGCTGCCCACTCACAAGCATCCGGCAGCAAGGATCTGGCGTACATCATCGTCTGTGCACCGGGCGCAAATCCGTACTTTACACCGGTTACCAGCTGAAACAGTGCGGGTTCCTTCAGAGTACCCTCTGCCAATAGCTCATGAGCCAGTTGAATATCGCCACTATCGAATACTTCCAGCTCGGGTTTAACACCGGCGGCATAGATCAATGCCGCCATTTCACGCAGATTGTCGGGGCTGTTTATAACAGCGCCACCGCCAAACCACATGGTGTTCAGGTCGAGCGTGCAGATTTCCGGCTTGAGCCTGACAATGTGCTCAGTACGTATAGCCGCTGTGGTTAAGGTTGTTTCAGGCGCGGCGACTGCAGGGTTGGCAGCGTCGGGGACATAGCGACCACCGGGCCCTGTTGTCAGGTTGATAATCAGGTCTGTGTCACTTGAGCGGATGAGACTCACTACTTCTTCGTAGTAGCTGAAGTTCATCGACGGCTTTGCCGTCACCGGATCCCTGACGTGTATGTGACAGATGGACGCTCCGGCTGCAGCGGCTGCTATGCAGTCAGAGGCAATCTCAGCGGGAGTAACAGGCAGGGTATCGTTGTGCTGCGGCGTGGTGAAGGTACCCGTAACTGCGCAGGATAGAATCGTTGGTTTCATCATAAGCTACTCGATAGATACAGTGTCTCTTCTGTTACTGTGCGCCCGGGTGATCTGATCGACCGGATGTTGCCTGAGCCCCATATAAAGCGCACTGGCTGGCGATTACTCAGACAGGTGAATCAACCTCTCGAGTAACAAAATTTGCCGGGGAGACAATCTCTAGTACCTCGAAATCCTCGGAGCAGGCAATCTCGCGATGTTTGATATAGGGTTTTTGCAATACCCCGTCCCCCTTGCGGAGGGTTTTCTGCCCTTGCCCCTCGTACTCAAACGTTGCCCAGCCGTTGATTACATAGACGTACTGAAAATCACATTCGTGCAGATGCCATTTTTGCACCTTGTCCGCAGATTTTTTTCCATTGTGACGAATAACGTGGGCGACATAGTCCCCTGCAGTGCCCGCCTTCACACCCAGATCACGGTAGTCAAATATTTCTCTGAGCCCGGGCACCCATTGCGCACCTGACGCCTCGCTGTGGACAAAGTCCCACTCGCTTCTGGATTCCATTGTATCCTCGCCTGTTGCCTCTATCGGAAGCGATAGGGTGACACGAAAGACGCGCCGGACAAAAGGATTTTTGCCGCTTCTGCCATAGCTTGCATGGCAACGGGTTGTCACATCGATGGCGACCCTTTCTGCCATTGCGGGGTTCCACGCTGACAGGCCGCAGCGATGCTCGACAATCCGTACAGAATCTCTATAGCCCTGTGCCAGATTGTCACAGATAAAAGCCAACCACGGTTAACGATCCAGCGGAACCGGAATTCCTGTGGTTTCTATGGCTTGAGTCGCGGTGACATTACACCGCGCTCTGGTGCTGTCAATTCGACAGCCGACCTGCTACACCACCGGTATTGTCATCGTGCCAAGCCCCTCGATGCTGACGTCCATTGTATCGCCCTTGCTAACCGGACCGACACCAGCGGGCGTCCCCGACAAAATCACATCACCGGCAGCCAGAGTGAAGTAGTCAGAGAGGTAGGAAATCATTTCAGACACCTTCCAGATCATCTGATTGAGGTCGCCTTCCTGCTTTACCTCGCCGTTTACTTTCAATTCTACCCGTCCCTGTGCCGGGTGACCGATATCCGTGACGGGATGAATGATGCCAACCGGTGCTGAGCGTTCGAACGCCTTGCCTATTTCCCACGGGCGGCCCATCTTTTTTTGCTCACCCTGCAAATCACGACGCGTCATATCCAGTGACAACGCATAGCCGTACACATGATCAAGCGCCTGCTCAATCGCTATGTTATCTCCGCCTGACTTCAGCATCACAGCCATTTCTATTTCGTGGTGCACATCGGAAGATTTTGGTGGGTAGGGGAATTCACCGGACGGATCGAGGTTGTCGGCATTTTTCTGAAAGAAAAAAGGCGGTTCACGATCCGGATCGTGCCCCATCTCTACCGCATGCGCCGCATAGTTGCGACCAATGCAATAGACGCGACGAACCGGAAAGCTCGCATCGGTACCGGCAACTGGAAGGGCAATTACCCGTGGCGCTTCGATGGTAAAGGTAGACATATAACTCCTATGATTAAGTTTGCTGAAATTGCACAACCAATTCCGATCAATTATGCAACAGGTGTAAATTCAGTTGCAAATCGGGTTTGATTGTGACTAAATTGAGATCAATTTCACCATTGATCGACCAATAGAGGAAGACGTGCACGCTCGACCGGAACCGCTGGACACCCCTGACGCGTTGCAGCTTTTGCGGGAACTCATAGACACCGGTGATTACTCACCCGGTGATCGATTGCCTGCCGAGCGTCAGTTGATCAGCGCTCTGGGGATTACCCGTACGGCACTGCGCAAGAGTCTCGATACACTCGAACGCGATGGCGTCATCTGGCGGCATGTTGGCAAAGGAACATTTATCACTTCCCCGGAAAGCGTCGCCACTGTGCCCGGACTCGCTGATCTCAGCCAGCAGGTGACTCCTATACAAATGATGCGCGCGCGCTTATCACTTGAGCCGGCCATCGCCCGTGAAGCCGCTGCCAATGCCTCAGGTGAAGCAGTCGCCCGCATCAAGGTTGCACGCGATCATGCCGTAGCGGCACTCAACTGGGACACCTATGAAGCCGATGACGATGCCTTTCACCGATCACTGGCAGAGGCAACCGGCAATATACTGTTGTTATCGCTATTTGATCATTTAAACCAGGTACGCCGTGCGGTGGCCTGGCGGCAGGTGATTCGCCACACCGATAGGCCACCGGGTGACCATTCAAGCTTCCTCGAGCATGACAACATACTCGCCGCCGTGGAGTGCCGGGATCCGGTCGCCGCACATGCTGCCATGCGCGACCACTTAAATTCAGTTTCAAACAGGCTGTTCGGTGATGTTTAGCGTCACGGTGTCAGACGCGTGTACCGAGCCGCTCCGGTATTTTTCCCGACAACACGGGAACAAAAACACTAAATAGAGTGACATTTCACAGGAGGAACAACATGCAACGACTACTCAAGAAAATAGCAACGACTGTTTTGGCAGTGCCGCTGGTACTTGGCATGACCGCGTCTGTCGCAAGCGCGGATAAGATCCGCATTGCGCTTGCCGAAACCCCGTCTGATGAGCTAGCCGCCTTTTTTGTCGCACTGGATCGCGCAAAGGCAAACGGGCTCGATTACGAATGGACCGCATTCTCTGATGAGGAGCTTGCCATTCAAGCCGTATTAAGCGGCCAGATGGATATCGGCTTCGGCACACCCTACTCTGCCATGCAACGTTCCAAGGCACCGCTGCGTATTATTTTTCAGCTGTCGAAGTTAAAGTTTTTCCCGGTCACCAATAAAAAGTACGAAAAACTGGAAGATCTCAACGGCGAGCCAATACTGCTGCATTCCCGTGGTGGTGGCACCGACTCTATAGCCAACGTAATCGAAGACAAGATGTCTATAAAGTTTGGTAAGCGATCCTACGTACCGGGCTCATCCAACCGGGTGGTCGCACTGGTCGCAGGGCAAGCCGACGCGACTATTATCGATTTATCAAACAAAAATAAAGTCATGCGCAAGCACGCTGACAAATTTAACGTGCTGCCCATGTTTGACGTCGAAGCCAGTGATGAAGCGCTGTTTGCCAATCTGGACTGGATCAAGGAAAACGACAAAGACGTACAGATTTTTGTCGATGCATTGCTGAGCACCTGGGCCGATATGGCAGAAGACCCCACGGTTATCAGTCGAGAGACTAATCCGGACGGCCCGATTGGTCAGTTGCCGAAAGAAATTCTCGGCGAGCTAGACAACTTCTACACCGAGGCTGCGGCCGGTGGTCTGTACGATCCACAAGGCGGTGGCCGCAAAGCAGCCGAAGCCGATATGGAGTGGTACAGCAAGGCGGGTCAGCTTGAGGGGGATGTCTCTACACTTAATATAGAAGACTTCTGGTACCTCGCCCCGCTCGATGCAGCGATGTCTAAATAGACTGTGCCGGTTGCCTGTACGGCGATTCGTTACTGCCGTACAGGCTCCACATCAACGCTATCCATTTGTCCGGTAGTTCTGCAGCCACAATGCAGAACTCCGGACACAGCAACATCACGGATACTCACTTTGGCTCATCGCTCACTGCTGTTAAAATTCCTGTCTGCGTTTCTTGTTTTCGGCGCCTGGGAAATTGCCGGCCGAATTCCTGTCAGCTACGCGTTTCCAACCTTCGTTGAGTCAATGGGTGCACTGGCACGCATGGCATTCGATGGCACGCTGCTACAGGCCTATACCGAAACCTTAAAACCACTGGCAATAGGCATCGCAATTTCAGCCGTAACAGGTATCGCGATTGGTCTATGGATCGGTCTTAGCAATTGGTTCGACTGGCTTTTCTCGCCTATTTTCATTGTCATGCAGGCGGCACCGCTGGCGGCATTGATCCCACTGCTGGTTATGATGTATGGCATCGGCCTGACTTCAAAGGTGTTTGTTGTCTGCATCATGGCAATGCCTGTAATCGTGTTAAACACCGCAGGCGCAGTACGCAACACACCGTCCTCGTTGACAGAGATGGGCAGATCATTTCAGGCCAGCAGTCTAGAAGTTATTTTAAAGATTGTCATCCCTGCTGCCTCACCGGTGATCTTCTCCGGCCTGCGGCTCGGTGTCTCAGCCGGCTTTATTGGTGCGATTCTCTCCGAGCTTAAAATCACCCCGACCGGCGTTGGCGACATCATCACCTATAGTCGATCAATTGCCGACTACGCAAGCATGTATGCCGCGATCTTTTCAATCATCGTTCTGGCGGTACTTTTCCTGAATTTACTGGAAAAAATCGAACATTTTTTATTCGAAGGAAACACACGTGGCTATGCCTCAGACTGACAGCACGATAGCGACTATCGACTCCGGCAAACAGGATATTGCCGTTTCGGTGCGCAACGTCACAAAGAACTACGGGCCGGTCGAAGCCTTAAAAGACCTGTCGCTCGACTTTCCGCGCGGCCAGTTAACCTCTCTACTCGGTCCGTCCGGTTGTGGCAAAACCACACTGTTAAAGATCATCGCCGGCCTTCTCGACCCCACCGCAGGCGACATAGAAGTTGATGGCAAGGCCGTTGATGGCCCGGGACCGGATCGGGCTTTTGTCTTCCAGGACTTTGCCCTGCTGCCGTGGGCCTCAGTAATTCGCAATGTCTCATTTGGCCTTGAGTTACGCGGTATGGCAAAATCAGAACGCGAGGACATTGCCAGCAAATACATCAAGGATGTCGGGCTGGCCGGTTTTGAAAAAAGCTACCCGCACGAATTATCCGGGGGAATGCGTCAGCGTGTGGGACTGGCCAGAGCGCTTTCAGTGGACGCCGATGTCTTGTTAATGGACGAGCCATTCTCAGCCGTCGATGAGCAAACACGACGCAAGTTTCAGGAAGACCTTCTCGCGCTTGTCGCTAATGAAAACAAAACATTCATATTTGTAACCCACTCCATAGAAGAAGCGGTTTACGTATCAGACCAAATCGCTATATTGCTGCCACGCCCCAGTCGGGTATCCGATATTATCCGCCCGACCGGGCTGCGAGAGAAAGATTCGCACAGTATCCGCCGTGATCCCGAGTACCTCGACATCGTCGATGAAATCTGGGATTCACTCAGATCGTACGTGGAGTAGGCAATGAAAGTCTTCGGTGTACGTTTGCCCGGAATGTCGTCACTGTTAATCTGGGGATTACTGTGGGAAATCATTGGTCGCACAGAAGTGTCATTTTTTCTACCACCGCTGTCAGCGGTGATCACCACACTGTTTGAGATTATCGGGTCGGCGGCGTTTCAAAAAGCCCTGTACGAAACAGCCTACGCATTCAGCGCCGGCGTTTTCTTTGCGGTAGCTATTGGCATACCCACCGGCATACTGATGGGTAAGAACCGCCTGCTCGACGAACTGCTGCTGCCATGGGTAAATATATTTCTCAGTGCCCCGTTAACAGCACTGGTACCGGTGTTGATGGTGCTATTCGGATTTGGCATGAAATCCATCATTATCACCACCACATTGTTTGCCATCTGGATAATCATTCTAAATGCCAGAGCCGGGGTCATGCAGATCAACCGTTCACTGCTCGAGATGGCACACAGTTTCGGCGCCTCTCCGTGGGCAGCATTCAGCAAGGTGTACTTCTGGGCGGCACTGCCGGAAATACTGGGCGGCGTGCGTATCGGTGTTATACGCGCCGTTAAAGGGGTAATTATCGGCCAGCTGCTAATTTCTATCGTCGGTTTCGGGGCCCTGTTCGAACTCTACGCGAACAACTTTTTAATGGAGCATTTCTGGGCCGTGCTACTGGTGTTGTTTGCACTGGCATTTACAATTTCGGAGTTTCTGGCTTACCTGGAGCGCCGCGTCTCCTACTATGCGGCAAAGCGATAAGCGCATAACAACCGGCCGGACGCTGTCGGCAGTCCGGCTCTATACCGCAATTGTTAAATAGTCGCCGTCAACAAATTTCAACTGCAATAAACTGCCGCTTTCAGTCTGCCGCTGCAAACTTTTGCTCAGCGTTTTTTTAAATTTTTCGTGATTGACGCTTTGCGGATTGAGCTTGTCCAGCGCGGTGCTGAACCAAAATGTAAAATCACGGTTATCAGCTTCCGGCGCCATGGCCCGGCGACTGACCGGACCGATTCTCGATTTATACAGAATATCAATCACAGACGGTTCCGGGTTGCCATTACTGCCATCACCGCAGAACACATAGTGATCTGCTGATACGCGTCTGGCAAAGTTTTTGTCCATATTATGCTCTGACCCGTGGTGCGGCACTTTGAGCACATCAACATGGATAAAACCATCGTCGAGATACCCGGCCTCGGCCAGCGCATCGAGTATGACATCCTGCTGCGAGTCACCGGTAAACAGCACCCGCTTACCATCCTCTTCGATCATAAACATCAGGGACGCCACATTCGGCGTGGTCACACCCCGGAAGTCTGGAATTCCGTTCCAGTTAAATAGATCAAACGGTGTAGTAGAGAGGCTACCGGTGGCAAAACGTGCCAGCTGTTTTTCTATATAGTCGTGAAATTTTTTTACGGCTTTTTCACCGCCGCTACTGGCGAGCCAGTTATTCCAGCCTTCGCGGAGGTCATCCAGCGCTTTTTCGGTGGGTCCGAGTAACGTTAACTCAAGAGACCCGACGGAAAATTTACGAACAGTGCCGTCGGTATACAATAGCGGTGATGCACAGGGGTTATCCGGCAGCACATTGATGGGTATATCGAGTAGATCCGGCTGACAAAACCGCGAGACACGCAATGCCTGTGGTATCGATGCCGCAATGTTGCGCGCCTCGTAGGCCGCGTGCTCAAGGTCAGGAAGACCCGACGCAAACATCACGGGGACAGACTGCGCCAGCAGATCAGATATTTCACCCAGATTATCACCAACCTGATCACCAAATGAATTATGCCAGATACCACCGATTGGCGGCGGACGCGGTGCCTCCGGCTTGCGCACGCTATCGCCATTATCGTGGTGATAATCGTACACCTGCCATGCCAGGGCATCTTTGAGAAGTTGCTCTATGCCCTGGATGTGGTCCTGATCAACATGAGAGACATAGAGGTAGTCGAGTTGCCCGCCACTGCCAAGCAATTCATCAAAATGCTCACGCGTGTGCCTACGGAAACTGGAGCTTCGACCGCCGTCACAGAGTATGTTCCTGCCATCAGCGCTCTGCAGCAACAGACAGTCGCCCTCAGCGGAATCGAACAGTTGCAATTTCATCGGTAGGCACCTGCCATCAGCGTTCCGTCCGCTTGGTGAAATCCACCGCTTCTGCAATGGCCTGATTAGCGTCGACGCGGCCAAACCCCGCATCGTTGGTCCATTCATAGGTCCGGCCGGGCAGCGGCACACTGGTCCTCTGCAGAATGCCCAGACACTGACGGGAATTGAGCTCCGGGTTTGCGTTCAACATCAGTCCAATAACACCGGCCACATAGGGACTGGCCATACTGGTGCCGCTCATGGTTATCCAGTCATCACCATCCGCAGCAAATCCTTTGGCAGCAGTGATATCTGTCCCCGGTGCGGCCAGGTCGGGTTTATAGCGATTATCTCTAGTAGGCCCCTGACTGCTGGTGATGTTCATCTTATTGGTCGAGGCGTTGTAATTAGCGACCGCAACAGTGGCATTACCACAGGCCAGTGACGAGATAGAATGCGAGTCAACATTAGAATATTCGGAAAAAAATGACGGAAATCGCATCAGTCGCTGTTGCTCTGCCTGACCAATCTCGGCGGGGTCGTCCCGCTCTATCCAGCAATGGAACTCGCCGTTGCGAATTTCCTCGCCGATCAAACGCACGCGCCAGACCCCGGCCCGCACCCCGCGAATATTGCGCGGCTCCAGATGGGGTGACAAATACAGTGAGATCGCATTTACACCGTTCGATGGATGATAAAGCTCGTTATAGATTGACACGACCGTGCCATCCTTGAGGCGTTTATTTTCGATGAAGTCCTGAGGCTCTACCCGCAGCCAACGGTCGTCTCCAGGCGGGAGTAACTCGACAATGAATCGATCCTGGGCGCTGTACCAGATTTCAAGCTCGTTTTCTGATAGGTCGTGAATGCCATTGCCAACCACCACCCAGCCAAGCTCTGCATCCAGCCCGCGCGAGGCTATACGGCCGCTACTGTGGATACGACCGGCAATCCAGCCGAAATCGCGATCACTGAGGCCGCGCTCCTGCCCGGCGTTCCCGGCAGCTAGACAGATACTGCGACCGGGTTGCTGCATTGCATTATCGATCCAGCGTGTGACACCACTCGAGCCGTCGTGCCCTCCGCCATTGGTGCCCAGGCTGATATTGATCGAAATTGGTTTGCGGCGCTCGCGGGCGATACCCAGCAGATACTCCACCGCATGTGTTACCCGGCTTGAATCAGAAAATGTAAATTGACGCCGCTGACGATCATCTGTTGGCTGCGGCACATCAATCAATACAGCGGCAATCTCTGCATTGCGGCAAACACCCGAATTACCCGCCGCAATACCGGCGACATGGGTTGCATGGGAACCGACCATGGATTGTGACTGAGGCTCCAGCAGCAACGCCGGCATTCCCCCCTCGCGCTCTGCATCAAGGGCATTATTGAAGTGCATTTCAGTGAATTCGGAACCGTAGTTAAATCCATCCGGTGCTGAACGAAAATCTCCCCCCTGATCCCATAGATGGGTAAAACGGGTCCTGCCGTTTTCTTTGAGGAAATCCTGGTGGGTAAAATCAAAGCCACCCACATCGATGATGCCGATAATGATATTTTCACCGTAGCGATGATGTTTATCGAGCCGGAATCGGCTTTTAGATGGCTTTGCTGCAGGACTGCCACGTGGGATATCGAGCTTTAAGGGTTCGGCAGGCTGTACAAACGATACCCGCGCATCCTGCTCCAGTGCATCGAGCGACGAAATAGGTACCGTAGCGAGCAACAGGTTACCACTTAGTCTGACCTGCTCGGTCAAACCGTTGTGGTCAGTATCGACGCCATGCCGCTGACATAAAGCGGTAACCGACTGAACAACTTCGGCAATATTGGTCGAGTGATCACCATAGCCGGTTTCAACGCTGATAAAAACGTTAACGAAACTGTCGTCTGCTTTCTCCTGTTGCTCCATCGGTTTGCGTCCGGGCAACTTTTTACCAGCCGTCCGCTGCACGCTGATAGACCGCGCACTGAAATCAGCCTGAACCGACTGCTGTTGTGCCGCGGTCAGATCCAATCCCGATATCTGTGTCGGCATCGCATTGTCTGTACCTGAATCAATCCCGCGTCTTGCGACTGTTGTGCACAGTTCGGTACGGCAGCCGTTAACCTCTTTGCTGCCATTTCTCAGCAACCGAAGTCTCGGGTGCAGCCTTCGGGCAGTGGATGTTGTCTTAGCCATTGTCACTCCATGGTGCAGCAAACGCTGTGATTTGCCAGTGGCTGTTTACTCTCCCGGCTGCGCGGATTTTTCCTGTTCTTCGTCGGACGACTGCAACGAACCACGAAACAGATCATCAAGAATTTCGCTGGTGTCCAACGGTAGATAGCGCGATGCCCCCGGCCTGGCAGCCGCCTCTTCATTGCCCTGATAGAGCAGTGGCAATTCTATTTCAAGAATCGGTGCAATGCTGTTGAGGGTTTTCAGTTGCAACTCGACCAGTTGCTCGCCGCTGATTGCGCCGTTTAAATACATCTGGCAGGTGTAGTAGGAGTTCGCTAGAAACAACTGAATTGCCTGAGAGCGCTTATTTAACACCGAGTTACTATTGCTTGATCCGATCAGCAGGCCCAAAGCGACCGCGCCTTTGCCCGGTGCATCGGCGGCAACATCTGTTTGCAGTAAACGGGACAGGTCAAGACCCACCTCAGTTGGCGCTTCGGCGCAGAACCGTTGATTGGCAAAATTGACCAGCACAACCCGCCGCTCCGGTGTGAGAGACAACGTGCCCATGACCTCGTCTCTGGCAAACAGACTCGGACCGAGCTTGTCCTCAATGACCGGTCGCTGAAGCGGTGGCGTTAAATAGGTACAGCCTGTGCTCAACCACAGTGTAATCGCTATCAAGATCGCGCCTGGTATATGCCACATCCCTGTTCTCCTCTCCTTTTAACGCCGCGCTGAACACGGCGGTGTTGCGGCGTGTCGGTAGCGTCGACACACACAAAACAATCACAGGACAAGGGTTAAGTAACAGGACGGAAATGTCAATGGCTCACAGGGGTGATAACTTCCCGCCGTAAGGTTTTATCGTTGTGGGAATCGACGCTTGCAACCTGATATCGTATTCCCCAATCATCGAGGAAAAACGCGTAAACTGCCGTTGCCGCCCCCGGCATTACCGTAACTCACCGGAGCACTTTACAATGACAACACCGGTCACCCGCGACGACGCAATAGCAATGGACCAGGGAGATCCGCTTTCGCACAAGCGCGATGAGTTCTTCCTACCGGATGGGGTGATATATCTTTGCGGCAACTCACTGGGACCGATGCCGAAACACGCCCTGTCGAAAATACAGACATCGCTGACAGAAGACTGGGCCAAAGGCCTGGTAACCAGCTGGAATACCGCTGGCTGGTTCATGATGACTGACACACTCGGTGACCGTGTGGCAAAGCTGCTGGGTGCCAACGCCGGTGAACTGGTTGTCTCTGACGCTACCGGCCTCAATATCTATAAAACGCTGCATGCAGCGATCTCTATGCGACCCGGCCGAAAAACCATTGTCTGTGAAACCGCATCATTCCCCACTGATCTCTACATGATTGAAGGCGTCACGTCATTGCTGAGTGACATGAACGTGGTACTGGAAGGACGCGATGCGGACAACATCGAAGATCTGTTTACCGACGACACCGCTGTGGTGTTACTCAACCAGGTTGACTATCGATCCGGCGAAATCCGCGACATCAAAGGCCTGACGGCGAAAGCCCATGCGGCAGGCGCACTGGTAATCTCTGATGTCTGCCACTCAGCGGGAGCCATTCCGGTCAATCTGCACGAAGAAAATGTCGACTTTGCTGTTGGCTGTACCTACAAATACCTCAACGGCGGGCCGGGTTCTCCGGCTTTCGCCTATGTGGCCAGGCGGCATCACGGTAAGTTCAGCCAGCCACTGACCGGATGGCATGGTCACGCAGAACCTTTTAAATTTGAACTGAACTACCGCCCCGGTGCCGGTGCACGAGCGCTGTTATCCGGCACACAGCCTGCGCTGGCACAGGTCGCGGTCAGTGCGGGGCTGGACATTTTTGAAGACGTCAGTATGGAGGCGCTGTATGCCAAAGGTAAAAAACTCTCAACAGTGTTTGCCGACCTCATTGAGCATAACTGTTCTGCATACGGGATCAGTTTTTACAGCCCGAAGGATGTCAATAAACGCAACGGTCAGGTGTCACTGACGCACGAGCATGGCTACGCCATTATGCAGGCCCTTATTGCCCGCAAGGTAATGGGAGATTTCCGTCAACCCGATGTACTGCGTTTTGGCATCGCGCCACTGTATCTACGCTACGTTGACCTCTGGGACGCCGCCAACCACCTGCACGACATACTGCGAACCGAAGAATGGAAAGAAGAACGCTTTGCCGTTAAAAAAATGGTCACCTGAGCGCTGTATTAACACGGCAACCACAAATACGACTTACCGCACACATGCCCGGGAAATGTATTTTAATCCGGGCATGCGTTAGCACAGACGCCTGGCCTGCAGCGGATTGGGCATTGATTGGCGCAACGTCAGGTAGTTATCAAAACCCGAATCCAGACCAACCGTATCTGCCCACAGCTGATCGAGCTCAGCGATAAGTTCGGGGCCCGGTGTATTGTCAGACTTTTCACTGAACACCTTCGATGACCCGCCTCCCGGGGGTAAACCAAGACTCGCATCCAGCTGCTGCCTGACCAGATGATCATCGAACAGGTTTTCGTTGGCGACCATATAGGATCGAGAGCAGTTGTGTTTGACGCGCGCAAGCGTTGCCGCATCGAGCGGCACCTCCAGAAAGTCCGCGATCAGTTCAGGGACCTGATCGGGGTTCTCCAGCATATCTTCGTAACACAACAGCAGCGTGTTTTTTTCCTGAGAGCGCTCGAGCCACTGAGCAAAGTGATTTCTGTGACCGTCCGGCGATGCCAGGTACACCAGACGTGCAAACTCGTCAACCGACACACCGCTCGCTTCAAAGTACCAGTCAGCCAGAAAACGATAAAACGAAGGCACCACCGTTTTCGGGTCACGAAACACACTGATATAGCGTCCGGGTTTGGGCAACTCCTGATACGGTCGATGCGTTTTGAAAGCTCGAAAACCACCCGCCTGCTGCGCCGTCAGGTCCACGTTCAGAGCAAGCGCCATCTCCAGCCACGGCACGACATCATAGATATCGGTATAATCTTCATCACCACCGCACCTGACTTGATGCACTACCTGCTGCATCCAGGTTGTACCGCTTTTCGGGTAGGTAGAGATAAAGACATCACTCGCGCGTGAACGCAGCGCCATACCAGCCGCTCTGCTTTCGGGAGTTTCCGAGCGCCCCATAACTTCCATCAGTTCAACAACATTAGCGGGCCGTTTTAAGACTCGTCGTTGGCGGTTGTCTGAATTCATCGTTCAAAAATCAGCGCTCTCTAACGGCCGGACAGACTACCAGCAAATCGCAGCACAACGCCACGCTGAAATTCGATTGACTGGTACCGGATCTTTGCATGGTGGCAACTTCAGCGAACCCCGGTGCAAACGGCAGCGCCTGAAGACCGCGCACTAACCCATCAAAGGACGCTTTGCCAAGGTGTCATCGCGGTCGCATAGCGGCAGGATTCGATAACCACGGATGTCACTATTATTTGAATTCCAGGGATTAAAATACCGACACCAAAGGCAAAAAGGTGAAAATTGGTTTTTCTTTCGAAGTGAATGCGCGCTACAATAACGGAGAAGGCGAAAATACAATGATAGAAAAAACCACCTGCCCTCCCGCTTTCACCCCGCAAACCTACAGCGATCCTGCCCGGGCAGTTGATCGCCTAATAGAAATTTACCAACGCAATACCAGCTTCCTGCGGGACTCGTTTAAGCGTTATCTGGCCGGCGATCTGCCAGCCAACAAGCACCGCGCCTGCTATCCGGAAATCCGCTTCCGCAACGATACCTACGCCAGAGTTACTTCGAGGATGTCGTACGGGCACGTCAGCCAGCCGGGACTATATTCCACAACCATCACCCAGCCGCAGTTGTTTCGCGGCTACTTGCGGCACCAGTTGGAGTTGATGATCAACAATCACCAGATGCCGGTTGAGATCGTCGAATCGACCGTACCTATTCCACTGCACTTCGCTCTAAAAGCCGGCACTCAGATGGCCGGAGAAGGCCCGGCCGACATCAGCGCCGCCTTGCGTGACACATTCGATGTGCCGGACATCGAACACGTGAACGACTTTATCGTCAATGGCACTCACGAACCCACCGACGGCGAGCCGAGTCCGTTGTCGCCGTTTCCGGCACAGCGCGTTGACTATTCGCTGCATCGCCTGGTGCATTACTGCGCTACAGATCCGGCTCATTTTCAAAACCATGTGTTATTTACCAATTACCAATTCTATATTGACGAGTTTTGTCGCATCGCCCGGCAGATGATGAAAGACGGAGACTCACCCTATTCGGCATTTGTAGAGCCGGGCAATGTTATCACCGAGTCCGGCGCCACTCACAGCAGCGGCGAGCCGCTCACACGATTGCCGCAGATGCCTGCGTATCATCTGGTTGGGAAAAAAGGCCGTGGTATAACCTTAATTAATATCGGCGTAGGACCCTCAAACGCCAAAACCATCACTGATCACGTAGCGGTGCTACGACCGCATGCCTGGCTGATGCTTGGCCACTGCGCCGGCTTGCGGAGTTCACAGGCACTCGGTGACTATGTATTGGCGCACGCCTATGTACGTGAAGACAAAGTACTCGATCACGATATCCCGGTCTGGGTGCCTATTCCCGCACTGGCCGAAATACAGCAAGCGCTGGAAGCTGCCGTGGCAGAGGTCACCGGGCTCGACGGTATGGAATTAAAACGAATAATGCGTACCGGCACGGTTGCGTCTATAGACAATCGCAACTGGGAGCTGCAGGACCACCGCGAACCAGTACGACGCTTGTCGCAGTCACGTGCGATTGCACTGGACATGGAATCCGCCACCATTGCGGCCAATGGTTTTAGATTAAGGGTACCCTATGGCACATTGCTCTGCGTTTCTGATAAACCCTTGCAAGGTGAGCTCAAGCTTCCGGGAATGGCATCCAAGTTCTATCAGGAGCAAGTCGCACAGCATCTGCAGATCGGTATGCTGGCACTTAGCAAGCTTGCCTCAATGGAGCCTGAGCGATTGCACTCGCGGAAACTGCGCAGCTTTTTTGAGACCGCATTCCAGTAGCAGAGGCTGCCTGACAATTGCTTCGCTACAATAGCCGGCCCGCAATCGACCATAGCAAATCGACGTGTCGATTCAGACAACGATGACCACTGGTATTTTGACCAGTAATTCCGGGCGGTTATTATATCGGTGCAATGCTTGACGGAAACGGACTTCGATGACAGTAAAAAATACCCTGCAGCGCGAAATTATCAGCCTCAAAGGCGTGTCTATAAAACCGCAGTGACTTTGTACTGTGATGTTCGACGCCCGAACTCACGACGCATGCGAGCCCTTGTCTAATAGACCGCACTACGTAAGCCGGAACCCCGTGGCTGCGTTACACGCGCCTGCCTGGCACAATAAATCCCCCCCCATCCAGACTGCTCATGACTATTGGCAATGCTCAGACACTAAGCCGCGAGTATAACAACAGTGACATTACTACCAGCCGCCGCCAGCGTTGCCCACACAACCCGGCGCGGCGTCAGTCTGCAGGCGTGTATTGTCGATACATTCGCTGCTTGGCAATGTGGTCCGCGAGGTTTTTTGCATCGTGCCAGACGCCCCAGATAAACGAGGATCCGCGACGGGTTTGCCACGGCAGCCCCAGAAAATAGATACCCGGCTCTGCGGTAATCCCACGGTGATGCACAGGCTTGCCTTGCGCGTCCAGCACATCGACATCGAGCCAGTGGTAATCTACAGAGTACCCTGTCGCCCAGATAACAGCGGTGACATTGGCTTCAGCCAGATGCAACTGCCGTAGTGGGTCGGACACACAGGACGGCTCAGGTGCCTGTACGCGCGCTTGTGGATCATCCGGAAAATCCAGTCCGTTTCGCGCAATGTATTGATCAGCTTCGTCCAGCACAGACAGGTAGTTCGCATCACCGGCAGCCAGGTTACCAACCAGATCATCGGCAAACGTAACAGAGCCACTTTGGAATGACTCCGTCATACCGGTAAGCACAATACCGTCGGCAGCCAGGCTGCGGAAATCTATAGTGCGACCGCCGTAAGCACCACTGACAGCTATGGTAACGTGCTCTCTGCCAGGCTCGACGGTCTCAGCATCCCATTTACCAAGGACACCCAGCCACCAGACGAAATCCTGCCCCCGATAGCGGCGCGGTGGCCGGTCGTGAGGTCCAACAGAAAGGTACACCTGCTTGCCCGAGCGCCGTAACTCGTCAGCGATCTGGGTGCCGGACGATCCTGCCCCGACGACCAGCACAGCACCATCGGGCAATTGCCCGGGGTTGTGATAACTGTTCGAGTGCAACTGTGTCACGCCGTCAATTTCCGGCAACACTTTGGGAATCACCGGGTGCTGAAACGGACCGGTGGCGGCAACCACATTTTGCGCTTCGACGGTGCCAGCGGTTGTCTCAGCGGTGAACCCTGCCCGCGCCGAATTTCTTCGCACCTTTAAGACGTCGACACCACAGCGGATCGGCGCTTTGATCAGCTCGGCATAGCAGGCGAAGTACTCCGCTACCTGCGCCTTCGAAGCGAACTCGTCCGGCTTAACACCGGCAAACTCCATACTCGGGAATCGATCATGCCACGCCGGACCATTCGCCATTAGGGAATCCCACCGCTCAGTGTGCCAGCGCTCGGCAATCCGGTGCCGTTCCAGCACAAGGTGAGAGCCACCACTGTTACTGAGGTGCTCGCTCATAGCCAGCCCGGCCTGGCCACCACCGACAACAAGCGTTTCAACTTTTTCAATTGACATGGTTGGTCCTTAACCGCCGTTCGGATACATTACTCATAGCGGCATTCACAGCAATACTATCTTGGAACCCTGACAGCCCATAGTAGGATTTTGTAATTCACTGGCACAATTAAAGATTCGCAGGCGTTACCCGACCTCACTTGCACTAAAGCTGCGCAAACCCGAACGGTTGAAGCCGTGGAGCCAGGCAAGCCCGCGTGTGCTTCAACAAAGGGTAAAACCACCAGCGAATCACACAGTGACAGTGATCGGGACACCACACGCCACCGGCACTGACCTCCTGTTACACTTTCCGGTGAGCACCTGATGTCGAGCAATGCCTGCGCCCAAAGTGCGGTAAGTGCGGTAAGTGCGGTAACACACTTCCAGGAAGAAGCCCCTGCTATGCAAAAACTAAACGATTCAATTTGCTATCGAACAGGCACACACCGCATCCGGAACCCTCAGCAGACACTGGCCCGTGTAAGTCCACACATGGAATCGATGGGTATCACACGAATTGCTGATGTCACCGGACTCGATACCATCGGCATTCCGGTGGTAATGGTGTGCAGGCCCAACTCACGCTCGGTTTCTGTCTCACAAGGTAAGGGACACAGCCTGGAGGCAGCCAAAGTATCAGGTCTGATGGAAAGCATAGAAAGCTTCCACGCAGAGCATATCAACCTGCCGCTGCGAATCGCTACTCTGGCAGATCTGCAGCAGACCGGATCAGTAGTTGATACCGACCGTCTGCCACAGGCAGCAGGTTCTCCGTTCGACGCACACTTTCCAATTAGCTGGATTGAATCAACAAATCTGATCGACGGTTCACCGATCTGGCTACCCTACGAGATGGTGCACACTAACTATACCTACCCGCGCCCGTCAGGGGCCGGTTGTTTTCATGCCAGTAGCAATGGACTGGCTTCGGGCAACAGTATTGATGAGGCGACAATTCACGGAATCTGTGAAGTAGTGGAGCGGGACGCACTCACGCTGTGGCAGCAACTCAACCACACAGCAATCGACCGCACATCCCTCAATCGTCAAACCATCGACAGCGCTTTGTGTCAGCAAACATTGGCTAAACTTGATGCCGCTGAGCAAGACACGCGAATCTGGGATATCACCACTGATACCGGTCTGCCCGGTTACTTCTGCGTTATCCGCGACCGCAGCATCCACAGTCAGCATATAGGGATAGGGTCGGGCACCCATTTGTCCCGGGAGGTGGCTCTGTTACGCGCTTTGCACGAAGCTGTGCAGGTGCGCACCACTTATATTGTCGGTGCGCGTGACGACATCACCCGGTATGAATACACTGATGAAGGCAGAAGTTCGAAGCACGAGTATTTTCAACGCTACATAGATCAGTCATCATTTACTGCGGATTTTTCACGAACCACCGACCTGGATACGGGATCCGTACAGCAGGATCTCAATCAGATTTTCAAGCAACTACGTCGTTGCAACATAACGCAGGTGCTGCGTGTAGATTTGCGCAAACCTCAATACGATATCAACGTGGTTCGTATTGTTGTACCGGGACTTGAAGCACCACACGATGATGACAGCTATCAGCCTGGCGTCAGGGCATTGTCGGCACGGCAGGACACGCCACTATGATCGTTGTATTTGCCGGGCCTACCATCAACCCCGCTCAGCATGCGCCGCACCTGAAGTGCGCGCATCTGCCACCGGTCCAGCATGGTGACATCTTAACCGCGTTGCAACTGAAGCCCGATGCCATTGCTATTATTGATGGCTACTTTGAGGGAGCCGCTTCTGTCTGGCACAAAGAAATCCTCTACGCGCTGGATCAGAACGTACCGGTCTATGGCTGCTCGAGCATGGGTGCGCTGCGAGCCGCCGAGCTCAACCCGTTCGGCATGGTGGGAGTCGGGCAGATATTCGAGTGGTATCGTGACGGCGTGGTTGAAGACGATGATGAAGTGGCAGTTTTACACGGCCCGGCCGAGGCAAATTATCTGACAATATCAGAACCAATGGTCAACATACGCGCCACACTGGCGTTGGCACAGGCACAGGGAATCATTGACAGCGCCTACTGTCAGGCATTAATCAGCACGGCAAAATCAACTTTCTATAAGCAAAGGAGCTGGGAGCATCTATTGACCGGCCAGCGGCAACAGTCATCCGATGGCAAAACGGATGAGACACTGATAGCCTGGATTAAATCAAACCGCATCGATCTCAAAAAGCAGGATGCCCTGCAATTGTTTCATCACTTACACGCACGGTTTCAGGATAGCAGCCAACAGAAAACAGGCGACAGCCCTGCCCGGCACATTCCTTTTGCCGACTTCCACTTTGAATGGACTAATGTATGGGATCGGGCCTACCAGCTCTACGGCCCGGCGAATGACACTGGGGCCGGCAAAGAACGGCATATTCTCGATGAACTACGACTGGACCCCGACACATACACCCGCTACAAAAGACAGGCGCTGCTTCATCACCTGGCCCGGAACCCCGCCACCACACAGCCAACGGCGGCAGAGGTAAAATCTGCTCTCAGACAATTTAAGGCAGACAACCGTTTAAGCACCAGAAAAGAAATTGGTTCCTATATGGAGAACTGCGGGTTGGATGAATCATCTCTCACACAGTTACTCGAAGACGCCGCACGGGTCACTCAGTTACAGCAAAGCACCACCGGCCTGCAGACCGGCATAGTCAATCAGCTGAAGCTTGACGGACGATACACCGCTTTGCATCAGAGCGTGTGTGAAAAACAAACCATGCTAAGTGCTGCCGGCAACATCGCTGATCCTCCACCACCACAAGTACTGGCCTGGTATTTCACCCACAAGCTTGGCACACCGATCCCCCGACCGCTAGGCTCACACCTGAGCAAAATAGATCTGCCCGATAGCGACGACTTCTATCGATTAATCAGCGAAGATTACTTATACTACTGTCTGCGAGCCAACAATACTGGCTGAGTAATCGCACAGATCAACCTTGATCAGGGAAACGGCGAACGAGGAACCGTCGGTTGGGTACACAATTTAGAATATATCCGCAGACCCCAACCGGGCCAGGCAGCATGCCGGCAGAGATCATAGAGCTCTCATCACCTGCCGGTAGTGTCGGGCCAGGTCCCGCTGATGACCGGATGTTTGTCATCAACCCGGTTGGAAAAGGCATAGCCTACGGCATGCACGAAGACGACAACGGCAACCCCTATGTGTATCTGCCGCCCTGGGACGGGCCGATTTACGCACCCCCCGTACCGGACGAAGACGGTCATTTCCTACACTACGACAACATCGACGATCCGCAGTTTCAAGCGGCACATACGTATGCGTCTATCCGCTTCACACTCGATGTGTGGGAGGGATACTACGGAAGACCCATCGAATGGTATTTCAGTCAATACTACCCGCAGGCCGAAGTCGTGGTGCTACCGGCGTTTGAAAACGCGCAAATTGGCCGCGGCTTTATTGAAATAGGCACAGACGTCAGCAAGATCGACGGCAAGCGCTCACCATTCACACTCAACTTTGATGTCATTGCTCATGAAGTCGGCCATGGCATTTTGTTTACCGAAGTCGGTGAACCAGACCTCGACAAGGAAACCGGTGAGTTTCTCGGCTTTCAGGAATCCAGTGGCGATGTAGTTTCGATGATCGCCGCCCTGCACTTTGATTCCGTAGTCGACGAGATTCTCCAGTCGACATCAGGCAACCTATACCAGGCCAATCATCTAAATCGTTTTGCTGAAACTTCCGCAATCGGCCAGATCCGCATGGCAAGCAACAACAGCAAGCTGTCCGATTTTTCCGCCGGCTGGAAAGACTCACATTTACTGGCTCAACCGCTAACCGGGGCAATATTCGATATACTGGTCGACATCTTCCATGAAGAACTCGTCAGAACAGGGGCTATTTCCACAACGCTTGAGGAAATCTCTGATTTACTCGAAGGATCTGATCAGTACGAGCAACGACTGCAGGGTGATTTCGACGCCGCCTACCAGGCACACCCGGTAACGTTTCGCCATGCACTTATCTACGCGCGTGATGCGCTTGCCACACTGTTAATTGAAACATGGGCAAAGCTGTCACCCGACTACCTGAAATACACAGATATCCACAGCGCTATGATTTCCGCTGACCGGCGACTGTTTGACCGTGCCTACCACAACATTATCAATGTGAACTTTGAATGGCGTGAGATTGGTACGGCCATCGTTGGCCCGCAACTGCCGAAGGACAACAGCGGCTCGCATAGTCATAGCACAAAGCAAACAGACTACGGACCCGACCACAGTGACACCCTCACTATTGCGACCCCCTGCAGTCACAGCAAACGACGCGAAGACAATGAACCATTGAATAACCATGGACTTATTCAAACGTTTTCAGAGAATAAGGATGATCATAGCGCGTATTGCACGAGGCGTCGGCCGGTCCCCTACGCCCGTCGCTACCGCGAGGCCAGAGACCTTAACAAACCTGCTCACCGGCAGGCAGACTGACAAAAACGCACAACTGGATATTCAACCACCAATGGAGAATGCAATGACCGAAAAGTTACTTGGAATGAGTGAAGTTGCCTTGTACGGAGACGTA
>CALKXD010000286.1 GCA_938003855.1 uncultured Granulosicoccaceae bacterium | reverse complement strand
TACTCAGCGCGACTAATGTGGTGAGTAGTATGACCGATAATCCGATTTTTGTGGTGGGGCCATCCCGCTGTGGCAATACGCTTGTGCAGGAAGTATTGAATTTGCACAGCCGGTTGCATATAAGTTCCGAAACCCATTGGTTTGATGATGATCGCAGCCGCCGTGATACAGCCATTGAAAACGCCGAAGACCGTGAACAAACGCAAAACTGGTTTTTAGCGCTTGCAGATAAGCCTTTTGGTTATAACGGTGATCCCGGGCAAGGCTGGCTGGACAGATCAAACCTCGAGCGCGAAGCACAAACCGTACAAACGGATGCACCCCGTGATTGCTATTTTGCGGCGTGGTGTAAACTCGATGCAGCGCATCAGGGAAAACCCCGCTGGGGAGAAAAATCACCGCGGCATGTGTTTCGGATCAGCGAGATACTACGCGCGTTTCCAAAGGCAAAAGTTCTCTGCTGTATCCGCAATGCACCGGCGATGGTTGCAAGCTACCGGCAATGGGGCTTGCGTACCGGTCACGATCTGGCGGAGGAATCAGACAGTGCTGCCACGGCCGTTGAGAAGCAGCGGACCCGTGCGTCCTATCACCCTGCAATCGCCGCTATGATGTGGCGCGGCGCAGTCCGTAGCAGTTTGCGTGCAGGAGAACACTATGGTGCTGATCGTGTGAAACTGGTTTTCTATGAGCAACTGGTTCGACAGCCGCAAGCGACAGTAGCTGATATCATCAACTGGCTGGGCGAACCCTTTGAACCACAGACTCTGGAAGTCCCGATGGTCAACTCGTCTTTCGACCCGCTTCAATCCGGTGCCGGGTTTGTGTCAGCTCCACTGGATCGATGGCAGCAACAACTTACCGCAGCTGACCTGGCAGTGATCCAGTTGTTTTGTCGTAACGAATTGCGGCGACTGGGTTATGCCCCGGTCAGCGAATGGCATCAATGGTGGCGCGCGTTGCCAGCTATATTGCGATTGCCTACAGCCGTGATACGAGCCGCTCGTGCGAATCAGGATAGAACCGGTAATTTGCTTCCCTATATCTGGCGACGGGTTAAGCCGGACTGGCTATGACCGGCTGGCACATTTTGTCATGACATGATAGCATTGCCGCATCGAGTTACGTTGTGCAAGCTATTATGTCGAAGCAGTTCAACCCCTCATCACCTGAGAAACACACAGCCACCCGACACCGACTACGGCGACAACAGATTAAAGTCGCTCGACCGGCAAAGCTGTACCCGTTAAATCCAATAGAGCCTTCACCAAGGCTGGGGCGTGATGTTCTGCTGGTCGACCTGAACAACTTTGCGACATTTCCTACTCTGGCGGTCGGTATATTGGTCGCCGCGTTGCGTAATGCCGGTCACCGTGTCAGTCTGATGTGTCCTCTGTCACACGATGTTCCTGCGGCAGTACGCGAGTATCGCGAAACCAAACTCGACGATATCAAACGACGCCTGCATTTAACCACGTCGCCGGTATTGAAAACCGTACGGGATATTGCGCGTTCTATCCACTACTGGCGTGATGAAAAGCCTCACCCGGGCGTCATAGAGCACGCCAGGCGTGAGCTCGACAAAAATCCTGAGATATTACTGCTGTCGGCGTACCTGCAACACTACAATACTGTCGTGGCTCTTGCGCGCCTTGCGCGGGAGCGCAACATACCGGTGTTGCTCGGCGGCCCTATGTTTAACGTCGAGGGAACCGCCGAACTCTGGCGCCGTATACCCGGTGTTACCGCTGTGGCAGGCGCCGAAGTCGACAGCAACATCGGGTCTATGGTCGATGTGCTCTGCAAGGGCGGCGATATGCTGCAGTATGCAGGGATTACAATCGCCGATGGCCGCAGCAGTGACACTGCGCCGCCGATGCGAACACTGGACGATTCCCCGCTGCCTGACTACACCGACTTCCCCTGGGATCGCTATCCGGTGCGCATCATTCCAATGATGACCGGGCGCGGTTGTCAATGGGACAAATGCCGGTTTTGCAGTGATGTCGTATCCGTCAACGGCCGAACCTTCAGGACTCGCTCTGTTGATAACGTGCTGCATGAAATGCAGGAGCAGGCCCGTCGCCACGATACCACCAGCTTTGTTTTTCTGGATTTAAAACTAAATTCCTACCCCGGCATGATTCGCGGCATCGCTAGCCGAATTCAGCAACTGGTACAAGGGGCTGAATGGATTGGCACCGTGCATGTGGATCAACGCAAAGACAACGGCCTGAGTGCAGCCGATCTCAGCGCGGCGGTGCGCGGTGGTATGCGCCGTGTTAGTTTCGGGCTGGAAAGCGGAAGCCAGAGATTGCTCGATCTCATGAACAAAGGCTGCACGGTTGAGCGCAATTCTCAATTTATCCGTGAAGCACATGCTGCCGGTCTCAGTATTCGCTGCACCATGTTTAAAGGCTACCCCGGAGAGACCGCAGAAGACATGCAACAGACCGCTGACTTCCTCGAAGCCCATGCTGAGTATCTCGATCGGGTGCGTTTTAACGAGTTTTCCGTAATGCAGGGCACGTCGGTGTACGAGGCCGTGGTTGCAAAGAACGGATCAGCGTTATCGCTGGTCAACGACGACACCCAGCGTGCGAAAGTGCAATACCGCACAGCTCAAGGCAGTGACCGTGCGTATCAGCGAGCAAAATCACAGGCGCTGGATATTGTGCACCAGATCAATCGTCGCGAGCTGCGTATTTCGGCACGCCAGTTCGACGGTATCATGTAACGATGCGTTTAGATGTCAGGCGATTGTTTGGCACCGCCGATCGCTACGCCGACGCCGGTCACCCGTTACGGCGCCGCCTGCGTATTATTACCCGACGCGAAAGAATGGCAGAGGCGCTTGCGTTCATTCAACAGTTTTGTGATGAAACCGGGCAGGACAAAGAGTTTGCACTAGATCGACTGGCCGAGGTAAAACGTGCTCTCAAAACGGATAACACCTATCAGCACACCGCGGAGGAACTAGCCTTTGGTGCCAGAGTCGCGTGGCGTAACCATGCACGCTGCATCGGGCGTCTGTACTGGCAAAGTCTAGAGGTCGTTGATTGTCGCAGCATCACCGAGCCTGCCGCGATAGCTGCGCGTATGACTGCGCATTTGCATGATGCCTACAATGGCGGACGCATACGCTCAATGATATCGGTGTTTAAACCGGTAGAAGATCAGTGCTTGCCGGCCACCATTGAGAACAGCCAGATTCTGCAGTACGCAGCGAAAATGCAAACCGATGGCAGTGTGACGGGGGACCGGCAAAACCTCGAGACTACACGGATAGCCGCTTCAATGGGCTGGCAGAGCGAAAGCCAGTCAGAGGCGTTTGATCGATTGCCGCTGATGGTACGCGATGCCGATGATCGCCGCAGTATCTATAACTTGCCCGATGATGCGTGGCACGAGGTTGAGATCAGTCATCCGCAGTATGAGGCAATTGCCGATCTGGGGTTACGCTGGTACGCAGTCCCGGTGGTCAGCAACATGATCTTAAGCATCGGTGGGATCGATTACCCCTGCGCACCGTTCAACGGTTTCTATATGTGCACAGAAATAGCCTCGCGTGATTTTGCCGACAAAAAACGCTACGACCTGCTACCGCTTGTTGCAAGCGCTCTAGGTCTGCAGGCTAATAACAAGCTTGACCCGCTCTGGCAGGACACCGCACTCACCGAGCTCAATCGAGCGGTGTTGCATTCATTTGAGCAGGCAGGTGTCACAATGATCGATCACCATAGCGCCAGTGAGCAGTTTATGGAGTTCTACCGGCGTGAGCAAACCTGTGGCAGGCACATTGCGTCCGACTGGCGCTGGGTGGTGCCACCTCAATGCGCAGCGGTAACCGACGTATTTCATTTGAAGATGCGCAACTATCATCCGGTGCCTAATTTTTATCAGTCACGTGCAACGGACGGATACCGGTTGATGCCCTACTACGGCGATCATGAACAATCCCGATGGCAGCGTAATCGAGACAGAATAGGCCGGCGACTGCGTCTGTGGCAGCGCGAGCCGTGGTAGCTGGTGGCCCGATATCTCGCCTGCATAAATCAAAGCAGTTTGACGGCCGTCAGCGGTGTGTCGACGTATAACTTTGTCTGCAGCAACGCTTGACGGTTCGTCGATACGAATTCCATCATCAAACTCTTTAACCTGCTCTTGAACCCCGGAGGTAGAGCAGACACAATAGGCACTATACCCTCGGCGGGTAGTCGCTCCCGAAAATATCATCTCGACATGTAGCGGGAGCGGTGGCAAACCAATCCTCTGTAAAAAACCATGAATATCCAGCAACTAGAGCGACACAAGCGCGTAAATGCCACGCACTCAGCGGTGCTGCTTGCAGCAATGACCGCCCTGTTAGTGGCACTGGGCGCACTGATCTATGGCTGGCCGGGTGCGCTGTCAGCACTGGCCGCCTGCGTCGGTATCGGCCTGGTCGGACCACGACTTTCACCAGCGCTGGTCTTGCGAATGTCTAATGCACGCCCCCTGCCCCGTCAGGCCGCGCTGGGTATCCACCAGGTGTTCGAGGAGCTGTCGCGTCGGGCTGATCTACCGGCTGTACCGCAACTGCACTATGTTCCGTCCCGAATGCTCAATGCGTTCGCTGTCGGCAACGATGACAACGCCGCTGTGGCGGTAACTGACGGCCTGTTGCGGGTATTGACACCCCGTGAGCTGGCCGGTGTGCTGGCGCATGAGATCAGTCATATCCGTCATCAGGATACACGCGTTATGGGCCTGGCTGACTTTGTCTCACGTGTACTGGGTATGGTCTCGCAGGTTGGCCAGTTGTTGTTGCTGCTTGCAATTCCTGCTTCGTTGCTAGGCGCGTCAATTGGTCTGGGGCCACTGCAGCTTGCGGCGATGATCTTTGCGCCGTTTGTCAGCACACTGATGCAGCTGGCATTGTCCCGATCCCGCGAATTTACCGCAGACCTGGGTGCGGTAGAACTCACCGGCGATGCAGCGGGACTCGCCTCTGCACTGCAAAAGCTTGAGCGAATTCAGCGCGGCGGACTCTGGCGTACTATTGTTCCGGGCAAGCGAGCACCGGTTCCTGCCGCGTTACGCACCCACCCGCCAACCGGGCAACGCATCGAGCGTCTCGGGGAGATTGCGGCACTACCGGCACCGGCCGCAACGTCGGTGTCATTGCACGAACTATTGGCCGGCGTGTCTGTGCCAGCCTATCCGCGGGTTCGTGTCAGACCACGGTGGCACGTCAGCGGATTATGGTACTAAGCGCCCCGGGTTACGGTTGATGTTTGGCGGTACTGGATGTTTCGATCTAGCCGGCGGTTGTTATTGATCTGGTTACTTCAAGTGAGTAAATCCTACGCATTGGCGTAAAAACTTTGTTAGGAAAGCGCCAACTTTGCCGGTCAAGCACGGTGCGGAAAATTGACAGTGCTGTAGGTGCTTAACTGAAAATATAACTATTTTCGTCGTGTTAATTTCGAACGATACACACTCATGGGTGTACTGCCTGTTGGTGCCACGATAACTGTGGTTATCAATCGGCAGGGCGGCTAAAGGGGTGGACAAGTCTATTTTTGACCTGCGTATAGAGCACTGATTTATGCTTGTTCTAGCGTTCAGTGTCGCAAAGATAATGCGGAGTACATACCGGGAATATAGTTTTTTGTGTCTCAGTGTGCACTGTCATCGGATCTACGGGCATAGATATTGATCCATATGGAACCGAAGTATTGATATGTAAGTTTGTTGAGGAGTTTTTCTGTATGGATATCCGCATTGGTTGTTCCACTGTCTCTCTAGCATTTGTACGTTCTTGTTCTATTGTTGCCGCGTCTGTTTTCCTGCTTGCCGCGTGTATCAGCGAGACAGACAACAACCCTTCTCCCGGTAACGAAACGCCGACCGGCACCGAAACTCCCGATGCCACGGAAACACCGACTGGCACTGACAACACAGCAGATGTTCAGTTGACCGGGGTGTTTCTCGATAGCGCTGTTGCAGGCCTGGCGTATAGCACAGCGTCACATTCCGGCTTCACTGACGCGCAGGGGCGCTTCAACTATCAACCCGGCGAGAAAGTTCTATTTAGTATTGGTGAGATACAGTTCCCGGAAGTTCCTGCCGGGGAAGCGGTAACACCCGCAGACCTGTATCCCGGTGGCGCTGTAAACCATAGAGGCACTGTGAATATCAGTCGCCTTATACAGACACTGGACAGCGATAATGATCCTTCCAACGGAATACAGCTTGACGCCTGGGTTAATGAGATTCAGCTGTCCGAACCGCTGGACTTTGAATCCATCAACTTCAGTGAAAGCGCAAACAACCTCCTGAGCGAATACCGCGGTTCACCCAGATCACTGGTGGCTGGTGCAGAGGCAATCAGGCACCTTGCCGGCACGTTGAGTTCAGCCGGCATGCCGGTGAAAATGATCGATGAAAATCAGGGGTTGATACTTCTGGACACCGACACAAATGGTATTCCGGACGAGTTTGACTGGGATGACGATGGCGATGGTGTCAACGATGCGCAAGATGCCTTTCCGCTGGATCCTGCAGAACAATTTGATACCGATCTTGATGGCGTTGGCGATAACGCCGATCATGACGACGACAATGACGGCTACCCGGATTCCTCTGACGCGTTTCCATTCTCAGGTAATGAGCATAAGGACACGGATAACGATGGCATAGGTGACCACGCCGATACCGATGATGACAACGACGGAACTGAAGATTCAGTTGATGCCTTTCCGCTTGATGCAACAGAGCAGCTTGATTCAGATGCCGATGGCACGGGTAATAACGCCGATAACGACGACGACAATGACGGCCACCCGGATAACGCAGATGCATTCCCGTTTTCAAGCGCCGAGTCTGTTGATACCGATTCTGACGGCATCGGTAATAATATGGATTCAGATGACGACAATGACGGGGTAAGTGATAACGTGGATGCATTTCCCCTCGATCCATCCGAGTTTTTGGACACGGATTCCGATGGTGTCGGCAATAATGCAGACGGAGACGATGATGGTGATGGCATACCGGATGAATTTGATTCCGACACGGACAACGGCGCCAATACCCCTCCAAACCTCTCCTTGCCAACAGACATGCTGGTATCTAATCGGTTAAGCGCAGAGGTGTTTGCCGGTGTTAGTGATGCAGAGAATAATACCGTTCGGCTAAGTTGGTCGGTGGTTTCCGGTCCCGCCGACGGCGACATGGTTTTGCACACCAATGTGAGTTTTACCCAGGCAACGATTTACGCAACGGTAGTGGGTAACTATGTGATCGGTGTTACTGCCACTGATGGTATCGATTCAACTTACCGGACATTCAATGTGGAAATCGCGAATAGTGCTCCGGAGTTATCCGACGTGTCAATCGTGCCACTCAAGCCTACAACAGTAAATTACCTGGAGCCTTCGTTCGCAGCAATAGTAGATGCTGATGGAGATGCATTGGAGCTGTCCTACAGATGGATTATTAATGGCATCGAATCGGAATATAGCGCTAACTCACTGCTGCCGGGTACCGTGGTGCGGGGCGATACAGTTGCAGTCAGGGTAGAAGTCTCGGATGGTACCCACGTGGTAAGTGCAACATCCGCTGCTGTCGAACTGGAAAATTCACCCCCGCTGCTGCAATCCATTGAAATACTGCCGCAAGCCGCCACGGTTAATGATGAATTGCTTGCTTCATTAACGGGCCTGGCGGATGCCGATGGCGACAGTATCGACCTATCTTATCGCTGGACCTTAAATGATCAGGTGCTGTCTGATCAGACCGGTAGTACACTTCCTGCGGGGATAGCAAAGCATCTGGACGTCGTGTCTGTTCAGGTAACGATGGCGGACGGTGTTGTCAGTGTTGCGCACGATGCGGTAATGCTGGAAGTCAATGATGCACCAGCGACCTTCCACGCTGAAACAGCACCGCACTCCCTGATATACGGTACACCGGTCAGTTTTACCGCCGTGTTTGTAGATCCGGACGGCACAGACGTCGACACGTCGCTGGTAAGTGCCCCGCCCGGGTTAACCTACGACGCCACAACCGGGCTGGTTGACTGGACGCCATCTCCAATGATGCTGCAAAGCACCGAATCCTACAAAGCGCACTTTGCTTCCTCTGGCGGAGAAACGGCAGATATTGAACTGAATGTCGTTGACAGCAATCGCCCTGCACTATTGGCCCGTAGCGGTATTGAAGTCCCGGCTAACAGTCAGCCGCTTGATACCGCAGATTTTGACGGCGATGGCATTATCGAAGTACTGTCCAGTGCTGACAGCCAGCGAATATTCACATTGCAACTCGACGGCAATGAAATTAAGCAGGACTGGATGTATCCCTTCGCATTCGGTGTTGACGAAGATATCCACTCGGTGTGGGCTCACGGTGAAGATAGAACTCAGATAGTTGCAGTGACAGACAAAACGGTTTTTCTAATCGAATCCAGAGATCAAGAGCCCAGACGCGTTGCCGGTTTTTCGGAAGAAATCTCCGCCGCCCGATACGCGGACCTCGACGCTGACGGTGTGGCTGAACTGATCTTGATTGATGATGAGGGTAATCTGTCAGTGCTCAGCAGTAGTACCTGGGCAGTTACATGGCCAAGCATACCTCTGCAGTCGTCCAGTTCTTTCGGGGCGCTTAGCTATGCGCTGGAGATCGCCAATGTAGACGCCGACCCTGCGCTTGAAATAATCACCAGTACCGGTGATGTCATTGATGGTGCAACAGGCGCTGTGGAGTGGAAGCACACCAGTGACTTCGGCCTTCTGATCACCGTTGGTGACATTGACGGTGACAATGATCAGGATATCATCGCCACATCGCGCTGGGATCAAGTGACAAGTTATGATGTCGCCTCGCAGTCATCGATCTGGAACTATAACCTGACTGATACCTGTGCTCTGCAGATGATTAACGTCGACGCCGACCCACAGGATGAGCTGATCCATGGCGGCTGTCAGCACGGCCGTATAGAGATCTATGATGTCGCCACGGGTACAGCTGTCATGCAGGAATTCATTGATGATCCGGAATTCAATTCCGGTTTTACCTCACTGACCGTAACCGACTTCGATAACGATGGCATCGACGAGTTGATTTTTGGCACCGGCGTTGGAAGTTCTGCCGAAGATAACATGGTGTTTGCCTCCATCCCCGGTACTGGTGATGTTACCCCGGGTATGGTAATAAACAGCAATCCGGCGCAACTCGGAGAATTCCACATGGCAGGGTGGGATACGATCACCCGCGACACCGACCGGGTTGTTGTTGTTATGCCGCAGACTGAAGGTGTCAGTTACGGGCAGAGAATTGGTCTGCTTTCCGGGAGTGGAGATTTCGCGGTTAGTGATGTCACAGATGCCAACTGGAGCAGACTGCACGCCGCCCGGGTGGTTGACAGTAACAGCGATGGAATCGCCGAAATATTTGTTGCGACTGCCAGTTTCAGCTCAGGTAAAGTGAAGCACCTTAACCTGGAAGATTTCTCGCAAGTTTCAGAGTATCTGGATACCGAGGAGGCGAAAGCCATATCAATTGGTACCGATGCTGATGGCCGCTTGAAAGCGGTTTTCGCAAGTGACGATGCCAAACTTCGCGTTTACGATATTGCAAGCACGGTGAACGACTGGACGAGCGGTGTGTTGAGTGACGGCAACATGATTGGTGCCATCGTCCGCAATACAGCCGACGGACTTGAAATTATCGCTGCGACAAATACAGAGCTTACAGTTTGGAAGCAGAATTCCACAGAGTATATCAAGAGCTTCACTGCGGCCGCCACATGTAACCATCTGGAAACGATTACCGTTGATGACGACTCTTACATCATTTGCGTCAAGCAACTAAGGGGAGTATCCACTGTCCAGATGTTTGATACGCAACTGGTCAAGCAGGTAGAGAGAGTACATGACTACGATATTACCGCTATTAAAAGTACAAATGATAACCACATTCTACTCGGAACTTCGGCAAACATCGGGCTGAATTCATTAAACAGAAAAGTCTATAATATACGTTTGTATAATCCTGCAG
>CALKXD010000285.1 GCA_938003855.1 uncultured Granulosicoccaceae bacterium | reverse complement strand
ATCTGATTTCATAGACACTCATTGCCTTTAGTCGTCATAGGCAGATTGGGTCAGATCATCCGCTGCATCCAGAGTCACTCCCCGGCATTCCTCTATGGCATTGAGGCGGATCGCCACACAGACCTGTTACTACCGTGTATCTCGCTAGACGGACTTACCCGCCACTTGAAAAAATCACTTAATCCAAGCCAATCACCACTTGGCCGCCAAACCGGCGATTGACTATCCACCGATAGATACCGGCTTAACTGACAAATATTTTTATCGTCAAAACCAATGCCTATCAGTTGCGTGACGGCATCAAACGACCTGCGGCAACGCTAGACTTCGACCAACAATCCTTTCAGCCCCCCTCCCCTGCAAACGCGCAGGCCGGCAATGCGTTATTGCGTTATTGCGTTATTGCGTTATTCAGAAGATACCCGATTATTTCGACGGATAACCCCGGACAGAAATTAACCAGAAGCCTAAAGGTTGATAACCACTGCCGGGTATTAAGAAGCGCCGTATTTTGAATCCAGTGCATCGATGGCATCCACATTTGCCGCTGAATGACTGGCTGGATCAAATGTCTGATTCAGCCAGGTGTTGACGATGGCTTTGGCCAGCTCTGGTCCAATCACCCGCGCCCCCATGGTGATCACCTGGGCATTGTTGCTGAGGCAGGCACGTTCAGCGGAGTAGGTATCGTGTGTGAGCGCGGCACGAATACCGGGGACTTTATTGGCCGATATGCATACGCCGATGCCGGTGCCGCAAATAAGTATGCCGCGTTCGCATTCACCACTGACAATTGCCTGTAGCACGCGATCAGTCATTTGTGCGTAGTACTCGCTATTACCTGATGTGGGCTCACTGTAGTTAAAGACTTCTACATCGCTGCGTTCACGCAGCGCGGCTTCGATTACATCCATTAACGGTTTGCCGGCGCTGTCGCACCCGAGTACGAGCTTTTTCATGTTGTTCCTCCTGTCTGGCCCGGAATCATTTGATAGCAGACCGGTATTTGAAGCGTTTAGCCTAGTAACTGAAAATCAAACGCGAATGGTTTGTCGTGGTGTATGGCATCCAGCAGTGCGGCGGTTACCGGAAGCTTTGCGGCTGATAATCTGCCGTTTTCGACAGCCGCGGTAAAGCTGTTATAGATTGCCTTGCCGGTATCTACGCCTTCGACTGTTTCTCCAGCCAGCGGACCTGACAGTGCTTCGCCGCAACTCAGCCCCTCGCCCAGTAACTTGCCCAGGCGGCTGTTTCTGCCGCCGCCAACGGTCACGTGCAGATCGCCCATACCCGCCAGGTCATAGGCGGTATCTGCATCACCCTGCATCCAGTGGCAGAGAACGGCCATTTCCCGCACTGCCTGATTAAATAATGCCGCCAGCGGGTTTTTTGCCATAGTGACGGGGGTGACGCCGGGCATTTCACGACCGCTCAGCATTGCACTGACACCAATCGCATAGAAATTTTTCAACGCGGCACAGACTTCTACGCCAACCACATCATCACTGCGATGAACACGGTAGTCGGGCGTTTGCATCCATGCGTGTACATCGTTTAATGCTTGCCGATTGTCTGACGCATAGACCACGGATGTGGGTTGCCGAAATACAATTTCACGCGCAATACAGGGGCCACCGATAGCGATAAACGCCTCCGGGGCAATGCCTTGCCGTGCGAGCTCTTCGGGCAGCAGGTGCGCATAGGATTGCGGTATGTCGGTGCCGCGTTCGACCAGCCCCTTGGTGACGATAGCGAGTCGGGGCAGCTTGGTGTTTAGTGTCAGAAGTAACTCTATAATCCAATTGATACCGGGGCTGCTGACACCAATGACGACCAGATCAGCGTTGTTGATGTGATCGGCGGTAAGGCCGGATACATGCAACGCGGTTACTGAGTCTGGTAGCTCAGCCTTGAGACCCGGGTGAATCCGCGTTTGCGTGACGCTGTCTATAATCGAGTCATCGAGCGGTGACCCGACCAGGGTGACGTCGTTACCGGCATCGGCGGCAGGCACGGCCAGCGCACTGCCCATGACGCCTGCTCCGATGATTACAATTTTTGCCATACCGTTTGCTAACTCTGTGATGTCACGGGTTTGCAGCACCTAACCGCACTGCGACTGTGTGGACTGTCAGTGCCTATCCGCCATTGTCCGCGAATGCCTGCAGCTGACCGCTGTCACCGGCGATATCAAGCATAGTGAACCGGTCGCGTATATAGCGTGCATCGCAAACAGCTTCGCGGTAGAAGTTTCTATCTACGCCCAGGTCATTGTGAGTAATCTGGCAACCGGCGGCCCGCATTGATTTCTCCAGCCGCTCAAATGGCAGCATAATAGTGTCGAAGCGTCCGCGAAACTCTGCCCAGTTATCGGAGAAGTATTGATTCAGCTTGTCGGCTTTGGCGGCATCCAGCGCTTTGATACCGGTTTGCTCTGTCATGGTGGCGGCCATTTCTGCACCATACTTCTTAAGCAGGGTTGGTTCTGAAATTACCGTGGGGCTCATCACCGGTGGTGTATCGCTGCGCAGGATCATGTTCTGCAGCTTTGACATCGTCACTGTCGCCACACCGACCTGCTCGCCGTGGGAAGTGCCGGGGTGATTTTCACCGGAGAACATATCTATATAGTGCGAGATCATGTGCTCGGCCATGCTGCCGCTGTGGGTTGTCTGTGTGAAGGATGTACCCAGCCCCATGATCGCTGAGATACGCGTCAGCATACCAAGCGCGTCGATATCACCTTCGAGCATTGCGGAGGCGTTGTCGACCATCAGATCTTCATCGTAGGCTAACAGCGTGTAGGGGGTTTCCGCATAGGGCGTCTGGAACAACAGATTAGACATCAGCCAGTCAACCTGGGCGGTGGTGCGGCAGATGACATCGGCGTAGGCGGCTGACATCAGCCGTTTCGGGCACTGTGCCAATACCGACAGGTCAAAAAATATCCCTTTGGCGCCGTGGCAGGTGATTGATTTTTTAAAGCCGCCAAACGACACCGATGCGGTGTTGGTGGTGAATGCATTCATCGGTGACGTGGCGAATACCGAATACTCGCGACCGTCCAGATAGCTTGCGTACTTGACCGAATCATTAATAGTACCGGATCCGACCGCTATCATGACGTCAGCACCTTTAGTGCCCTGTTGTACCTGTGTCACGCCTTCCTCGGAGCACTTCGGCGTTTGCCAGACAAACTCACTGACGTTGTGTCCGGCGTTTTTCAAGGCTGCATAGACGCGTTTGCCGAGTGCTTCATGGGTGAAAGGGTCGCTGACCACAATCAGTGATTTATCACCGTGCTGCTTCGTTACCAGCCCGGATTCTGCACCATCAAGGGTTCTGGCAATGACAATATCGTCGGGGGGTATGCTGTAGCGCTTACCGGTTCCAGGTTCTACCCATTCGCCGCTCACTAACTCGTCAATTACGCCACCGTATTGTGAGGCCATTAAATTTGCTAACTCCGTTATGAATTTCTTAAAGCCTGCCGATCAGGCTGTGTCACTGCCACCGGTCTTGCCATACAGGCAATAGCCGCGGCCAACCGGTGTCTCTGAGCGGCACCACTATGCGGTGAAAATTCTACCATGGGGTTGTGCGGGCATTTGCCGCCATGGTAGCGCAAGCAGGCATGCCCTACCCGGCAGGACGGCGTGAAGCCACCGCCTGCAGCCAGGCATCGGGCACCAGCAACCGCCCGATTCAACCCCTACCGTGCCACAGGGTTGCGATCGATACAACAATTGTTTTCACTTACTGACATATGTATCTCGCATCAGCTGCGATACACTGCCTTATGGACAAACCCTCTACCCAAACACAGCCTTCGTCGTCTCCGGATCAGTGGGCAGAGCAACTGGCGGTTCGCGTGGCCCGCAGCTACTACGAACTGGGCATGACACAGCAACAGATCGCCAGCGAGTTGTCCATCGGCCGCGCACGGGTCATCAGGCTGCTGTCCGAGGCCCGGGAGCGCGGCATTGTTACCATCAGGATTAACTCACCGCTGCTGGAAAATGTCACCCTGGCCGAGGCCCTGGCGGAGCAGTACGGGTTGGCTTTCGCGCACGTCTGCCTTAGCCACGCCAGTGACGAGCGTGCGCTGGCGCAACAGGTGGGTGCAGCAGCGGGCCCGGCCGTGCTGGAGCACTTTCACGACAACATGGTGATCGGTCTCGGATGGGGGGTGACACTGAAAGCTTTTTCAACGCAGATTGATCACAAATCGCTGACAGGCGCATCGGTGGTATCGCTGCTCGGGTCGCTGACACGACGCTCGTCGATCACGCGCTTTGAAGCGACCACCGCGCTGGCCGCGAAGCTCGATGCGGAGTGCCTGTATCTGCCGTCGCCGATCATCTGCGACTCTGAAGAAAGCCGTCGTGTGATCACCGCACAGCCGATGTTTCAGGAGATTTACCAACTGGCGCTGCGTTCTGACCTTGCGGTGGTCAGCATCGGTGGACTCGACAGCAACACCATTCGCGAGGTTAATCTGATCGACGATAAAGGCTTTCGCGCTGTGCGTCGGCAAGGTGCTATTGGCAACTTTCTGGGGTACTACATTGACGCCAACGCGGATGTGATTGATCACCCGGTTAACAGCAGGATCATCGGCATCGGCGGTGCGGCGTTTCAGCCGATTCCGAAGCGAATTTTGATTTCTGCAGGGCACAGTAAGGCGATGGCGATGAAAGCGGTGCTTGGCCGGGGGTTGTGCACGGGGCTTGTGACGGATCAGCAGACGGCCAGGTTGCTGCTGGAATAGATTGTCTGCGGCGGGTTTTGGTTGCGGGGTTCTCTTGCTTTGCGGGGTTTGGCCTTGCTTACACTGCGGGTTTCCACTTTTTTGCGGGCTGGTTTGGTGATTTTTCGGGTTGGTGCTTTGTGGGTTCGGCCTTGCTTACGCTGCGGGTTTCCGCTTTCTTGCGGGCTGGTTTGGTGATTTTTCGGGTTGGTGCTTTGTGGGGTTTGGCCTTGCTTACGCTGCGGGTTTCCACTTTTTTGCTGGCTTTTGGGGTGATTTTTCGGGTTGGTGCTCTGCGGGTTCGGCCTTGCTTACGCTGCGGGTTTCCACTTTTTTGCGGGCTGGTTCGGTGATTATTCGGGTTGGTGCTTTGCGGGGTTTGGCCTTGCTCACGCTGCGGGTTTCCATTTGTGATGGGTGCGGTGGTGGCTAATTACTGGTCGATGGCGATCCATCCGGTGCTGTAAATGTGGTGTAATGGGCGTTTTTGACGACAGGCTACCATGCACACCAGTCCGCTCACCGCTATATCCCCGATCGACGGCCGCTACGCGGCTAAAACCCAATCACTGCAGGCTGTGTTCAGCGAGTACGG
>CALKXD010000284.1 GCA_938003855.1 uncultured Granulosicoccaceae bacterium | reverse complement strand
AGTTTGTCTTAGAAACCACAACATAACAACCTTAATTGTTGTAACAAACAAACACTTTCTAAAAAAAACCGCAGTTTATATGTCCAAATAACACACCGGTTCAATTACGCCACAAAAGCAACAAGCTCCTTACCCGAGAAGTGGTTCGACAGGTTATCGAGCATTAATTGCCCCATCGCGGTGCGCGTCTGCACCGTGCCACTGGCTACGTGCGGCTGAAGCACAACATTGTCCATCTCCATCAACCCGGGCGGCACATCGGGTTCAGCGACAAAGACATCGAGACCCGCTCCTGCGATGCGCTTGTTCTGCAGGGCATTTACCAACGCGTCTTCATCAACCAGCAGGCCCCGGGATATGTTCACCAGATGCCCTTGAGGACCCAGCGCATTTAACACCTCCGCCCCGACAACCCCCTTCATCTGGGGAGTTGGGGCAACTGCCAGCACTAGACAGTCGACCGCTGCTGCCATCTCGGTAAGATCCGCAAAGTAGCGGTAATCAACATCGCTGCGAGGGTTCCGATTGCAGTAACTGATTTGACAATCAAAACCTGCCATTCGTCGCGCAATTGCGTGACCGATCCTCCCTAACCCGAAAATTCCCACCTTGCAGCCCGAAAACTTGGCGGTTAACGGTGCGGGCCCCTCGAAAGCCCATCGGCCGGCGCAAAGGTAGTTATGCGACCTAGCAATTTGCCGAAAACTCGCCAACGCCAGCGCGACGGCAAGATCAGCAACATCGTCGGTGAGTACATCAGGCGTATTGCCGACTCGAACGCCGTTGGACTTGCAGTAATCGAGATCCACCGCATCAACACCAACGCCAAACACCGATACCACCTTTACTCCAGGCAGTTTGCTCAGCAATTCCGCACTCGCGCCCGAGCCCCCGTCTGTAACGACTCCGGTTACCGAATCGGCAACACTGGCGAGCAATGCGTTCTTGTCTTCCGCTTCCCACAAGCGGTGTACCGTATAGGTTGCCTCAAGCGCTTTTTGCGTCGGCGCGTAGAGAGGGTTAACGAGTACGAGTGATACCTGATCAGTCATGGGCAGCGGTTCCTCTATCGATAAATTCACGATTCGAAACAGCTAGTATATCCATTCGATGACTGAATTCTGCAGTTATTCGGCGGGAGTTTTACGGTAAATAAAAGGTGTCACGCTTCTAAAAAGAATGCGCGATCACCACCATCATGTTATCCGATGTGGCAGGTTATTCGAGCACTGGGGGCGCTACGCGCTGGATTTCGGCAATAGAGGTAAGACCTTCCGCGACTTTGCGAGCGCCGCTTATCCGCAGCGGCTCCATACCGTCTTTGATCGCCTGCAAGCGCAGATTATTGACATCAACTTCTGACACTATTGCTTTTTTCAGATCGCCTGTCATCTCCATAACCTCATAAATACCAATCCGGCCTGTGTATCCGGTATCCCGGCATACGTCACAGCCCGTATTGGTTTTTACTTCGGTCGGACAGGTTACTTCGCACGGCTCGGTCAGCGATACCCAGTCATCAGCATCCATAGCGACCGGCGACGCGCAACTCTGACAAAGCGTGCGCACCAGCCTCTGTGCCAGCACACCAACCATTGTGTTTCGCAACAGATAGTACGGCACACCGAGTTCCAGCAAGCGTGTAATTGCCGATGGCGCATCGTTTGTATGCAGAGTGCTTATCACCAGATGCCCGGTCAGCGCAGCCTGAATCGCCATTTGCGCGGTTTCGTAGTCGCGAATCTCACCAATCATGATGATATCAGGGTCTTGTCTAAGCAGGGTTCGCACACCGGCCGCGAAATCCAGATCTATATTGGACTGCACCTGCATTTGATTAAACGCCGGGACTATTAATTCTATCGGGTCTTCAACAGTGCATAAGTTGACGTCCGGTGTCGCCAATTGCTGCAGACTGGTGTAGAGAGTGGTGGTTTTGCCGGAGCCGGTCGGCCCTGTCACCAGTATTATTCCGTGCGGAGCGCTTAACATGCCATTCCACAGCTGCTGCTCGTGATCGGTAAAACCAAGCGCTGTAGCATCTTTTAGCAATACATCGGGATCAAAAACCCGCATCACCAGCTTTTCACCAAACGCTGTCGGCATCGTCGACAATCGCAACTCCACCTCCCCGCCCGCCTCGTTGCGTGTTTTCAAACGACCATCTTGCGGACGGCGTTTTTCTGCCACGTCCATACGACCCAGTATTTTAATCCGGCTGGTTATCGCGGCCATAACGGTCGCTGGCACTTCGTAGACCTGATGCAGCACACCATCGATTCGAAAACGCACCACCCCTTCAGTCCGACGAGGCTCCAAATGAATATCACTGGCGCGCTGCTCGTACGCATACTGCAGCAACCAGTCAACGATATTCACCACGTGCTGATCATTCGCGTCGAGCTTGCCGGAACGGCCAAGCTCCATTAATTGCTCAAGATTCTGTACGTTGCTGGTTTGCCCGGCACTTGTCTCTGCCTTGGCACCCCGCACAGATTTAGAGACGTTATAGAATTCGTGTAAATAGCGCTGAATGTCGTCCGGGTTTACCAGTACGCAAGAGATGGTTTTCCTAAGCACACCGGCAAGCTCCTGCTGCCAGCTCGCATCAAACGGCTCACCGGTCCCGATAATCACCGCGGACGGTGTGACCTCGAGCGCAATGATGTTAAACCGCCGCGCATAGGCAAGCGACATCACACTGGTTATTGCAGCCACATCACTGTTCAGCGGGTCGATCTTGTTGACCGGCATGTTGATTTTCTCAGACAGCCAATGCAGCAGTACATCAAGTGTGAGGATAGTGTCGGGTCGTTGTTGATTCTGCCATTTGCAATCAGCAATCACTTGCAAGGCGCTCTTTTCGCCGTTGCTGACATTGCTGCGAATCGACCCCAGCACCGTGCGATTTTCCTCCGAGATCAGCCCTTCTTCCCGGAGCTTAGACAGAATTACAAAAAGATCGAGTCGGCCCGTCGCCGGATCAGCGAACATCGGTTTATCGTCATTGAGGGAGCGTGCAAAATTGGCACTCATCTTAGTCTCGCAGGTAAGAGGTATGACAGTATCGATATCCGAGCAGACAGATCCACCTCACATGCCCCATTGCGGCGCGCACGAAACACGTTTCTGCCCTTTCTCCTATAAGTCGGCATCGGGCCGGTAATCTTGCCTGTCACTCACTGCAACTGCGAATTACGCACTTGCAGGCATCAGCATTGGTAGAATCTCGGCAGTAAATTCCCAGTAGACGTCAGGGTCCCAAGTCCAATGCCAAAAACTGCCACCATCTACCACAACCCTCGCTGCTCCAAAAGCCGAGCGGCGGTCGCCTACCTGCAGCAGCAGGACATCGCAGTCACCATTATTGAATACCTTAAGCTCGCACCGACAACGCAGCAAATTGCGGCTATTCTGGAAAAACTCGACCTCCCGGCCCGCGATGTCATGCGTCGCAGTGAACCACCGTACAAAACTCTTGAACTCGCCGGCTCGTCACACACAGAAGAGGAGCTGATCAGTTTTATCCATCAGTTCCCGATTCTGCTGGAGCGCCCGATAGTCGTTTGCGAACACGGCGCGGCAATCGGCAGGCCTTTGGACAACGTGATCGAGCTACTGGAATCCGATGACTAACATTGTGGTGCTGTACTACAGCCGGGATGGTGCAACCCGGCGAATGGCTAATCAAATAGCCCGCGGGATTGAATCCTGTCATGGATGTCAGGCCATGGTGCGAACAGTCCCGGATATCGCCGCTGTCAACTCGACACCTGCCGCCACCGGGCAGCTCGCGGCAAGCGCGCCTTACCTGACTCGCGATGAGCTACGAGACTGCGACGGCCTGATTGTCGGCAGCCCCACCCACTTTGGAAACATGGCTGCTGCGCTGAAAGCCTTTTTTGATTCGACAACTGACATCTGGCTTAGCGGAGCATTATGTGACAAACCCGCCGCTGTATTTACATCTAGCTCGAGCCTGCACGGCGGACAGGAAAGCACCTTGTTGACAATGATGTTGCCGCTTATCCATCATGGCATGGTGATGGTCGGCTTGCCTTACACTGAGCCGGCGTTATCCCACACCAGTAGTGGCGGCACCCCCTACGGTGCAAGTCATGTCTCCGGCACCAACATTACTGCAACCCTGACACATGATGAAAAAACGCTCTGCAGCCTATTGGGCACGCGCGTTGCCACTCTGGCCGGTAAACTCTCTTAAGCCACCTAACTCGTCAGTGATTGCGGAACATCAATGAATATGGATCATCCAAAATTGTGGCGCTGGACAGCTCTGATCGGCTTTTTCGGTACCATGATCTTTCTGTTCCTGTGGATAGTCTGGCTGGCACCACCGAAATCACCCAGAAGCATCGCGCTCGCTATCGCTTTAGTACCGATGCTGGCGCCACTTAGAGGTATTCTTCACGGAGTTAATTACACGCACTCGTGGGCCAGCTTCCTGGCGCTGCCCTACTTTGCGTTCGGCGTAGACGCATTGGTACACAAGGCAGAAAACAACTGGCTGGGTCTGATCCTGATGGTGCTTAGCCTGCTGTGGTTCTTCGGGTGCATCTACCACGCCCGCTACAACCGCGAAATCAATCCAGCACCAGGCACTGTTTCACAAAAGGAATAGTGACCCGGGCACGCCCTGCCGCTATCGACTCAGTGTCCAGCGTAGCCACGGCTTGCAACAGGCTTTTAACATCACGCCGGTAGCGCTTTTGTAAATAATTTATCGCTTCAGTATCGAGCTGCATACCGCGATGCTGCGCCGCATCCATCATTGCCAACTGAATAGCCTCGTCGTCGAGCACCTGCAGCTTTAGCACCGGCCCCCATGACAGACGTGACGCAAGGTCTGGCAAGTCCCAGTTTTCCGCTGAAGGCGCTATCTGCGAACCGAAAATCACCTTGCAGTCTCCTTCGCGGCTGAAATTGATCAGATTGAAGAGCGCTTTTTCCCAATCTGACTGTCGGGCGATATGGTGGATATCGTCAAGCAATACGAGATCGTAGACATCCAGCTGATCAATAAGCGTGACTGGCAGAGCGGCATCAGCCAGTGACGCATAAAACGAACGCAATCCGGCCGCCAGCCATTGCTGATGTGCAGCCAGCAGCAAATGACTTTTGCCGCACTGCTCGCCTCCCCACAGAAAAAGCTGCCGGACAGTGTCAGAACTCTGTAGCCCCGACACCATATCAAGCGCCAGGCCGTTTTCACCGATTGAGAAATTACCAAACCCCGGTGATCCGGCATCGGTTAACGGCAAAGGAATCTGTGGATGCTGTGTGGTCACTCGCTAACGGGCCTGAAAACGAAAACCAAGCTCGCCGGAATCCAGCGAATTGATCGGTAGCGGGCTCAGCTGAGGCTGCCGTGACAGCGCATCCCGAATTACAGAGGCATTGACGGCGGTGGCCCGAAACACGGTCGCCCCGACATCCAGAGACTCTGTAACTACCGTGTTGTCAATCGTGCGCAGCATCGCCAGAACTCGCTGATAATCAGCCAGACTGGCGATGTTCTCAATACGCACACCAACGCCGGTTCGCTGATAACCGTCACCGCCGTTCTGATATACGTTGACGCTGGCAAAGCCATCCGCGCTGCTATTGGCCAACTCGCTGATGGCGGTGATTAACGCCTCGTCGAGCGTTGCTGTTGTCAGAGTGACTGATTGCTCGGCCTTACCCGGAACCGTGTAGCGCCACTCCGACTGCCAGGCATCCGCTGACAAACGAAACAGCGCGCCGGTCATACGCTTTGCGGTGGCATAGCGGGTCATCACCGCCTCCTGTCGGCTAACCTGGTTGTACAGCACATCCGAAGGACTGAGCACTGCCAGATCAGCATCATCAAAAACGGGAAACTCAAAATTCAGCGAATTGGCAACACCCAGTTGCAGCATACGTGCTTGAAACTTTTTTCCGCGCTCCCCACCGATTAAAAACTGCGCGCCATCCTGATCCACTGCAATTAATGCCAACACCGGGGTCTCATCGATAACGACAGATTCTGTAACCAGCGGCTGCGGCGCTAATTGCTCCTGCACCAGAGCAGCCAACCCTTCCGGGAACGTGACCTCAATAACACTGGCAGCGTCGGCGCCATCCCGAACCGCGCGGGTCGCCAGCAACAAATTAGCGGTCACCGGATTCACCCGGGTGTAGCGAAAGCTCTGCACATAACTGGACGCCTTATCGAGTATTTCCTTACGCTGCGGATTCGCCGCAAACCCCGGCACATCCCTTTGCAGCACCTGATCCAGCGCCAGCCAGTACGCGCTGTTGCGCTGACTGCTGCCCTGATCCGCTACCAGCACCTCGACCCGTCCTTCGCTGACCACTTGAGCAACAACGGCAATCGGCAGGACCAGCAGCATGGCAAGCAGACCTGTGCGCAGAAAATTCGCCAATGCGGTTGAGAATTTTCGGACTGTTAGCAGATGCGAGCGCTTCATAGGGTAAATTCGCTGAGGTGGATACGGAATTGTAACCCAGTCGCCGGCAACAGGGTAAAATCCCCCTTTGCCACACTTAAGTGCTTTAAAAACGAATGAGCGAAAAGGAAAGTCTAAGTTACCAATCGGCTGGTGTTGATATCAATGCAGGTGCTGAATTGGTCACGAAAATCAAACCGGATATCGCGCGAACCCGCCGTGCCGGAGTGCTCGGCGCGATCGGCGGTTTTGGCGGTCTCTTCGAACTACCCGTCGACCATTACACCCGGCCGGTACTGGTATCCGGCGCAGACGGCGTTGGCACCAAGCTGATGCTGGCCAATCTGTTCGATCAACACAGTACGATCGGCATCGACTTGGTTGCCATGTGTGTCAACGATATTCTGGTCTGTGGCGCCGAGCCGCTTTATTTCCTCGACTACTACGCCAGTGGCAAACTCGATGTCGAAAAGTCCAGACAGATTATTGCCGGAATCGCCGATGGCTGCGTGCAGGCAGGAGCCGCTCTGATCGGCGGCGAAACCGCCGAAATGCCAGGCATGTACCAGGACAACGACTACGACCTGGCTGGCTTTGCTGTCGGCATCGTCGAGAAAGATAAAATACTCGACAGTGCCGCGGTACAACCGGGAGACAGCATCCTCGGTATAGCTTCAAGTGGTTGTCACTCGAATGGATACTCACTTGTACGGAAAATTCTCGACATCAGCGGTGATACACCTGACACCAAAATCGATGGCCAGCCACTGTCAGAACTGCTGATGGCGCCTACCCGTATTTACGTCAAATCGGTGCTGGCACTGCTGAAAGCCACGCCGGTAGCGGCACTGGCGCATATCACCGGAGGGGGCATCACCGAGAACATACCGCGCTCGCTGCCAGCAGGCACCAATGCCCGCATCGAGCTGTCCAGCATCAACAGACCGGCGATATTCACCTGGCTGCAGCAGCACGGCAATGTCACTGACGAAGAAATGTTACGCACGTTCAATTGCGGTATTGGCATGGTGGCTATCGTCCGCTCCGAGCACGCCCGGGAAGCTATTGCAACGCTGCAACAAAACGGCGAGACCGCCACCGTCATAGGCGAAGTAACTGCCGCAGACGCCAGCATTGGTCCGCAGGTGATTTTCAGCTAACCGATGAACCATCACGTTCAGTCACAACTTACCCACCAATCGCTGGTTATCTTGATCTCCGGTCGCGGCTCCAACATGCAGGCAATCCATCAAGCCTGCACCCGTGGTGCGCTCAATGCCAGTATCGCCATGGTCATTTCAAATCGCCCGCAGGCAGCCGGGCTGGACTATGCTAAAGAAAACCGGATACCGACTTGCGTGGTGGATCATCATGACTTCACCGACAGAGTTACCTTTGATCGGGCATTGGCTGACGTCATCGATTCGGTCGAAAACCCGCTGATAATACTAGCCGGCTTCATGCGACGGCTGACGGCTGAATTTACCCATCGCTACACAGCCAGAATGCTCAACATTCACCCCTCACTGTTACCCAGGCACCCGGGACTGAATACCCATGCAAGCGCTATTGCCAGCGGCGACCGCTGGCACGGTTGCAGCGTGCACTACGTGACCGAAGAACTCGATAGCGGCCCGGTTATCGCCCGCGCAATCGTGCCCTTGCTCCGATCAGATACACCTGACGCCCTGGCTGATCGGGTTATCAGCCGGGAGCACGTTATTTATCCCGCTATCATTCAGCTTTGCCTTCGCGGATTAATCGAATGGCAGGATGGTCACATTCTTTATTGCGGAAAAAGGCTCCGCAATCCTCTACTCTTCTAGCTTACATAACAATAATTGATGCCAGCACAATGCTCTGCTGACCCCAGCTGAGCAATGACCAGCAGATCTGATTTGTATGATTATTCCAACACAGCGGTTTTTTGCCCTCACCGTCACGCTTTGCGTGCTGCTCACTACAGCGAGTGCCGATGAGCCGGGCAGAGTACGCCCGTTCTCAGCTAAATATACCATTGAAAATAACTACATTACCGCTGGGGTAGCTTATCTGAGCTTGCAGTCAGACAGTGATAATAATTTCGATCTGCTGCTTCAAACAAAACCCAAAGGCGTGTTTAAGTGGACCAGCAAGGGACACCTGCTCGAGCACGCCAAACTACCGGCCATTGACCAGCCTTATAATTCGATCAGTTATCTGTATCAGGACAAAGGCAACAAAACCCGCAACTACAGCGCGATGTTTTCACGCAACAGCAATGAAGCACAAGTAGAAAAAGCCGGGCAGACCACCACAATCAACATCGACGAAACAGTCACTGATCGATTATCTATGATGCTGGTGGTGATGAACGAACTGCAAAACAACAACACATTTTCGTCTATCGATGTGCGGGTGCTCGATGAGTCAAAAATTCGCACCATGACATTCACCAATCGCGGACGCGATACCGTCGAGACCGAATTGGGAAACCTTCCGGCAATCAGGATTCATCGCGGTGGCGCAAACAGCAACCGGGAGACCGTGAGCTGGTTTAGCGCGATGGCCGAGCAATCGACTCTGGTGCCGGTAAAAATAGAGCAATTTAAAAATGGCAAGCTAACTCTTCGGCTGGAACTGATCGAGTTTTCAGCGCTTGAATAATCTAATATCAACAGCATATTTACCTACGGGCCTGCTGCTTCGGATAGACGCCACTTGCCATTCACCGTGCCGTTAATTGCTCCGGCAACGAGGCCCGGCGCTGCCATTGCCCCATCCTGACAAGCTCGGCAGGTCACAAAATTCAAGGCCCCGCACACCACCAGGTGCGCTGTTGCCCCGCCCTGCCGATTCCTCCAGAATGACGCAGACCGGCCCACCACCTGAAAAGGAATAGCTATTTGAAAGCAGCGATAATCAGTGCCGCATTATTATCGGTTGTCTTAATCGGTGTTTACAAATGGTGGTTTCAGTCTGGCTGGCCACTGTCTGCTGCCTACGCCGCGTTCTCGCTGATGTGCCTGGCGACAATACCTTTATGCTATCGCTTGTTTGGCTTCCACGACAACGACGTCATCGACGCTCTGATAAATCGGGAGCAACAGGAGCACAGCGAAATGCTGGCTCGCCTCGACACCATGCACCGTGACCTTGAAGGGCTAGACAACACCGAGGGCGCTGCACAGGTCCATACGCTCACGCAATTGCTCAACGATTTTCACGAAGTCATTGCCAACCGCTTTCGTGGCAAGCAACTCAGCTCAAGTTCATACTTGAACGCAGCGAGACACGTGCAAAACCAAACCTTGCAAAACCTCTCTGATATGGTTGGCATCGGACACAGTATTGCGAGCCTTAATCGCCATCAATCACCCGACAATCAACAGCAACTCGACACCCAGCAACAAAGGCTCGACAGTCTGCTGCAGGAAAACCGCAAGCTGTTCGCCGCGCTGTCCGAAACCTCAGTCGAAGTGGCAAACATTCAGGAAATCGGCGCATTCGAGCGCACAGAGACTCTTGCTCGTCTGAATGATCTAGCCGTCATCGCACGGCAACAGAGCCGATAATGGAGAACCGTTCATGATTAACTTCAACAGGGCTAGAAAGCCGTTATTTGTTATTGCAGTCACTATCGCTGCCGCCACTGTCATTGCATGCTCACCCGGTGAGATAGACAGCCGTGAAGGTGCGCTGACAAAGCTCACTGAGCTGGTCTCCGACACCATACAACCCAGTCGCCGGGAAAATAACTACCGGGCTAATATCCAACTCAGTAAAACCAACCTGATGGCAATGCTGCCCAGCATTGACGAATACCCGTTGTCTACCGCTGCTCGTGATGGCAATCGCGTCGAAGCCGTAGAGATCTTTACCTCCTCGGAAAAATCCGGCCAGGGGCGTGACGGTTTTTATAACGAAATGGCCGGATTGTTTAATCAGCAGCAGTTCAAGATTGACAACGGCAAGGTAGCGCAGGTGAGTATCCGAAAAATCGCTTCAGGCCTGGGCGCGCAATTTATCCTCGCCCGCAGTAACACACCCGAAGCGTTCTCACCTAGTAACCACTTGTGGGGCGATATGCTGCTGGCGCAAGGCATACCGCTGCAAAAAATCGCTGATGTTACCGCACCCAATACCGCCGGAGTCATTGTTCGATCATCAAAAAAAGACCAGATCACCACCGACGGTAAGCTCGACGTGCAAAAGCTACTGACGGAGGTCACCAGCGGTGCATTCGCAATGGGTTATACAAACCCTTATCAATCAAGTACCGGCTTAAATTTTTTACTGACAATACTCGATGCATTTGCCGATGGCGATGAAACGCAGTTTTTAGCGCCGGATGTCGCTAGTGCCTTTGAAGCATTTCAGGCCGGCGTACCGTTTGTCGCACAAACCACGCTGCAGATGCGAGATGCCGCGGTTGAAAGCGGCGTTCTGGATGCATTAGTGATGGAACATCAATCGTGGGTAAACGTCACCGGCATGGGTGATTACGAGTTCATTCCATTCGGCGTCCGTCACGACAGCCCGCTGTACGCGACTGATCAGGCCGATCAGGCCGAGATTCAGGTACTTGAGAAGTTCGCAGAATTTCTGCAAAACAACCAAAGCAAAGTTAGCGAGTATGGCTTCGGGCGCACAGCCGATTACCAGAGCAGTTACTCAATAAACAATGGCGCGCTAATTCTGGGTGCACAAAAAATATGGAAGGAAAAAAAATCCGGTGGACGCCCTATCGCAGCAATGTTTGTTGCGGATGTGTCAGGCTCCATGGACGGCACCAGGATAAAAAACCTCAAACGCGCACTGATTGAATCCTCTGACCTGATCAGCTCAGGTAATTCAATCGGGCTGGTAAGCTATAACGAACGCGTCAACGTCGATCTGGCCATTCGCCCGTTCAACATCCAGCAGAAGTCGCTCTTTATCGGTGCCGTCGAGCAACTGCAAACCGGTGGCGGTACCGCTACCAATAACGCAGTGCTGGTTGCCGCCAACGAACTTGCCGAACACGCAAAGACCAATCCGGATCACAAACTGGTTATCTTTGTTTTATCCGATGGCGAAACCAACAAAGGCATGGAATTCGGAGACGTCTCAAACGTTATGGAATGGACCGGAATTCCCATTCACTCTATCGCCTATGAACTGTCTTCTGACCATCTGAAGGCTATGGCCGGTCTGGCTGAGGGCGCCTATATAGAGTCAAGCGCCGAGTCCGCCTCATACCGCATTGGCAATCTGCTTAATTCAGAGATGTAGCCGGTATGAAACCGCTGAAAATATTTGGCGCCATGATCATTCTGCACGTGGCATTCTGGACTGGCAGCCATATGGTTCTGCAGAACAATAAATCCGTAATACTGCTGGTGGTGGATACTTCCTACTCAATGAAGCAGAATTTCCCGGCCGTACAAACCTGGATTGAAAACTACCAATCCACTGATCGCTATAAATCCGTTTTAATCGGTACTGACAAAGCGCTGCTTGGCGAACTCTCCGGGCTTAAGTCAATGGATGTTATTTTCCGCACGTCTTTTGGAAAGCTGAATCCTGACAACCTCACACGCCTCTACAGCCTGACAAAATCCAATGAGCGGTATTTGCTCAGCGACGGATCTCTGTCTCCTGAAGGCTGGCAGTTAGTGACGTTCTAGGACCACACCGGGACCGTCTGACAGAGTTACTGTTACCGGTAGACGAATTTAGAAACGCTTTTGTATTTTGGCGCGCACCCGGTAATCAGTTTCATCTTCGTACTCACCGCTCTGCATAAAAGGCATCAGGACATCAGCACTCAGCCGAAAACTGTCCTTTTGCCAATGCAGACCCGGTGACAGATACCATTGCTGGTTGTCTACCGCGTCCGCATCGCGACGGGATTCCGTAAAATTAAACTGCCCGCGCAAAGATACCGTCCAGATCGGATCGCTGTTTTCCAGTCCGGTGAGGGCAAAGCGCCTGCCGGTTGTCATGCCCAGGGCCCACAACTCCCGATCATCGCCGGTGTCTGCCGCGTCTTTGTCTGCATGGAACTGTCGAAAGCTCAAATCGACACCACTGTAGTTCACCGAGCCCAGACGGCCATAGTGCACACCCAACTGCCGACTGCTGATGAATTCAGATTTGCCTGAGTACGCCCCCGGGTCAGCCAGATCAATTCCCGCGGAATAACTGAAACCGCGATTGAGATCCTGCATACGCGCTTCCCGAGGCTGCAAAAATTCAACCCGCTCACGCGTGACATCGCTTTGCCAGTTAATCGCGTTATCTCCGAAGCCCAGCGAATTCTCAATAGGCACAGCGGTAAGCTTGAAGAGCATCTCGGCACGTGACTCTGGCAACTGATCACCGATATCCGTCTCTGCGCCCTGGCTGCTGAACGAAGGCACGGCACCTGGCAAGGTGATCTTGTAGCTGTAGTCATCGATCGGCTGCGCTTGAGTTGTGGACATTGCCAAACCCAGCACAACAGCCGCAAAAGATGATTGTGTTTGCATGTTCATTTCATAGTGATCCCTGTACAACAGTGCGGAAATCACAAATTTCCACACCCGGGTGGGGTTTAAAGACGGCCAGATTCTTAAACTAGCTCCCAGCCTGATACTCGGCGATCCTGCCAAAAAAGTATCCCTGTTGTATTTTTACGACTTTTACACAGCTTAGCAGTGTTCACCCTGCCTTGGTCAGGTCCACAACGTTAACTTTTATCCACAAACAGTGTCAAGTTAGTATGTTAATTTATTGCAACAATAGCGCTATCTACGACAGGCACAGCAACGAATGAACGGCGACACTGAATTTGACAGCACTGACGAGGAGTCGCTCGATGAACTTGAACCCAGTAAATCCCAACGAAAGCGGGATGCCCTGGAAGTACGGGTAATTGCCGAGAGGCTGACGCAAATGCAGGCCCGTAAACTGGACCAACTGCCTTTGAGCGAGCAGGTACGATACGCTGTGGATCAATGCCCGCCACCGGCGGCCAGGGGAGCGCGGAAACGACAGCTGCAATTTATCAGCAAACTTCTGCGTAAATCCGACAGCATCGATCAAATTCAGCAACGACTGGAGAACCCTGACCAACCGACGTCGAACCTCCAACATGAGACAATGTGCAGCAATCTGCTGGCGTCTTTCGCGGACCACGCCGACGAGCTACGGCAAAACTACCCGGGCATCAATCTGCAACAGGTCAGACAACTGGTACGAAATGCCGCCAATGAGGCTTCGAAAAAAAGTAAAACACTCGCCGAAGATGCCGTGGTAGACATACGCAGTATGAAGTCCGCCAAAGCACTGCTGAAATTATTGTCGGCGTCCGGCGGCTAACGATACACTCTAGCGGGCAGGCTGCTCGGGTTCTTCAACCCGCATGTCTACTGTTGTCCACACCGGCTCATCCCACGAACCGTCGAGCGTAAAGCGTCGTCGGCCGATCTCATCAAGGTTAACACCCAGCCCCTTCAACAGGCTGTCAGCCACCAGCGCGGTGACACCAGCGGCGGGTCCGCCGGACAACACCCCGATGATCGGTAGCGCACCGCTTACTCTTGGCAAAACATCGACAGTCTGCCGGTAGGTGCGATTGACAAAATCGGTATCGCCATGGACCAGTATTTCGGCAACCGGGCCGGTCAGCAGCAGGTTTTGCGTCGACGCCAGACCATTGGCAATTGAAAAATTTCCGCTCAGCAACCCATACTCGAGACCGGTGCTGACCAGATCCCGAAAATCCAGTGTCAGCCGTCTCGGCAATGCCTGCAGGGCAAACAGGCCAAGTATTCTACCAGCGCCCGGCTCAACAGATAATATACGGCCATTGCGAAGCGCAAAAAACAACCGCCCGGTCATATTAGGCAGATCGGGTTGATACGCCGCAGCCGGCCACCCCAGAGACAATGCCGCTTCACCTTCACCATCGGCAAATGTCTCCCCTCCTCCCATTGATTTGATGCTTTGCCCGACGTTATCAAACGAAGCGTTGAGATCAAGGGTGGTCGCATGGGCAATAGCGCTGCCCTGCGGGGAGATATCCCAACGGCCGTTACCACTGACACGCAGCGCGTCCTGCCGCGCAGTCAACGCTGTGATGGCCAGGCCCTGCTCGTCCGGCTGAGTGCGCAGCGCCACCCGGGTAAAACGCCAATTGTCCCATTTCATTTCCTTTACAGAAAAATCCAGCGGTGGCAGATCACGGGGATCAAGTGGACGGTTTGTCACCTCCGGATCACCCTCAGAGGCACTTGCGATGGCGGCCAAAAACCGACGGTCGAGCGTGTCCAGATTAACAACAACCGGTTCATCCGAATTTGGATCTTTACGCAACAACAACTCACCACTGGCGTAACGGTTTTCAATTCGATGGACCTGATGGGTTCCATCACGGTAGGCAACATAGACTGCGTCACCCATATTGCGCGTCCCCACCTTCAACACCCGTGAATTGACTTTTGCAAACAGCGGGAACGCCTCGGTAGGGGGCTGGTTTTTACCAAGGTCTCGCAACGCCAGTGCAAAATTAACCCAACCCAGTGCGTCAACCTGACCGGCATCGCCATGCACAGCAATGCCACGCCAGGGCAAAACGGTGTTGTTGGACCCGCCAAGGGCCACCGCCATCGCCTCTAGCTTTTTATCGTCTCCTACCCGAACCCGGGTTTTTGCCAGTCCCGGTATATCGATCCACCAATCTTTGTCCGCATGACTGAAATCACGGTAGACCTCTGTTTGCAACAGCGTGTCGGATAATTTACTCAGCGGCAGCGGTAGCTCAATCGCGGTGCCTTCCAGGTCGCTGGTCGCTGTGAGTTCAACTTTCGCTTTGGCTTTCGGGTTGGCACGGGTGATGTCCAGCCTGACCTTCCAGTTCGAGATCCCCTGAAATGAATCGCTCATCGGAATCCCGTAAGAGGTCATCACGCTGGCTACTGAGACGGGCCCTCGCAGACGGATTGTATTGACACGCTTACCACTGTTTGCCGCGGTCTGTGTCGCGTCAATTGTCACCGGCACGCCAAAATATCGCGCCTTGAGTTTATCAGCCTGCACTCCAGCACGATTAAAGTTCAGCTTGCCGCTGACAGACTCCAGCTTGATACCGAAACCTGTTGAATTAATCTGGGCATTCTCTAATCCGATGGTGCCATTCACCTGCAATTGCTGCTTCATCTCCCGGCGCAACGGTACTTTCAAATCCAGCACCAGACGGGAGGTACCAACACCGGTGGAATCGCCCAGGAAAGCACCGACTTTTTCCGCCAGGGGTCCGTTCTGAACAAACTCCAGCATATCCGCCAATGGTCCGATGGCATTGGTTTGAAAATCCAGCACAGGATTGCGGAAGTCTGCAATATGCAACCGCGCATCACTGAAGCTCGCCTGGCGGATTTTGCCCTGATATACACGACCACGCATCGCCCGTGCGTTAAAGGTGAGGTTGCCGTCCATTTGTTCGGCGGCAGGCCAGTCGGGCCTGAACTTCAAGGTGCTGTTAACAAGGTCTATATCGCCATTGATGCGCCCTTTACCCTCCGCGGGTGAGAAGTCAGCCAGATCCCCGCTCACTGATACCTTGCCACGTACCAGATCACCATCGACAATCGCGGTTTGCAGCCAGTTCAGCAATTTAGGCTTGATCAGCTTGACTGGATAGTACGATTTGATTTTGGCCATATTGGCACTATTCAGTGAGGTATTCAGATTGAGCATTTTCTGACCGCTGCGGTCGGCCACGATGCTGAAGTCAGTGGCTGTATCCAGATCAACACTACCGAGTTGAAAGTCATTCGCGGCTATTGTCCAGTCGCTATCACGACGATAAAACTTAACTTCGCCGGCAATGTTTAGATCCGGCAGTGCTTGCTCAAACGCCACTGGCGCATGCACCCTGACTTGCTGCCGGGGCAGAACAATAGACCCGGATTCACCCCGAACCACCAACTGCGCCGACAAATTACGTACCCCCGGCACTTGCCCGGAAGGCTCTAGATGCAGTTGATCTATATCGGCCTGAAGCACGCTGACAACATTCCCGGTTTTTTCCATACGCAAACCAACAAGCCAGTTGCGAAGATGCCCGTCCTGCAGATTGGCAACACTGTCGAGGGAATTTAGCGAGGACAACTGCCTGGCAAGTGCTGCGGCGGCCCGCAGTCCCGTTGGCGATACATCGGGGCCGGAAATCATCATTTCACGAATACCATCATTGCCACGGGCCATGTCAATATTGACTCCGCTGAGCGGCAGGGTGTCATCTCCAAGCTCCACCTCAAAGCGATTAAATTCGGCCGCCCAGCCTCGGGAGTTGCGATCCCAGTCAAGATCGATACCCAATGACTTTGCTTTGAGAGCAATTGCCTGACGAGTGGCTGTGGCAGGCAGGTCTAAGGCCAGGTCACCAGCATCGAGTATCGCACGCACTTTATTAATGCGAGTGCCCTGCCACCTGCCCCAGCTTTTTAGGTTAGCCCGACCGCTGTATTGCTGCGAGCGCTCCAGCCAGATATCCGAGACTTCGTCGAGATTAATATTACGTGCATCAATATAAAACTCACCCTTCCATTGGTCGATGTTATCAGCCTGGCCGGTAAAATCGAACGATGCCGAACTGATCTGGCCTTTGGCATCAGGCAAAGCACTGGTTACACGAATCTGGTGGAGGTCCCCATCATTAAAAGCTCTGATGTTAACGCGATCGGCCTTGTATTCCTTACCTCGTGTGACATCGGTAAGCGTGATATCACTATCGAGAATGGCAATGCGGTCAGCGTTGAACAACCAGCTTAGTGCGCTGTGACCACGCTGCGCCAGCGACGGGGCCTTATCAATGGCCGCATCGTTTGTGGCGTTGTCGGTCGAAGGTGCACTTTGCTGTCGGGTGATTGAAGACGTTGACTGCCTCTGGCGCGAATTAGCCGTCTGTCGCGTAAGCCCATAGCCGCGCATTTTCAGCTTGCCACGCCCTTCATAAGCCGCCACCAGCGACAGGTTTTTTAATTGCACACTGCGCGCAGACAACTTCTGGCGGATCAGCATATCGCGGACATTTAATTGCAGTTCGAGCGACGGCAGGACCAGCAGCGTCTCGGTGCCATCCTTGGACATTATTCGTACATCATCCAGCTTGGCACTGGCATCAAAGCCATTCCACAGGAGTTCAGTTTCACCAATTTCAACCGGGCTGCCGATATAGCCACCGACCAGAGATGCCAGTTGCTTGCTGTAATCGTCTCCGTAGAACACAGCCAGTCTTACAAACGCTGCCAAAAGTGCAAACAGAATCAGCAACGCTGCGAGCAAATAGATGAGCCACTTACCCGTTTTTGTAAGAGCGGTTAAAACCATTAAGCTTGTGTCGGATCCATGTGATTAGTAAAGATTGCGCGCGCACGCCGATGCTGCCAAAAAAAACCGTCAGCAATGATTGCCGACAGGACAGTAACAACGACGGTCTTAGCTGATCAATGATGAGGTGATAATTCAGTACGCTGCTAAACAATCACCACATCGTATTGATCGCGGTTGTACATTGATTCCGCCTGCAGCCGAATGGGCACTTCAACAAATGCCTCAAGCTCTGCAAAGTAATCTGACTGCTCGTCGAGGAACATATCCACCACATCCGGCGACGCCAGCACAGTTAGCGATTTCACATCAAATTGTCGCACTTGCCGAATAATCTCACGTGAAATTTCGTAACAAACAGTTTCAGCCGTGGGCAACAAACCTCGACCGGAGCAGGTAGGACACTCAGAGCACAGCGTTTGCTCAAGGCTTTCGCGGGTGCGCTTGCGTGTCATTTCCACCAGTCCCAGCGAAGACACCTCGCACACCTGAGTCTTGGCTCGATCCCGATCCAGCGCTTTTTCCATCGCCCGCATGACCTGCCGCTTGTGCTCTTCAACGGACATATCGATGAAATCAATAATGATAATTCCACCAAGATTACGCAGCCTCAACTGCCGGCAAATCGCCTGTGCCGCTTCGAGATTGGTTTTAAAAATCGTTTCTTCGAGATTGCGATGACCGACAAATGCGCCGGTATTGACATCAACGGTAGTCATTGATTCAGTTTGATCAAATACCAGATGACCGCCGGATTTCAGTTGAACTTTGCGTTCAAGCGCTTTCTGGATTTCGTCCTCGACACCATAGAGATCAAAGATCGGTCTCTCACCCGGATAGTGCTCGATCCGCGGCAGGATTTCCGGCAGGTATTTTTCGGCAAAATTACAGGCAGACTGGTACGACTCACGTGAATCAATGCGAATTCGCTCGACCGACACCCCGACCAGATCGCGCAGCGTTCTTTTCACCAGAGGCAGATCAGCGTGGACCCGCTCTCCAGGCTTGGCGGCGGCGATAGACGCTTCAATCGACAGCCACAATTTACGCAGGAAAACGACCTCACTGGCAATCTCGTCCTCGTGCACGCCTTCGGCCGCGGTGCGGACTATATAACCACTGTTGCTATCGTCTTCCTGCTGAAATCTACGCACAATTTCGCGCAATCTTTCGCGCTCTTCTTCATCATCAATTTTTGCCGATACGCCAATCGACGGATCGCCTGGCATATAGACGAGATACCGTGACGGTGCGGTCAGGCTGGTAGTCAGTCGTGCGCCTTTACTGCCCAGTGGGTTTTTCAGCACCTGCACCAGGACTTTCTGCTCCTCGCGCAACAATTCGCGAATATGACGCTGTTGCTTCTCGCCGTTTTCATCAACCTGAGTGCTACCGGCAATATCCGACGCGTGTAAAAAGGCCGCTCGTTCAAGACCGATATCGATAAAAGCCGCTTCCATGCCGGGCAAAACACGGGCTACCCGCCCCATAAAAATATTGCCTACCAGCGTTTTCTTGGCTCGCCGCTCAATGCACATCTCGTTGAGTACGCCATTTTCCACCGTAGCCACCCGCGTTTCCTGCGGAGTAACATTTATGAGAATCTCTTCTAGCACGCGCAATTCAGTCCTTCATTCGTCGCTACTCGCTATCGCCGAGAGCAGACCCTGTGTAGTGACACCAAATGCCGACAACAAGGTAGCCGTTTCAAACACGGGCAACCCCACAACATTGCTGTATGACCCTTCTATACGCTGTACAAATAGCGCCCCTGCACCCTGAATGGCATAACTGCCCGCCTTGCCTGCCGGCTCTCCGGTTGCCCAGTAGGATTCTATGTCTGAATCATCCAGATCAGTAAATTTAACCGCGGTTTCGCAGAGGCACGTTTCTACCCGGCCCTGCTTCATCAACGCAACCCCGGTCAGCACCGAGTGCCAACTGCCCGATAAACCGCGCAGCATCTCGATGCTTTCAGCGAGGTTCGCAGGCTTACCAAGAATACCACCTTGATGTTCAATAATCGTATCAGCTCCCAGCACCAGGCGGTCAGTAAAACCTTGCTTTACCTGCACCATCGCTTTACCGGTCGCTAACCTTTGAACGTATTGTCGAGGTGGCTCGGCAGGCAGCGGAGTTTCGTCAATGTCGGCAGGATGGCAATCTACCTGCAATCCCATCAGCTGCAGAATCTGCAAACGGCGAGGCGACGCTGATGCAAGGACGATTGGTGGTATCGGGTGGTTCAAGGAGTTTGGGCTCCGCAGGCAACAGGTACTGGATCAGAGCGTCGGAACGCCGGATCACTCGCGATGATAAGGATGATTATTAAGTAAGCTGCAGGCTCGATAGATCTGTTCGGCAAGGATAACCCGCACCAGCGAATGGGGAAAAGTCATACTCGATAATGACCAGCGCTCATGGCACTGCGACAGGCACGATTGCGATAAGCCGTCTGCTCCGCCAATGATAATCGCTACACGCCGGTGGGACTCGAACCATCCAGAAAGCTTGGCTGCAATTGCCTTGGTTGCATGCATTTTACCTTTTTCGTCGAGTGCGACGGAATAGGCCCCGGCGGGCACCGCGGCCAGCAGCAGCTCACCTTCGAGCTTCTTGATGCGATCGGCATCTTCAGATTTGCTCTTGCGCGGTGACGGGATTTCTTTAAGGACCAGCTGACAGTCACGACCCAGGCGTCGGGAATAATCGGAAAATCCTTCATCAATCCATTTTGGCATGCGAGTGCCTATGGCCAATAAATGAATTTCCATGTCAACAGGTTTGCATCAGCGCTTCGGGACGACGACAACGGATCGCGCCCTGCCCGTCGAATCAGTTCGCGGCCACATCACCGGGTGAATCAAGCGCTTCCTCGTTCTCGCCGTTTTCACGCTCAGCGGCAGTGACGCTCCAGAGTTTCTCCAGAGAATAGAAGTCCCTCGATTCGCTGGTCATTACATGCACGATCACATCGCCGAGATCGACAAGCACCCAATCTGCATCGCCGTCACCTTCAACGCCAAGTGGACGCACACCGGCTTCTTTGGCTTTTTCGCTGACCTGATTGGCGAGCGACTTCACGTGACGAGCGGAGGTGCCGGTAGCGACCACCATCCAATCGGTCACCGTAGTACGATCCGAGACATCAATAGATAAAACGTCGACACCTTTTAGTTCGTCAAGTGCTGCAATGGCGAGTTCCTGCAGCTCTGCTGGAGTCATTTACTGTTCCCGGAT
>CALKXD010000283.1 GCA_938003855.1 uncultured Granulosicoccaceae bacterium | reverse complement strand
TATAAATCACACCTCTTGAATAACAACTCATTAGTCCACGAACCGTTTTTTGCCTGTAAATCAGCGAAATTCTGCCATACCTGTGCAATTTATATCGTCATGACATATACACCACCAGTTGCCGTAGCGTATTTTCCCAATAGATCAACTACTCATAGCCTATATAGACTCTATCAAGGTGATCCCGACATCCTCATGGTTGTCCATTTGGTAAAACACATCACTTGCCTGTTCCAGGGTAATACGGTTTTTAATCAGGCGTTGCATGTCCAGTCTACCAGCGGCAATTAACGCAAACAGCGCTGGAAACCGATGGGCTGATAACCCACGTGACCCCATTATAGAAAGCTGCCGGTAATAGACGGTTTCCAGCAAGGGTATTAATGGTGTCGCGTGATCGTCGAGTGGCTGGCCAATCTGCACATGACGGCCGAACTTTGCCAGACAGCGCAGTGAATTGTGAAACGTTTCGGTAATGCCCAATGCCTCAATGGATGCATTTGCACCACCGCCGGTGATCTCGCGAATAGTTCCGGCCACATCGTTCACCGTTGCCGCGTTAACAACATGTGTGGCGCCGGCTTCTTTGGCCAGGTGTAGTTTTTCTTCGATGATATCGACTGCGATTACCGTGGCACCGACTGCCGCGCCTATCGATACCGCCGACAGACCAACCCCGCCACAGCCGTGCACCGCCAGCGACTCTCCGGCTCTGACTTGCGCCCGGTCAACGACGGCGGCAAACGCGGTGGTGGTTCGACAGCCCAATGCGGCGGCGACGTCATACCCGACAGAGTCAGGCAGCACCACTGCATTCGAGTCGGCATACGGAATGGCTACCAATTCTGCAAAAGCGCCCCAGCCGCTGAATCCGATCACATGCTGCGTGTCGCATAGAGTCAACTGTCCCTGCCGACAGGTCGGGCAACAACCACAACCCATAATGACCGGTGCTGTCACGCGATCACCAATGTTGATCTGGTGGCAGTCGGGACCTACAGCGACCACATCGCCGGCAAACTCATGCCCGGGCACATGAGGACGTTTTATCAGTGGATTGGTGCCTTTCCAGCCATGCCAGTCGGACCGACAGACACCACAGGTGTTCACCCTGACAACAATGCCATCGTCCGGCAACACAGGATCACGGGTAGTGGTAACATTGAGCGGTTGTTCGAATTCTTCCAGCAGTGCAGCTTTCATCTAGTACGCAGCCTGTTGAGGTGCTTTGCAGTTTAACATTTCAGCTGCAGATTGTGATGATTCCAGCCTATTCTGCTAAGCGTACCATTGGCTTAATACGCAGACTTTTGAACAACACTATTTGCCGTCAAAAGCGGCAGATGGCTTTACCCGCAGGATCAAAACCAAAACCCGAGGAACACCACATGACCAGCGCTGTTACAGACTACAACCTTGAAGCGAAGAACATCAACCGGCTGATCCTGGGGGGCTGGACCGGTCGCGATGGCGCAGCCGTTGAAGAGCACATTGTAGAACTGGAAGCGCTCGGGGTGGCCCGCCCCAAAGATGTTCCCACCTTCTTCAGGATGTCCCGTGACCGGATCACAACCGGAAACATCATTGAAGTGTCCGGCCCGGACACCAGCGGTGAAGTTGAATTCGTTCTGGTAAATGTCCCCGGCAAAGGCTTGCTGCTTGGCGTTGGGTCCGATCATACCGACCGCAAACTGGAGACTGTCAGTGTGTGTCAATCGAAGCAGATCTGTGAAAAAGTGATCGCCCCTGAGTTCTGGCACTTTGAAGAGGCACACGATCATTGGGACAAATTGATATTGCGTTCTTTTATCTATGAAGACGGCCAACGCGTCACCTATCAGGAAGGCGCTGTCGACGCGATGCTTCACGTAGACACTTTACTGGACAACTTTAAAACCTACTCAGGAGGCGAATTCGGCGAAGCTGACATGATTATGGGCGGGACACTATCTGCCATTGGCGGTATTCGGCCGAGCTCACGCTTTGACTTTGAAATCGAAGATCCGATCCTGAACCGCAGGATTTCGCATCACTACGAAATTACCACGCTTCCAATACCGATTTAGAAAACCCGGAGATCCTGCACTATCTCCTGTCTGGTGCTGCACGATCATTCTGCGGGTACAAATTGTTATGTTAAATCACCAAAATCACGACCATTAACCGACATAGATAGCCAGACAACCTCGTGACGTTGAATAGCGTTACCACAGCATGCCGGGTAACTCGCATACGCCTGTTGATAAGGATTAATCCATGAAGAACATACTCATACTGGAAGGAAACACGGCAACTCTGGTGGCCGAGGCCAAAGCCCGTGTCGGTACAACTCCGGCCGGTATGTACGAGACCGCATTAAAATCGCAGGACCCCGGGGTTAGCTGTAGCATTATCGCACCCTATGACACGCCCCTTGCCGCTGGGGACCTTGCGAATGTTAACGGCGTTGTATTGAGCGGATCGGGTGTTCCATGGTCTGTTGACGCACCACAGGCAGAGCCGTTGCGCAATGCAGTATCAACGGTTCTCGACCGGGGAATTCCGGTACTTGCCTCCTGCAACGGGATGCAGCTTGGCGCGCATATTCTTGGTGGCAGGATCGGCGCATCCCCTAACGGCATGGAAGTAGGCCTGGCACTGAATATAGACAGAACCCGACAAGGCCATGACCACCCTCTTCTCAAAGGTCGCACAGACGGATACGCGGTGCCGTGCGCACACCGGGATGAGGTTCAAGAGCTTCCACAAAAAGCCATCCATTTATCCGGCAATGATCATTCGCCAATTCAGGCCTTTGCTTATGAAAGTGACGGAGTAGATTTCTGGGGAATGCAGTACCACCCCGAATTTACCGCCGCCTGGGTTGCCGATCTAATGCGAGCGCCGGGTACAATCTGGCAGAACTCAGACACCGCAGCCCTGCTGGATATCGCAGATTCGGACGGTGATGCTGCAGAACAACTGGGCGTTCGCGGTGAAGATCTGTCTCCACATGTGAGGATGACGGAAATAAGGAACTGGCTTTCACATATAGATCGCTATGATTGATGGATCTCCATTTTCTGGAAAGCCGACGCGTTAGTGAGGTCAGCTCTAGATTCGGCCTTGCTGACGCTGCGGGTTTCCATGGTGCGCGGGGAGTTCTGGTACGTTTGGGGGTGTGTTGGTTTTCGGTTCCGTTTTAATTGTATTGATTGATGGGTCTCCATTTTCTGGAAACCTGACGCGTTAGCGAGGGCTGTTCTCGATTCGGCCTTGCTGACGCTGCGGGTTTCCATGGTGCGTGGGGAGTTTTGGAACCGAGGCTCGCTCTACATG
>CALKXD010000282.1 GCA_938003855.1 uncultured Granulosicoccaceae bacterium | reverse complement strand
CTGTCAAACAGATTGAAGCACTGGTGTGTCAATCGCTGACCAGTAGTCGCGTGCGCGGCTATGCGAAGCCTTCTGCCAAACCCTATAGCGGTAAATTCTCGATCTATGCGGTGTCAGAGATCGACTAAGTCGTTGGTCATGGCTGTCAGGGTCCGGCCGGGAGCGTTAGTTAGCCGCAGTAGAGTCTGTTTCCTGTGACAGTAGCAGTATTTCGACGCGGCGGTTTTTTTCGCGCCCCTCCGCGGTGTCATTGTCAGCGATTGGCCGGGTTGAGCCAAAGCCTCTGACGCTGATGCGGTCGGCGGTGATTTCGCTGTTAGCCACAATGAACTTGGCTGTTGAAACTGCTCTGGCAATAGAAAGCCCCCAGTTGTCTTTGAATTTTGGCGCGAGCTTTTTCCCCAGTGGAATATTGTCCGAATGACCTTCTATAACAATGCGCCGGTCTTTGGTGTCGGCAAGGGCATTACCGACAGTTTGCAGTACTTCCTGACCGTTGGCAGACAGCAGTGAACTGCCCACTCTGAACAATTTACTTGAGTTGACCTGTACTGCGACGGTTTGATCAGGCCTGACAGAAACATCAAACCGGTGATCGCTCTGGTTTGTCAGTTTGTCAGTGATCGCATCCGATAATAGCTCCGCTTGCCTGGCGTATTCTTCGGCTCTATTTGCAGCGGTGGTTTTCTCTGCTTCCAGTGTCTGTATTTCCGCTTCGAGTATTTCAACGGTGCGTTGTTTCTCTGCCAGCCTCGCCTGTACTGTTTCTAGTTCGTCGCGCACGGTGGTGAGTCTCTGTGCCGCCAGCTCGTTGGCGGCTTTCAGTTCGACCAGATAGGTTTGCCTCGAATCTATTTTTTGCTGCAATGATGCGGCTGACTCTCTGGCGGCTTTCTCTTTAGAGAGGCTTTTCTGCAGTGTTGCCTGCAGTTCGATGATGTCAGTATTTACTCTGGTCAGCTCATCTTCAAGGTGTGTCATATCCTTGAGCATGCCAAGGTTCTCTTCGCGAATGTTGCTCAGGTTCAGCAGAGCGGCATCCAGTTCTTTGCGGATAGCTGCGTTGTTTTCAGCGCCTTCATTGATTTGTGTGTTTAGTGCCTGTACCTCGTTGCTGAGTGTCTGGTTTCGTCGTCGGGCTGTTTCCAGATCGGTGTTAGCCTGATCATAGTTACGGCTGCTGTTGTTGAGCTGCTCTTTAAGGGCAGTGATTTCTGTAGTCAAACCCGCCAGTCGTTCTTGCTGTTCGGCATTGGCCTGACTGGCGTTGGTCAGGTTGCTGGTGATCTCTTCTTTCAGGGACTCTGTTTGTGCGTTGGCGGCCTCTATCTGTTTACCCAGTGTGGCTATAGTCTGATCGAGTTCGGCGATTCTGCTGTCGCTGAGCTCTGCCGCTTGCTGGAAGTCGGCAAGCTGCTGGCGGTTGTTATTTCGTTCGGTCAGCAGTGCCTCGTGTTTTTCATTGAGTGCTGTCAACTGCCCTGACTGGCTGTCAACTTCGAGCTCGAGTGTAGTGATTTGACTGTCGCGCGCGGCCAGCGCAGTTTGGAGAGATTCTGCATTGAGCGCGGATTGCTGCTGTACCTCTTGATGTTGTAGCCTGAGGGTTTCTAGCTCGGATTGGAGTGACTGGCTGTTTGCAATCGCTGTCTGAAGCTGTTCGGTGAGTGCTGCGTTGTCAGCATTTGCGTTGTTGGAAAATCTGTGCAGCGTTGCTACCTGCTCGCTTTGCTGTTGAGCCACTGTGGCGGTTTCGATTAACTGTGTTTTCAGGCGACTGAGGCTTCTGCGTTGACTGTCGAGCTCGGATTGCAGTCGTTCATTGGCGCTTGCCATTTGACTCTTACTGTCGCTAAGTGTTGTGAGTTGTCGGTCGCGTTCGGCAATTGCATTGCTTAGTTTTTCATTGGATCGGTTTTTTTCGGTGTTCGCTGCCTGCAAATCTGTTGTCAGTGTGGCGACTTGTGCGGATTGTTGCTGCGCTAGTTCGGCGGTGTCCAGCAACTGTTTTTTCAGCCGTGTAAGGGTTTGTTCTTGCGACGTGATTTCGTTCTGCAGCGAATCGATCTGATCACTCTGCTGTTGCTGCAAATTGTTTACCGCCGACAGGGACTGATCGCGATCAGCAATTTGCTGCATCAGGTGAGCGGTGGCGGTGGTGTTCTCTGCGTTGACCTCGGCCAGTCGCTGTTGCAACGTTGCCACCTGGGCGCTTTGCTGCTGAGCAACTGATGCTGACTCCAGTAACTGTTTTTTTAACAAGCTAAGGGTTTTCTGCCGGGCCGCGATCTGGTCCTGCAGAGCAGTGATGTTTTCTTTTTGCTGTTGTCTCTGTGTGTCCAGGGTGGCTAAATTACTGTCTCGTTCGGCAATCTGGCTCTCCAGTGTTTCGACAATCGTGGCACTTTCTTCTTTGGCGAGTTCCAGCTGTGCTCGTAGAGTAACCAGCTGCTCGCGCTGACGCCTGGTGATCTCTACGTTTATGCGACTTTGCCGGTGCAGTTGTTCAATCGTCCGGGCCTGTGTCTCGATCTCAGTTTGCAGCAGCGCAATGTCAGCGGCTTTGGCCCGGTTGCTGAGACTGAGGTTGGTTGATTGGTTTTCGACGGTGGTAATGCGTTGCTGAAGTTCGGAGTTGTTTGCCGCCAGTGTCAGGTAAGCACGTGAGAAATCGTTAAACAGCTGTGTATCGGTGACCGTGGCTGATTGCCTTGCCGTGAGCAGTTCGAACAATTGTGTGCAAAGGTGATCGCGTTCTAACCGGCATTGTTGTTGTGACGATATCTCAATATTTCTCGTGTTGAGTATTGCAGCAACGGGTTGTTGTTGGTTACTGTTGGTAGACCCTGAGACAGACCCGGTGGTGCTGGTCGTGGCGAAAGAGATCGACACAGAGGCAACAGCAAGGAACAACGACGTGAGGCTAGTGCTTACTCGGGTGGTCACAAAATTGTTCCTCCGGATGACTGGGACACACAAGGATGATGTCACCTTAGGTGTTTGCCGGGGGAACAAATGATCTGCGAGCGCGGCGATTTTTGTGGCCAGCTATAACAATCGCGACGATAAATCTGCAGAAGTATTCGCTGCAGTAGATCGAAATATCTGGCTTAAAAAAATCGCGTCCCGGTGATGATCCTGATTCCCCGACAGGTTCCTGGTTGGCGTCTTGCCAAATCTGGAACCCAAGTATGTACGCATGCTGATTGGCTGTAAACAATCAACTGAGGCATATGACCACACGGTGTTATTCAATGTTGGCCTTTTTTTACGGTTAGCTCAAAGTGAAATATCGGCCTGGTATGAAGATGAGGCTAAGGCACTGTTGCGATAGCCGCTGCTGCAGACAGTCGTGAGCAACCGATGTAGTTCCGGTGTCGTGGTAATCTATGGAAACAAAGCGATTTGCTGCAAGCCCAGTGTTTCTTCATAACCGAACATGACATTGAAGTTCTGCAATGCCTGACCGGATGATCCTTTCACCAGATTATCCAGTGCCGCAATCATAATGACCCGCCCGGGGATTCTGTCAGCGTAGACATTCATTGTCACGCTATTGGAGCCGCGTACATGCTGGGTGTGGGGAATAACGCCGTCGGGTGACAGATTGACGAACGGTTCATGCCGGTAGCTGCTTTCTAGTGCGTCGATGCAATCTGTGGTGTGGTGGCCTGGTGTCAGGCGGGCGTAGCAGGTGACCAGTTCACCGCGGCTCATCGGGATCAGGTGCGGGGTAAAGTTGACCGTCAGCGAGGTACCAGCAGCAATCGAGAGTTCCTGCTCTATCTCCGGTGCGTGTCTATGTTGCGCTACGGCGTAGGCGCTCATGCCCTCTCCTGATTCTGCAAACAAGGTGTTTTGCTTTAGGCCGCGGCCGGCACCGGTGAGGCCGGATTTTGCGTCAATGATCAGATCAGAGGCGTCGATTAAGCCGGCGCTCACCAATGGCAGTAGCAGCGTTAGCGCGGCGGTCGGGTAGCACCCGGGGCAGGCGATCAAACGCGCCCGGGCGATGTCATCGCGATAGTGCTCGGTAAGCCCGTAGACCGCTTCCTGCTGCAAGTCGACAGCGACATGCGGGTTGCCATAGGTGGCCTGGTAGAGGTCGGGGTCACGCAGCCTGAAATCGGCAGAGATATCAATAATTTTCAAATGGTCGGGCAGGTCTCGAATAACCTGTTGGCTGGTGGCGTGTGGCAGCCCGCAGAACACCGCGTCAATGTTGCTCCAGTCTACTTCTTCGTGGCGGCAGAGGGTTGGTAGGTTCAGGTTTGCCAGGTGCGGAAATACGCTCTCCATGGGTTTACCTGCGTGTGAATGGGCGGTGAGAGCAGAGATCTCCATGTGTGGGTGCCTGATCGCGAGTCTGACCAGGTCGGCGCCGGTGTAGCCTGAAGCGCCGACCACGGCAATTCGTTTTTTATTTTGCATGTCTGAAAGTTTTTAAAGGTGAGTTGGTAGAGTTGGGTGAATCAGGCAGAGCGCTCGGGGCGCACGTCGGGTGTAACGGCATCGGTCATCCAGCAGTTGGTGCATTCCTGACCTTGCTGACGCGAGAGCACGAAACGGTACCAGTGCAGTTTGCCGGTGCTGTCGACAATACTGGCGAGCAGTTGGGCGGTCGTGCCGTCGTCGCGCAGGAGTTTCACCTCTGCGGAGTGATGATTGAGCATCGGTTCGTATTGTGGCGCGTCGAACAATCCGGCGAACTTCGACAAGGGGCCGGTGAACTTCTTGTTGGCTGGCGACGCAAAACGGAACGTCGCGGCAATACCGTCGCCGTTGGAATTGGCCTGCAGTGCCTGCAATTGATAGGTAACAACGGCAACCGGAGTCAAAGCCGGATCGGGTTGCAGGCTGAGATCAAAAGCTGCACATTGGAAGCTGGTCAGTAGTGCCAGTAAAAAACTGAATCGTCGCATCGTGTGTTCCTGGTAGAGCAGAGTTATGTTCTACCAGAGAAATCGAGCCCGGTGTACTGTTTTAAAAAAACGAATCCGATTCAAGGCCTGTCATTTGTGTTGTTGCCAGGTGCACTTTGCACATGCTGCACTGCCGTTGCTGATCGCAATACCCGTAATCGCTGCGACTGCCGGGTAAAGTGCCACAACAGTGGCGCACATCTGCAGACCAAATGCACAGGGTGTGTCACTTGGCTCGTCGTTGTGTGTCGTCTGTAAGTGTGCCCGGCGACTGCCGCGCGCCGGGCTGATGACAGGTTATTTGTCGCTCAGCCTATCTGCAGGATAATGCTGTATACGCTTAGAATTCCGGATTTTCTGACCAATACAAGCGTTGTGTGAGGTTAACCGGTGGAGTCGAAATCGGCTCCGGCCCGACCATCACAGTGACGGCACCGTCTTCGGTAAATACCGCATTCGGTGGTGGTGGTATTGCCGGGCGTGTCAAGTCGGTGAACCGTTGCGACCCTATCGGCTGGCTGTCGTAGACACTTACCGCGTAGGCGCGGCCACCGCCGGGCGCCGGTGTGCAGACATCGGTGTGAGCAGTGTCGGGGACATAGGTCGAGAAAAATATCTTGTTGTCGACCGTTATTGATTGCGCCAGGACTTTCTCTCCGGACAGCCCGAGCCTAAAAAACCAGCCATTTTTTTTCACCCGAGCCGTCGCGGCTTGTTCGTCAGTGGTCGCCCCCGCACTGTCGTGGGTGTTATTGGTCGACTCGTATAAATCGGCTTCAGTGATCGGTGTGTAGGTTTCCACCTGCGCGGTTTCGTCGATGATTCCATAACCCGCCGGAGCACTGTAGACGCTGTCCTGTTTGATCATATAGAAGCGATTTTCCACATCGGTACTGAGTGGTTTCGCACGATGGCCTGAGCCGATCGCCACCGACATATAAGTGCGTGTTCCATCGGCAATCAGTGATACATCCGGCGGATAAAAGAAGCGGCGGTTATCCGCCGGATCAGTGCCGGATATATTCGCGATTACACCACCGTCGACAAGCTGGTTTCCATTGCTGGCGGATTTGTTGATATCGAAGCGCCACAGCTGGCCACCCATATCTCCGATATATATCTGATCAGCAATGCCGTCACCATCAACATCGATTACCCGCGGATCAGACGGCATGCTGAACTCCATAGCGGCGTAGTCTGATTCTTCAGCCGACCAGATCAGCGCTCCAGTGCGGGCGTTTACGATATACAAAGCGTTGCCAATGGTGTCAGCGGATCGAATGGATGCATGGTCCTGCATCGGGTCATAGCCCCCGCCGAAAATCAACACATCAGTTGCTGTGTTATTGATAAGCACTTTACTCAGGGTGGGTTTTGACCAGCTTTGCCCGAGCTGCGAAAACTGCCCCTGGCTGCCTTTGATTGACCAGAGAAATCTGGGGCTGGTTTTGTTGGTGACATCGAGCGCGTAATAGTTATTACCGCCCCGACGCATGCCCACATACAGGTAGGCGGATTCAGTGGCTGAATCCAGTGCGCCGTTACCGTTTTTATCATCGAGCCATAGAGTCAGGTCGCCGTCGAGCCCGTACAGCCGATTGGTGGTGCGATGGTTATCGTAGTAGAAGTCAAGATTTTCCAGCAGTTCGGGGGGAATAAAAGCGTAGGCCTCTTGTCCCGTGGCGCTGTCTACTGCGTGCAGATATCCTTCGTTGGTGGCCATAAACACCAGTGAGTCCGGTGTGTCTTTTGTGCCGCCGTAGGTCAGTACCACAGGCTGTGAGTGCAGAGGATCGCCCATATGCCGGCGGGTGTCGGTGGTCAGAGAGTTACCGTTTTCATCTTTAACGTCAACGCCGCGAGCCCATTTTAATAGATTGGCAACCTCATCGTCCGTTACATTGAGCATGGCGGCAGTGATGGCTGTGTTGGATTCACTGACGGCGTGTTGTGACAGTGTCAGGTCTTTACTGGCGCCACCGGTGTAGGTGTAGACCTTGCGCGTTGTTGTATTCAGCAGATTGGCCGCCCCGCCTTGCTCGACGTTTGCGCCGTCGGCCTCTGTTGACCAGAAGCTCTGCGCAGTGTCATAAAAGTTGCCCGTGGCGGGATCGAGGGCTTCCAGTGTATTACTATCTGTGATCACCGGCGGGTTACCAGTGAAATGGTATTTTTTCAGATTACCGCTCCAGCGGGCACGGTTGGTTGGTTTGAACATACCCAGATACATGTCTTTTCTGTGTGATAAACGGGTAAAACGATCCAGAGTAACTGCGGGTGCAACAAAGGTTTGATTGCCGCTGTCGATCGTCATGATATTGTCGATGACAGTCAGTAAGTCCGAAGCGGTTTCGGCGGTAGTACTCGTGCCTCTGCCGGCGGTAGCGACATTGGCCAACCAGGGGTCTGAGAAATTAAAACCGATTGTGTGAGTCTTGATGCTGTTGTCACCGTCTATGTTGAGTGCGTTGTCTTCGTTGTAGAGATAGTCGGCAAATTCGGCAGCACAGGTTCCGCCGTTAATGCTGCCATCGACGTTGGCGATCGTGCAGTTTTCTCCGAGCCGTGCCTGAATCGAAGCAACTGCGTTATTGCCATTCGGTGAACCGTCCGTCAGCAGTACTACGTTGTTGGATTGACACTCACTGATCAATGGGGATGTGTAAGTGGTACCGCAGGCCGGATGGTTTGCGTTGTTTCCCTGGCAGCCGTACAGCGGTGCTTCGCCACGCAGATATAGACCGGCTTCATAGAGTGCCGGCACTGTTGGTGTGCCACCGCCATCGACCAGCGCGTTTGTACTTGAAATCATGGCACTGCGGTTGGTCTCAATCGGGGCCACTGCCTCGACTAGCTTGATGGTGGACCCTGCGTAGGACATCAGTCCCACATTGATACCGTCTGCCGTCCCCACCAATGTGGTGATTGCACTTTTTATCCGGTCTAGCCGCGTGCCTACCGCGCCCTCATCGTAGTCGCCCATAGAGCCGGAGATATCAACAAGAAACAGGAAGTTCGGGTTTGCTGATACCTTCGGGAAAAAGACCTCGGTGTCGTCAGCGACAGCGCTGTGAGTGCTGAAGGTGATTAAAGCCGCTGCTGCAACAGCGTATAGTTTGCTTCCAGCGAAAAGTGCCGGTCCGGTCATGTTGCTTAACTTGCGCATATCATACCCTTGCCTATATCTGCCAGCGGCGCAGTTTGCGGTGCTGGCGGAATTCCCTGTTTTCCAGGTTGGTGTAGCAGTCTGTTTTTCAGTCGCCTGTGATGTCGGCGTCGTGTGTTAGATAATTAGCGCAAGGGCTGCAGGTAATTGATAAGTTGAGAAGTCGTCAACGGGCCGGTGTGGGTTGGTTCTCATAAGGAACACGGACTGAGACCTGCGCACACAGAGTGGCAGCGGGCGCTGCCACTCGTCGAGTGGCCTGTTACTGCCATCCCGGCAGAAAAATGGCACTAGAGGCAGGTTGATAGGGTGGTGATAGCTGGGTGTCCTCAATGGCCCGCGGCGATGCCCTCGCGTCGGGAGTCTGCAGCACCGATCAATTTTCCGTTGTCGATAACTATGGCGTGAAGCCCGGAGGTAAGTCCTCTCACCTTGACCTGATGGCCGAGCGCTGTGAGTGCCGGTTCAAGCTCCGTTGCGCTGGTATTTTCTTCCAGATCGGTATTGCCGTTGCGATTAACGACGTGTGGCATGTCGATGGCTGTTTGTGGATCCATGTCCCAGTCGAGGATGGCGATGACCGATTTAGTCACATAGTTAATGATCCTCGAACCTCCCGGGGAGCCAATGACCAGAACCGGCGCATTGTCTTTGAATACTATGGTCGGGGACATAGAAGAACGTGGTCGTTTGTTGCCTTCAACCCGGTTGGCAATAGGCAGCCCGTCTTTTTCCGGCGTTCTGGAGAAGTCGGTGAGTTCATTGTTCAATAGAAAGCCGTTGCTCATGACGCGCGAGCCAAAGCCGGTTTCAATGGTGGTTGTCATGGAAATCATATCGCCGTATTGATCAACGATTGAAAAATGCGAAGTGCCGGCGCGCTCCAGTTGGGTGTCAGGTGAGAATCGCATGGCGCTCTGCTGGGGCGGAATCCCGGCGGTGGCTTTTTCCATGGCATTTTGTGGATCGATCAGGCTGGCGCGTTCCGCCAGGTAGCCTTTATCGAGCAAGCCCTCCGGCATGTCGACGAAGTCGGAGTCCGCCATGTACAGGCCGCGGTCGGCGTAAGCCAGCTTGGCGGCTTCTATATACAGATGCCAGGCCTCGGCACCGGGTCCCATGCCCGGTAAATCGTGCTGTTCCAGCATTGTCAGCATTTGACCCATCGTCAGACCGCCCGAGGTTGGTGGTCCCATGCCGCAGACTTCGTAACTACGATACGGGAAGCAGACCGGTTCGCGCTCAATCACTTCATAGCTGGCCATATCCTCGAGGGTTAATTCACCGGGGTTGATCTCTGTTTTCACCGCCTTAACGATAGATTCGGCAATAGCGCCGGTATAAAACGGCGCAGAGCCATTGGCTGCGATGTCCCGCAGCGCGCTGGCAAACTGAGGATTTTTCAGATAGGTACCGGCGGTTTTTGGGCTGCCGTCATCGTTAAAAAAATAGCTGCGGGTTGATTCGAACAGGTCGAGCTTGCGCTTTTGCGCCGATGCGATTGAATCTGCCAGCCGCGGAGATATCTCAAAGCCGGCGTCGGCATGCACAATGGCCGGTAACAGCAACTCAGACCACGGTTGTCTGCCGTGCTGCCGGTGTGCTGTTTCGAGTAACTTCAGTGTGCCAGGCACGCCCACCGAGCGACCTCCGACAACCGCATCCCACCACTTGACCGGTGTGCCGTCGTCGCCGAAAAAATACTCGGGAGTGGCGGAGGCCGGTGCCTTCTCGCGACCATCGTAAGTGATGAGTTTTTTCTCGGACGCGTCCCAGTACAACATAAATGCACCGCCGCCAATACCGGATGATTGTGGCTCAAATAGGTTAAGCATCATCTGCACGGTGACAGCAGCGTCTGCCGCTGTGCCGCCGTTAGAGAGCACTTCTACGCCGGCCTTAACCGCAAACGGGTTGGCTGCCGAGACCATATAGTTTTCGGCGATGACGGGTTGGCGCGGGGAGCCGGCCTGCACCGACTGTGTTGATTCGGCGTGCACGGCACTGGCCGCAATGGCGGTGAAAACCGCGGTACCAAAAAATCTTTTCATGGTTGTCCTCCGGGGGTTTTTAGTGTGCTGCGTCGTAAAAGGTAACACAGGTCGACGCGGTTCCCGATGTACATCAGCGAGACACGGCGGCGACAATGCCGTTAATGTTTGAAAAGAAATCCCATTACAGGCACAGTGCTGCAGTCGGCCCGACAAGAACAATAATCTAATAGCTTTCGCAATGCACTGGAGTCCACAGAGTTCATGAGTTCACCTACTGCTGCGATGCCAGGCTGGCGTACCCCTTCTGTTGTTATTATCGCGGGCTGCCTGATCGCTTTGCTTGGCTTTGGTATTCGCTCCTCCTTCGGGTTATTCCTCGAGCCGATGACGGAGGCGCGTGGCTGGAGCAGAGAAACCTTTGCACTTGCTCTGGCGATCCAGAATCTGATGTGGGGTATTGGTGTGCCGATAGCCGGCGCGATAGCTGACCGTTTTGGCGCATCACGGGTCATTATACTTGGTGCGATTCTCTACGCGGCTGGTCTGTACGGTATGTCGGTGGCCGAGTCAGGCAGTGCACTGCATTTAACCGCCGGCATTCTGACCGGGGCCGGGGTCGCGTTTTCTGCGTTTTCGCTGGCAATGGCAGCGATGGCGCGGGTAGTTGACCCGCAACGACGTTCCTTTGTCTTTGGTCTGGGCACCGCAGCCGGGTCGTGTGGGCAGGTGTTGTTTTCACCATTGAGTCAGGGTTTTATTTCGTCTTTCGGGTGGCAGCAGGCGCTGCTGCTGCAAGCGGGGATAGCACTGGTGCTGATTCCACTGGCGTTCGCATTACCCGGACGCCCGTCAGATGCACCGGCCGACGAAGAAGCATTGTCACTGTCGGGGGCTGTTTCTGAAGCGTTTGCGCATCGCGGATTTGTGTTACTGACGGCCGGTTTTTTTGTCTGCGGTTTTCATGTTGCCTTTATTACCGTGCACTTTCCTGCCTACGTGAAAGATCTGGGGATGACACCTGTCGTGGGTGCCTGGTCGTTGTCTATCATCGGCCTGTTTAATATTATCGGGTCATTTGCGTCAGGCTACGCCGGTCAGAAGACCAGCAAGAAAAACAGCCTGAGTTTTATCTATCTGGCGCGCTCGGTGGTTATTCTGGCGCTGTTAATTCTGCCGAAAACAACCGCAACTATATATGGCTTTGCAGCACTCATGGGCTTGCTTTGGTTGTCAACGGTGCCACTGACCACCGGGTTGGTTGCACAGATATTCGGCGTACGGTATCTGGCAACACTTTTTGGATTTGTTTTTCTCAGTCATCAGCTCGGCAGCTTTATCGGCGTCTGGATGGGCGGGAGGCTCTACGATCAGTACGGCAGTTATGATGGCATGTGGTGGGCGGGAATTTTCTTTGGCATCGTCGCCGCTATTGTGCATTGGCCAATCAATGAGCAGCCGTTAGCCAGGTTGAGTGAATCGACCAACTGACCCTGCTGCTACGCCCACACGAGCAACGGTCACGCGTCTGATCGCTGCTTGGCCGGATAACTCCCGGTTTTGATCACAGGCATGTTATTGCGGTCTATTTTTTCACTGGTACATCCGGTCAGTGTGGTGCTTGAGGGTAGTTGTATCCGGCTACCGGTTTCCTGTCACTATAAGCACTGGGCGGCTGATGGCCGATGTCGTGTTTTACCCAAGCAGAAAACCGTTCTATCCAGGAACTCCCGTGTTTAGCTATTTTGAAAATCTGATCGATCCTTTGCGAGAAACGGCAGTCGAGCAACCGCCGAAAGGTACCAGAGATTTTTTTGTTCACTATTTAAAACCGTATTGGCGCTTGATAGCGGTAACGCTTTTTTTGACCAGTGTGGCATCACTGGCCGAGCTCTACCTTTACGCCTACCTGGGTCACATCGTCGACTGGATGGCAACCACACCGCCGGATAACTTTTTTTCCGAGCATGGTGCAGCGCTGCTGGTGATGTTGTTCATTGTGGTAGTGGTGCGCCCGGTTAGCATGGTGATCTCGCGCTGCCTGATTACCCTGACACTGACACCGGGTCTGACCAATACGGTTCGCTGGCAGAATCATCGCTATGTGGTGCGTCAGAGCCTGAACTATTTTCAGAGCGACTTTGCCGGTCGCATCGCCCAGAAAGTAATGCAGACCGGTAACTCGTTGCGTGAAAGTGTGCTCAATGTGATTGATGGTGTCTGGCTGCTTTTTATTTATCTGGCAGGCATCATCTGGCTGTTCCTCGATATAGACTGGCGACTGATGATTCCGGTGCTGTTCTGGGTTGCAGGGTATTGTCTGGTCATTGTGAAAATGATGCCACCTGTCGGTCGACGATCTCGTGCGGTCTCCGAATCCAACTCTGCGCTGACCGGTCGCATAGTAGACAGCTACACCAATATACAATCGGTGAAGTTATTTGCGCACGCAGAGCGCGAAGAGTCGTTCGTGGCAACAGGCTTTGTTCGCCATACCGAAGCGCTCAGAGAGTTGCTAAAGGCGATCCTCAGAATGCTGGTCTCGCTGGTCGTGATGAATACCATCCTGATTGTCAGCACCGCATTGTTATCGATCCTCTACTGGCAGCAGGGCACCATGTCTATCGGGGCAATTGCCATTGCCAACGGGCTGATCCTGCGGCTGAATCAAATGTCCGGGTGGATCCTGCGTACTATCTCGGCGTTGTTTGAAAGCATTGGTGCGGTGCAAAATGGCATTGAAACAATCTCGGTCGATAACCGGGTCATGGATGCTGAGGACGCCAAAGCGCTATCGGTAACCCGGGCCGCTGTCGAGTTCAGGTCGGTGCAATTCCACTATGACAAAGAGGATCGCGTGATCCGTGATTTTTCATTGCGTGTGGCCGCCGGGGAGAAAATTGGTGTGGTTGGCAGATCCGGTGCGGGCAAGTCGACACTGGTCAATTTGCTGCTGCGTTTCTACGATTTGCACGGCGGCAGTATATGGATTGACGGACAGAACATAGCAGCGGTGACGCAGGATAGCCTGCGAGCCGGTATTGCTATGGTATCTCAGGATACCTCGCTGTTGCATCGGTCTATTCGCGAGAACATAAATTACGGACGACCGGACGCCACAGAGGATGAAATTCTCCGGGCAGCGAAGTTAGCACAGGCTGATCTGTTCATTCCACAACTGGTGGATAACGAAGGCCGGCGCGGCTACGACGCAAAGGTCGGCGAGCGCGGGGTGAAGCTGTCCGGTGGGCAGCGTCAGCGTATCGCTATTGCCAGAGTTATTCTCAAAGATGCCCCGTTGCTGGTACTTGATGAGGCCACCTCTGCGCTTGATTCAGAAGTCGAGGCGGCCATCCAGGATCAGTTGCGCGACCTGATGACCGGTAAAACCGTCATCGCCATTGCGCACCGGCTTTCCACGATAGCGGCGATGGATCGATTGGTTGTGATGGACAAGGGGTTGATTGTTGAAACCGGCAGCCACGTTGAGCTGCTCGCCCGTGATGGCCTGTATTCGCAACTGTGGAGCCGCCAGTCGGGCGGGTTTCTAGGGATAGAAAATGAATCGCCATGACATCAACAGATGTTAATACTTTGTCATTCTTCGTATACTTGGCATTACACATTGGTTTGATTTGTCCGGCAGCCGATTGTTCAGTTTAAAGTGCGGTAAGTCATGCCCTCAGACGAATATAGATAGTCAGCTATCTGCAGGGACATGTGGTCCGACTAACTGTACAGAGGCGATTCATGCTTAGAGTAATTTTGGGATTGGCAGGTGTAGCACTTATTTCCCTGGGAGTGTTTGGTGGCCGGTCACTGGAGTTTGTACATGCCAAAGTCAGCGGCATTCTAGCGCCACAGGATAGCGCGCAGCCAGTGCTCGCCGACAGCGAAAGCAGCCTGCAGCTGGTGCCCGATGAAGCTGTCGACCTGACCGAAGTCGTTGCCGCGCAAACCTTGCCGGCAGTGAAGGTAGCGCAGCCGGTTGAGCAGGCAAGTCTGCTGACTGACGTCAGCGAGACTGACGTCAGCGAGGCAGGCGTCGAGCCAACAGCGGCGGTTGCGACAATGGCAGAAGTGCCGGCTTCCGCGCGTAACAAAGAAGTGGCTGTCGCGCGCGCGCTGCTCAATGGCGGCCCGGTGAAGCAGGGTGAGAATCCTTTGAAAACTGCAGCCTTGAGCAAACCGGACAAGACGGCGGTGGTCGACAAAAACGAGGCTGTGGAACAGGTGGTTCAAGCGACTACCGACGCTTCTGAAAATAAGTCGCTGACGGTGTTGAAGGACAGTGTGAATTTACGTGAGGGACCATCCACCAACCACTCAGTGGTTCTGGAACTGGCCAGAGGCCAGGAGCTGATGGAGTTCAAGCGCGACGGAAAGTGGGTGCACGTCGGGGCATACGGCACCGACGGTAAAATCGGCTGGGTGCACGGTACGCTGGTGGGTGCCAACTGAAGCACATTCCAGCGACCGGAGCGTAACAAGTTCGGCAACGGTGCAGGGGCGCACATCCCGAGGGTGCGCACTGGCATGTTTCCAGCAGGTTCGACGCTGTTCTCTTCCACACATCAACAGTCACGGTAGGCTGGTTTTTTGTCACCCGGGTCAGTTGTCATGAAAAGGTTTGTTGCCGGCTTTCGCCACCTTGTATTGCTGTTGTCGGCGTTGTTGACCACAAGCTGCGCTCTGGTGCCAGCGGTAGAAGAGCCAACCGGGGTTGCCATCACAGATGCCACAGCGCCGGCTGCAGTGACCGGCGCTACCGAGCAGGCCGTGCATACGGTGCTGGTTCCGGCCAGTGCCGCCGCCACCTCTGCCACAGCATCGCTGGATTGCCCGGGTCCGGGACTGGCCGACTGCGAAATCAACTGGAGAACCCTGCAGGCGGGCTGGTCAGAGCAGCAGGTAATAGCCATCCTCGGTGAATCAACCGATCACTCCGAGCCACAGATATTTATTGACCGCGTAACCTGGCAATGGGGTTATGACGGTGGCCTGGTCGAGTTCAGCGACGGCGTAGTCAGCGAAATAGTGTTCCCGTTGCAGTACGGCTTTCCGGCCGGGTCAGATGTGGCCGCCGGGGCGGCAACGGCGGTTAACTGACGAAGGTCATAGCCGCTGTACCCTAACTGTCAATAGTGTCGATTCCCACACCCGGCAAAGACGTGACGGAGAGTCGGGCGTCGTTACAAACAGAATACTAACCTGCGCCCCGGTCGAATCTGTAGGCGGCGCTGAGACTTCCATCGATATACCGCATGCTCGTGTCCACGGGTGGTCAACCTGTGGTTGTTGTTGAACGAGCAAGAGCACAGCAGCCGATTCCGGATGCCGGTTTTTTTCATCGCGTAAGCTTCCGGCCAGTGATCTGCCCGGGCACAAGCAAACCCTGTATCTTTGAGTTGGCATATGATGAGATCAGTTGCGATACTGTCAGTTGACCCCGCCAACATCTAACCACTGAGAGATCTAATATGGTCAGTCCGGGCTATCTGGCTTTTCATCCCGATCCTAAAAAACCGGATAACCGGTTGCCGGCCGGCAGCTGTGACAGCCATTGCCATGTGTTCGGGCCGGCAGCGGTGTTTCCGTTTGCATCAGGCAGCACCTATGAACCAGTTGATGCCAGCAAGGAAACGCTGTTTCAACGGCATCGATTTCTGGGTATTGATCGCGCTGTGATCGTGCAGGCCAGTTGCCACGGCACCGATAACGCCGCCATGCTGGATGCGCTGAACCATGGCGGCGATGATTATCGCGGGGTGGCGGTGGTAGACAAAGACATCAGCCACGCCGAGTTGCTGGTAATGCATAAAGCGGGTGTGCGCGGCGTGCGCTTTAATTTTGTCAAGCGACTTGGCAGTGCCAGGCCGCTTGATCACTATCGGCAAATTCTTGATAAAATTGCCCCGCTCGGGTGGCATATTATTGTGTATTTTGATGCCGAAGATCTTAATGATCTATCGCCGTTTTTGAAGACCATAGAGGTGCCGGTGGTGATTGACCACATGGGCCGGGTTCCGGTGCAGGAAGGAGTTCATTCCAGGCCCTATGAGCTGTTGCATAGCTTATTGGTCGGTAGTGACAATTACTGGGTGAAAATCAGTTGTCCGGAACGATTGTCAAAAGCGGGCCCGCCCTACCGTGATGTAGATGAGGTGGCGACATCACTGGTGGCCGCCGTACCTGACAGAGTGCTGTGGGGTACTGACTGGCCGCATCCGAATATGAAATCCCATATGCCGGACGACGGTTTGCTGGTTGATCGCCTTTGGCAGATTGTGCCTGATGAGCAAGTACGTCGTAAAATCCTAATCGACAACCCCGCCGTTCTATATTGGTCATAGGGCAGGTTGGACAACAAACCATTACAGGTGATTCTATGAAGCCAGTAGCCGTACGACATATTGATCGGGCCAGTGCCGGGGTTATCGATCAGCTGGCCACCGTTGGGGTGGCTACCTCCCATGAGGCCAATCATCGACTTGGTCTGTTAAAACCGTATCTGCGTCCGATCTATTCGGGCGCACGGGTTGCGGGCAGTGCCGTCACCATACTCACTCAGCCGGGTGATAACTGGATGATTCATGTGGCGATAGAGCTGTGTCAGCCCGGTGATATTCTGGTTGCCGGTTGCACTACCGATAACACCGACGGTATGTTTGGTGACCTGCTTGCCACCTCCGCGCAGGCGCATGGCGTGCGCGCATTGATTACCGATACCGGCTGTCGCGATGTCGCTGATCTTAAAGCGATGCAGTTTCCGGTCTGGTCCAAACGTATATCGGCAAAAGGCACGGTCAAGGAAACACCGGGCTGTGTTAACGTGCCGGTGGTCTGTGGCGGAGAGATTGTTAATCCCGGTGATGTCATTGTTGCTGATGATGACGGCGTCGTTTGCATACCGCGTCTGGCGGCACCGGCGGTGCTCAAGGGGGCGCTGCAACGTGAAGCCAACGAAGGCGACAAACGTCGGCAGCTGGCCGATGGTGTCTGCAGTCTCGACATGTACAACATGAGGGGGCGGCTGAAAGAAGCCGGGCTCGAATATGTAGATACGCTGGCGGATCTGGATTGATCAGTCCGTTAACCCGCAGTCATTCAGGTGGACAACCACAGCGAACGACGAGCCAATCTGTTTATAGATTATGGTGTGGCCTTCCGACGCTGTAGCGTTGCTATTCTCGAAAAGCATTTTTGTAACAACATAGATTCAGGAGACAGCAAAGATGATTGTTGATTGTCATGGTCACTACACAACAGCTCCCTCAGAGCTGGGCGATTACCGTGAGCAGCAAAAAGCTGATCTTGACAGTGATCCTATGTTTGCGCATAAAAAAGGCATTGTCTCGATCACCGATGAGCAGATTCGGGACAGTCTTGAAGGGGCGCAGCTCAAGCTTCAGCGCGAGCGTGGCACGGATCTGACTATCTTTTCTCCGCGTGCCAGCTGGATGGGACACCACCTTGGTAATGTCACGACCAGCACCACCTGGACACAGCATTGCAATGATTTGATCTATCGCATCACGCAACTCTACCCTGATAATTTTGTCGGCGTGGCGCAATTGCCGCAGACACCCGGCGTGGCACCGCATGCCTGTGTGGCAGAGATTGAGCGCTGCGTGAATGAATATAATTTCATCGGCATCAACCTGAACCCTGACCCTTCGGGGGGGTACTGGACTGATCCGCCACTGGGCGATAAGTACTGGTATCCGGTCTATGAAAAAATGGTCGAACTCGACGTGCCTGCGATGATTCATGTGAGCGCGGCGTGTAACCCTTGTTTTCACACAACCGGGTCTCATTACCTGGGGGCTGATACGACGGCGGTCATGCAGGTGATTACTTCCGATCTGTTCCAGGTGTTTCCAACGCTAAAATTTATCATTCCCCATGGCGGGGGGGCCGTGCCCTATCACTGGGGACGGTTTCGTGGTCTGGCTGATATGATGGGTAAGCCACCGCTGAGCGAGTTGATACTGAATAACGTCTACTTTGATACCTGTGTTTATCATCAGCCCGGCATAGATTTACTGCTTAAAGTGATACCGGCCAATAATATTTTATTTGCATCAGAGATGGTCGGTGCCG
>CALKXD010000281.1 GCA_938003855.1 uncultured Granulosicoccaceae bacterium | reverse complement strand
CATTAGCATTAGACATTATTGAATTCTCTTAATTGTTACCGGGATATCCCCCGTCGCTGTTCGTTCCATTCCTCCACCGGGCATATTGAACGCTGGCTCCACCCTGGTGGGTTGGGAGAATTTACCTTTGGGAACCTCTAGAGTAACTTTGACTTCAGGTGTTTGAGGTAAAGCAGATCGCTGCCTTGCTCGCTTCGCATTTGAATTAGCAGCATCTGTAACGTAATGAGTCCCATCTCGGCCCCCTCTTAGCAAGCCAGTTTTTTGAGTTGCTTCCAGTTCCGCTTTAGACATCCACCGTTGGACAGTTTCTGTACCTGCACTGTTTGTAACTTACCCCCTTTACAACAACGCGCTTCGCCTATTTTTTGGCAATGCGACCATCGGTAAATGGCTGGTAGGGCGCGTTGTCAGCCAGATAGTCTGCCACTACGTTCTCAAGGCTGGGACCAAAGTCATAGGGATTTATCGCATTGGTCGCAAAAACCTTGTAGCCATCACCACCGCCCCTGACATAGTTGTTGGTCACAACACCGTAGGTTGCAGCATGATCTATAGGCTTCCAGTCGCCACCGTCCTGCACCATCACTTCAACAATGCGGCCCTCCATTGGAGCCACTGAAGCGTCCCAGGTATATTTAATACCCGCAACCTGCGGGAACCGTCCTTTCATTTCTTCGACCTGGCTTACGCCGTTCTCAAGTGCTGCAACAACATCGGCACCGGATAGCTGAAATGTGGCGAGCGTATTCTGAAAAGGCAACACCGTCAGCACTTCTCCCATAGTGATTTCGCCCGCATCGATAGACGCTCTCAAGCCACCTGAATTAACGATCGCAATTTTGATTCCCTGTTCTTTAACTCGATCCAGGCTCGCGTCTGCGACCAGATTACCCATCGAGCATTCCTCAGCCCGGCACACGTCTCTATTGCCTTCGATTACGGCCGCGGCTTCTGCGACAACTTTGCTGCGAATACCTTCCAGTGGTTTGGCAAGTTCACTGACCCGAGCCAGCATAGTGTCGTTCTCGGCCACCTTGCCATCGATGACAACCGGCTCGCCGCTGGCGCTTAGCACCTTGCCATCATCGTCGAATGTCACATTCAGCTCACCCAGCAGTTTCCCATAGGCATAAGCCTGCACCACTGCGGTGTCTCCTACCATGGTGGGGTATGGACCTTTGGCTCTCTCATTTACGTTGGACAATAAGGTATTTGAGTGCCCACCGACAATGACATCAACACCAGAGACCTCGGCAGCTACTCTCAGGTCAATGCCGTATCCGGAGTGCGACAGCACAATAATTTTGTTTACGCCGTCTGCCGTGAGTCGGTCCACCTCAGCCTGAACGGCTGCTACCGGATCACTGAAGGTAACGTTCTTGCCCGGTGACGCCAGTTCATTGGTGTCCTCCGGAGTCAGACCGATCAAACCGATCTTTTCACCACCGCGTTCTATAACGGTCGATTTTTTCAGCACATCGGCAAGCAATGGTTCTTTGGACACATCGGCATTGGACATCAGCACCGGAAACTTTACAGCGTCCATAAAGCCTCGCAACACCTCTGGACCGTCGTCAAACTCGTGATTGCCGACCGTCATACCGTCGTACTGAAGGGTATTCATCATCTCTGCCGCGGCTTTACCTTTGTAGTAGGTGTAAAACAGCGACCCCTGAAACTGGTCACCGCCGTCGACAAGGATAGAATTATTGGTTCTGGCACGTGCCTCACTCACTGCAGTCACTAACCGCGCGGCGCCACCAAAGCATTTGCCTTCGGTGTTGTCTTCCGGTTTGCAGCCACTGTCGTACTTGCTGATCGGCTCGAAGCGGGAATGGAAGTCATTCGTGTGCAAAACGGTCAGTGAATAGTCCGCCATAACAACCGGCGACACGAAAAGGGCAATTCCACCAAGAATGGCGAAAGACTTAATCTGCATTTGGTTCTCCAAACTGAGGGTGATACACCGTCGGTGTGAGCGCATGTTATCACGCGCGCTTATACCTTATTAACCCCCAACCGGCGTCACAATCGCAATGTATCAATTTTGATACATCAAAGTGTCAAATATTTATAGAGCCGCTTTCCGAGTAGATTCAGAGTGTCGGCCTCACCACTGCCCGGGCCGCCCACACGTAGTCCGCGCTGAATAGACAACGTAATGCGCAGTGATCTTCGGTAAATCAACTATCCGAGTGTCCCGCTCCAGGTTGAGGGTTTTTTGCACCGCCGACACAGTGTGTAACAATGGATCTGTATCCGATACAACGGGTGCGAATACCTAAGTAAAGACCTTGCCTACCGGCACGGGTCAAGGAAACAGGAGGAAGAGCTGATGAAATGCATACCGGCTTTCAGAACAGACAACCCGCATCGGGTTTTGCGATGTATGTACCGACAACAGATGCTCAGCAATCGGGCACCCAGAGACGATGCTGATTTTATTCGCCTGAAGTCTCGCGACATTTTTCGCTTTGCAAACCTGGGGTTGTCAGACACCGCACTATATAGCGTCTTGACCAAGCTGGTGCTTGCCGAGCATCTGTCAGTTCATTCCAACCCGGAACACCAACAGGGGTTTAAGTACTCAATAACCCCCAAAGGCATTCACTGCTGTAAATGCCAGAGCTACCAGGAGGGCTTCGAGCCCACTCCCATAGACTTTAAATGTGGGTCAGCCGCTCTGGATGTGTGATAACGGCGACCACACCTGGCAGCGACGGGTGCGGTCTCTATTTACTCCTACTGGAAACCGAAATGGCAAACTTAACCCTGAAACACCTGCTCGACCACGGCGTCGATGACGCCGAATGGCTGGATGCACATTCGGCGGTGGCTAGCAACCCTGTGTATATGATCTATGCATATACCTGCCGACTTGCCGCCCGCGTAATTCTCGCGCTGGCCTGCCTGCCGTTGTTAACGATCAGAAGAATGCCGCAACCGTTGCATACCGTCTGCGCACGGGAATTCTACTACCTGCAATGGCTCGATGATTTACATCACATCAGAAGCGCGCACTACAAGGTGATGTTTGCGCTTGCTCGCGTTATCGACTCTATACGACTGGCTGCGGAGTATGGAACTATTCTCCACAATCCAGCCACCCCGCAAGCTGATCCAAATACCAGCAAAGCAAACTGCCGCTGCAGGCAAGACGCTAACAAAAATAATCGAACCATCTAGATAGCTATATTCCAGTCAGCGACACAGCGACGCTACTATAGACACAGCGCTACTTGCAAACTGATATCACGGGATATCAGTTGCGCTGTGAAACCCGCCATCCCAACGAGCACTCGTTGCCGATATCGCTGTACGGTCAGCTGATCTCCCTACAACGCTGTACCCCGTATTTGCCGGGAGAATGGCTGACTTACTTTGCGTGCTGATCTGCAACCATTAATCCTCCGGCTATAGTACGGGCCGGAAAAAGCCTCAAGACAGATTGACAGTTTAGCTTGAAGGACACCATCCCCGACACTCTGATACTAAAGGCAACCTGATACGGGTTGCCTTTATTTCAGGAGCGCCACAATGGAGATAGGATTATTTGAAATCCTGGGGATTGCGATCACACTCATAAGATTGATACTGCTGCCAGTCACCAACAAAGCCCCCGAACGCAACACAGATTGCACCTGCCCCCGTGATGACACCATGATCGATGTTCTACGCGGCCCACGCAACACCTAGACCACAGTCCGACCGGGGCTGTGGTACTGGTGTTACCTTTGTAGCAGAGTATATATTCAACCGGCACGGTCATGCGGAATTACCGCAGTCCCTTCAATCTCAATCAGTGCGTCATCTTCAACCAAAGCAGTCACCACCACCATCGTCATGGCCGGGAAGCTCTCCCCCAGAATACTGCGATAGACTTTGCCTACAGCCCGCTGCTCTGCCATGTAGACTTTTTTATCAGTCACATACCAGGTAAGCCTGGTAAGGTCAGTCGGCACACCGCCGGCAGCCAGTAACACGTCGCGTACATTTTTCAGTGCCTGTTCCATCTGCCCGATAAAGTCCTGCGACACAAACTGCTGATCTTTATCCCAGCCTACCTGTCCGGCGATAGTCAGTGTGGCACCACTGGCAAGCACCCCGTTGGCGTAGCCTTTGGGCATCTTCCATTCGTCCGGCTGAATTATTTTATGCACAGAATTTTCTCCGAAAGCGTCTAAAACGACGGTCAGGCGCGCAATCGAAAGCGCTGTATTTTACCGGTTTGGGTTTTCGGCAAGGCCGCCGTATAAACGATAGATCGCGGATATTTATAGGGCGCAATGGCCTGCTTCACATGGTTTTGCAGTATTGTGGTTGTCTCATCACTGGCGCTGACACCTGCGGCCAGCACAATATGCGCCTGCACCACCGTGCCGCGATCCGGGTCGGGTGCGCCGACCACTGCGCACTCCTGCACCGCGTCGTGTGCGAGCAGCGCAGCCTCAACTTCCGGACCGGCTATATTGTAGCCGGACGAGACAATCATATCGTCATTGCGAGCTGCAAAATGAAAGTGGCCGGATTCATCCTGCATGAAGCTATCGCCGGTGATGTTCCAGCCATTGTTCACATAGGACTGTTGCCGGTCGTCCGCCAGATAACGACACCCCGTTGGACCGCGCACCACAAGACGCCCTACCTGACCACGGTCAACTTCATTGAAGTTGTCATCTACCACTTTCGCCTGATAGCCCGGTACCGGTCGGCCGGTGCAGGCCGCCTTGTGATCTTGAAATCGATTGGAGATAAAAATATGCAGCATCTCGGTGGCGCCAATGCCATCGAGCATCGGCTTACCGGTTTTCGCCAACCATCGATCATAGACCGGTGCTGGTAGAGTTTCACCCGCCGACACGGCCGCACGGAGCGACCCCAGATCAGCCCCCTCATCCATCGCCGTCAACATCGCGTTATAGGCTGTCGGCGCGGTGAAGCAGACTGTTGCACGGTACTTTTCTATGATTTCAATCAGTTTGTCCGGTGAGGCGTTCTCGAGCAATGTCGCCGCCGCGCCGAATCGAAGCGGAAACACCGCCAGCCCACCCAGCCCGAAGGTAAAAGCCAGTGGCGGTGAGCCGACGAATATATCGTCTTCGGTCACGCCCAGCACATCCTTGGCATAACCATCAGCGATGATCAGCAAGTCGCGGTGAAAGTGCATGGTCGCTTTAGGCTCACCGGTGGTGCCAGAGGTGAAGCCGAGTAGTGCAACGTCGTCGCGACCGGTTTTGACGGTGTTAAATTGCACTGGTTTTTCCAGCGCTGCGCGATCAAGGTCACTATCAAAGTTGGCCGTACCATCGAAACTTACCACTGTTTGCAGCATCGCGCTATGTTGCGCGCAGGTCTGTATTTCATCAAGCAGCCGGGAGTCACACAAGGCCAGACTGACGTGGGCTTTATCGACGATTTGCGATAGCTCCCCTGAGCGCAGCATTGGCATGGTATTCACGACGACCGCGCCGGCTTTGGTGGCGGCCAGCCAGCATGCGACCATCGCAGGGTTATTAGCAGAGCGAATCAGCACCCGGTTTCCCGGTTTTACGCCGTAGTCATCCACCAGTACATTGGCCAGTCGGTTGGTCCAGTCCGTCAGCTCTTTATAGGTTCTGCGACGGCCATTGCCAATAAGCGCGGTGTGATCTCCAAAACCGCCACTGACCATAGCATCGGTCAGCTCATAGGCGACATTCAGATAATCCGGATAGGTGTAGTCATCGAGCAGAAAGTCCGGCTGCAACTCTGTCGGTGGCAGGTTATCTCTGGCAAAAGTATCACTGTGACCTGTCGGACCTAACATCAGATTTCTCCCGCCAGTGCGTTTCTGGCAATAATGATCTTCTGAACGTCGGATGCGCCTTCGTAAATGCGAAGCGCCCTAATTTCGCGGTACAGACTTTCTATGATATGCCCCTTTCGCACGCCGTCAGCACCATGAATCTGCACCGCCTTGTCAATAACACTGTGCGCCTGATCAGTGGCATAAAGCTTGGCCATCGCGGCTTCGCGAGTTATTCGTGCAGCACCACTGTCTTTGGTCCAGGCAGCGCGGTAGATCAGCAAGGCGCTGGCATCTATATCGAGCGCCATATCGGCAATATGCCCCTGCACCATTTGCAACTCGGCCAATGGTGCGCCAAACAACTCACGTGCTTTGGCGCGTTGCAGCGTTTCATCCATGGCCCGCCGCGCAAAGCCCAGCGCGGCCGCCCCGACCGTCGCGCGCATGTTGTCGAGTGAGGCCATGGCAATTTTGAATCCGTCACCGGGATTGCCGATCATGGCATCTGCGGTTAACGGCGTATCGGTAAACCGCAGTCGCGCCAGCGGGTGCGGAGAAATAGTCTCGAGCCGTTCAGCGACCACAAAACCCTCTGCGTTTGCCGGTACAATAAATGCGGAAAGCCCTTTGGCGCCGGGTGCTTCTCCGGTACGCGCAAAGACCGTGTAGACATCGGCAATACCGCCATTTGAGATCCAGGTTTTCTCACCGTTGAGCACATAGCCATTGCCATCCTGACGTGCTTCGAGCGCAATATTGGCGACATCAGAACCCGACTGCGGCTCCGTCAGTGCAAACGCCGCGAGAGACTGCCCGCTCTGAACCGACGGCAGCCACTGCGATTTCTGCTGCGGACTGCCAAACAGCGAAATTGCCATTGTGCCAAGTCCCTGCATGGCAAAAGCAAAGTCTGCAAGCCCTTCATATCGGGCCAGCGTCTCGCGAATCAAACACAATGACCGCACATCTATAGCCGGGTTTTCATCGGACAGGCCGCTGTGTTTCAGGAGGCCCGCATCACCCATTGACCGGACTAGTTTAATACAGGCGTCGTCGACGTCCTGATGGTTTACATCGGTGGTATGCCGCTCACAATAGGATTCCAGCTCCGCGTGCAATGCACGGTGTTTTGCCTCAAGGAACGGCCAGTCCAGAAACGATTTATCTGCCATCAGTTGCCCTCGAACACAGGTTTCTCAGCGGCCACAAACGCCTTGTAGGCCCGCTCAAAGTCGCCGGTTTTCATGCAAATCGCCTGCGCCTGTGCTTCGGCCTCTATGGCCTGCTCGATAGACATAGACCACTCTTGCGCCAGCATAGTCTTGGTCATCATATGGCCGAAGTTCGGCCCATCGGCAATGCGACGGGCAAGATCAGTCGCTGCCTGCTGCAATTGATCCGGCCTTACGACTGAATTATAAAAGCCCCATTGTAGTCCTTCTTCAGCTGACATCGACCGGCCTGTATAGAGTAGCTCTGCGGTTCGTCCCTGGCCGATGATTCGCGGCAGAATGGCACAAGCCCCCATATCACAACCGGCCAAACCCACCCGTGTGAATAGAAAAGCGGTCTTCGCATCCGGTGTGGCAATTCGCAAGTCTGACGCCATCGCGATGATCGCACCGGCCCCCACGCAGATTCCGTCAACGGCGGCGATCACAGGCTTGCCACAGTTTACCATCGCTTTGACAAGATCACCGGTCATGCGGGTAAACATCAGAAGATCTTTTATCTCCATCTTTACCAGTGGACCGATGATGTCATGCACATCACCACCGGAACAGAAATTACCCTCGTTGGGACCAAACACTACAGCATTGATGGAGTCGTCGTAGGTGAGTTCGCGAAAGTAATCACGCAACTCTGCATAGCTCTCAAAGGTCAGCGGATTTTTGCGCTCCGCGCCCTGCAGGTTTATGTGAGCGACACCATCATTTATGGTTAAATCAAAGTGTTGTGCAGAGGTTGTCATGCATCATCCCCCTCGTTGGTAAGCGTCCCCAGAAGACCAATTAACTGATCGATGTCTTTACCGTTTAAACCACTGAACATTTCATTCACCCAGATTTCATGCTGACGGGCGTAGATGTCAAATTGCCTGCGTCCTTTTGCGGTTAGTCGCGCCAGATTTGCCCGTCGATCCCCCTCAACCGCCACCCTGACCACATGGCCGTCATTCACCAGTCGATCAACGATGCCAGTAACGTTGCCGTTCGACACCTTTAGCACGCCGGATAATTCACTCATTTTCAGTCCGGACTTTGTACGCGACAGCGCCGACATAACATCAAAACGCGGTAACGTGGTGGCGTGCTCCTCACGCAGTTTTTCCCGGATCGTTTTTTCAATCAGGTTTGACGCTTTCAGTATTTTCAGCCATGCGCGCAACCGCATCTTTGATTCAGAGCTACCACGTCTGCTTGCCTGTGGCCTGCTCACAACTCACCACCAGCGACCGGCACAGCCTGACCGTTGATGGCAGAGGCACTGTCACTGCAGAGCCACAGCACGGTTGCGGCAACTTCCTCCGGTGTGATCAATCGATCAAGTGGATTGCCCATGGTCAAAATGCGTTCCGCCTGCTGCCGGGTTTTACCGGTCTTCTGCACGATATTATCAATGCTGCGCTGAGTCATTTCTGTATCGATATAGGACGGACACACAGAGTTTACGGTCAGCCCCTTGCTGGCCAGCTCCAGCGCCAGTGATCGCGTGAGCCCAACCACCCCATGCTTGGCTGCACAGTAGTGCGAAACATAACGATAGCCTTTCAAACCAGCGGTCGAGCCGATAGAAATCAGCCGCCCCCACCCGGCATCCACCATCAACGGGGCTGCCGCTTTAAAGGTGTTAAAAACCCCGAGTAGATTTACATCCAGCAAATTTCGAAGGTCATCTGCTGTCATTTTCAGAAAAGGTACACTGACCGCAGCACCCGCATTGGCAACCGCAATCGATACCGGTCCGAATTTTTCGCAAGCACTGTCGAAAGCTGCATCAAGCTCATCCACTGATGTCACATCGGCTACGGCACAGTGGATGTTACTGTGCGTTTCTGACAGTGCTTTTAACGGGGCATCGCGCCGCCCGACAATAGTGACGCAAGCGCCATGCGCGGCGAGACTCAACGCGATGGCCGCGCCAACACCGGATCCACCTCCCGTTACCAGGGCGTGTTTTTTTTCCAGATTCATAGGTTCAACGCTTTTAAGTTACTGCAAAAAACACAGTCTCCACCAGAGCTACTCATTTCGGATTGTCTATCTCGCGCTGGCGATCAGACAACCGCCACAACTGATCTCTGCCGGCCGCATACGGTTGTGGCCACTGCATTTGCCGATCACCTATTTCAGACGCAGCATGCAGAGTCCAGTAGGGATCAGCCAGATGTGGTCGCGCCAGACAGACCAGATCGGCACGGCCTGCCATGAGTATTGAGTTCACATGATCGGGCTCATAGATGTTGCCAACCGCCATGGTTTTGATCGACTGCTCATTACGGATACGGTCAGAAAACGGCGTTTGAAACATACGTCCGTACTGCGGCTGACCATCAATGCTGGTTTGCCCGGCAGAGACATCAATGATGTCTGCACCGGCATCAGTAAAGTACTGTGCTACCGCTGTAGCATCGTCCGGGGTAATACCTTCTGCACCTAGCCAGTCATTAGCGGAAATCCGCACTGACATGGGCTTAGCTTCAGGCCATACCCGACGCATAGCCGCAAACACCTCCAACGGATAGCGCATACGATTGGTCAGAGCTCCACCGTAGTCATCAGCGCGGTGATTAGACACCGGTGAAATAAACGACGACATCAGATAGCCATGTGCGGCATGGAACTCAACCATGTCAAAGCCGGCACGCTCAGCCATTTCAGTCGCCGCAACAAATTGCTCACGTATCTGATCCATCTGATCACGGTTCATAGCCTCGGGAACAGCGTTATTTCCCGACCAGGCGATCGCCGAAGCAGACAGCAATGGCCAGTTACCCTCGGACAGTGGCGCGTCCATTTCCTGCCATCCCAGCTGGGTTGACCCCTTGCGCCCGGCGTGACCAATCTGGCAGCAGATTTTTGCCGGCGTTTCTGCATGCGTGAAATCGGTAATTCGGCGCCAGGCGGCTTCGTGCTCAGGCGCATACAAGCCAGGGCAACCGGTGGTGATTCTGCCCTCGGCGGAAACACAGGTCATCTCAACCGTCACCAGACCCGCCCCGCCTTTAGCCCGCTCGGCGTAATGCACAAAGTGCCAGTCCGTGGGGCAACCATTGATCGCCTTGTACTGCGCCATCGGCGAGACGACTACCCGGTTGGCCAACGACATTCCCCGTAAAGTGAACGGTGCGAGCATCGGCGCTCTGACAGGTGATGCCACAGCTGCCCCCGCCTGAGACTGAAACCAGCGCTCCGCCGCCGCCAGCCAGTCAGCATCGCGTTCCCGAAGATTCTCATGACTGATACGTTGCGAGCGAGTAAGCAGTGAGTAGTTAAACTGCACGGGATCCAGATCCAGATAGCGCTCTATATCTTCAAACCATTCCACCGAATTACGTGCCGCCGATTGCAAACGCAGCACTTCCAGACGGCGCGCCGACTCGTAGTTATCGAAGGCCGTTGGCAAGCTATTCTGTGTGGTGACCTGCTCAGCCAGGCAGATCGCACTCTCGAGTGCCAGTTTTGTTCCCGAGCCTATAGAAAAATGCGCCGTCGCGGAAGCGTCACCAAGCAAGACGATATTGCGGTGGCTCCAGCGCTCACACAACACCCGTGGAAAACGTATCCATGCCGACCCGCGAATATGGTTGGCATTGGTCATCAGCGAATGTCCACCGAGATAGTCTTTAAATATCTCTTCGCAGATATCTATACTCTGCTGCTGCGACAGCCCGGCAAACCCGTAGTTTGCAAAAGTCTCCTGCGAGCACTCAACGATGAAAGTAGCGGTATCATCGTCGAACTGATAAGCATGAGCCCACACCCAGCCTTTGTCGGTCTGTTGGAAAATAAAAGTAAATGCATCGTCGAATTTCTGCCGCGTACCGAGCCAGACAAACTGACAATTGAGATTTTGTATATCTGGCTTGAAACGGGATTCAAACTCGATACGGGTTGCCGAATTCAGACCGTCAGCTGCCACCACAAGATCGTAATCATCCGCATACGCCGACGCGCTGCGCACCTCTGACTTAAATTGCAGATCAACCCCAAGCGCCTTTGCACGCGCCTGCAAAATGAGTAATAGACTCTTGCGACCGATGCCGCAAAAGCCGTGACCACTTGAAACCATTTTCTGATCACGATAGTGAACCGCGATATCATCCCAATAGGCAAACTGCTGACGGATCTGCTCCGCACTGACCGGATCATTGCGCTGCAGGTTATCCAGCGTCTCATCAGACAGCACCACCCCCCAGCCAAATGTATCGTCAGCGTTATTGCGCTCAAGCACCGTCACCTCGGCATCAGGATCTTTAAGCTTCAACGTAATACTGAAATAGAGACCCGCAGGCCCCCCACCTATCACCAATACCCTCGCCATCACATAATCCCCGCACCTTCTATCTAAAAGACAAACAACAGGAATATAAACGCATCCGCCCCGTGTACCCTTTCGGATACTAGCACAGCTATTTTAAACATGGATATTTTAACTATGAAATAAAAATTTGGTAACCAGCTGTTCCGTACAACGGTAAAGGCGTTTAGTGTGGAAAAGCAGTGTGTCACAGCGGTATGTACCCGACACACCACCCGTCCACAGGGGTACCGCGACATTGCTGCACAATCCAACGCAACCGACGTCTCGGTGAAACGCTATTATTCCGTGTGTTTTGTAACGAACTTGCGGCCACGCGCGCGCATGGGATAAACGGTTGGTAGTCGACAGTACCGCCAAAGGAATGCGGCAGCCTGTTGTAATACGCCTATCGCGAGAACTGGCCCTATCGGAAACACGCCGTGTTCGGCCTTGCTCACGGGGCGGGTTTCCAGGGGCACACCAATTGCCGCACCACCT
>CALKXD010000280.1 GCA_938003855.1 uncultured Granulosicoccaceae bacterium | reverse complement strand
CCACAGTTGGTCGCCACTGCGAGGTCGGCAATCGTGGTGTCTTCTGTTTCGCCGGAGCGGTGCGACATCACCGAGGTGTACTTGGCCGCTGTTGCCATCCCGACAGCCTCGAGAGTTTCGGTCAGCGTGCCGATCTGATTGACCTTGATCAGGATGCTGTTGGCGATCCCCTCGTCGATGCCGCGTTGCAGGCGGGTCATGTTGGTGACGAACAGATCGTCGCCGACCAGCTGGACCTTGTGGCCCACGGCCTCGGTCAGCGCCTTCCAGCCATCCCAGTCGTTCTCGTCCATGCCGTCTTCAATGGAAATAATCGGGAAGCGGTTTACCCAGTCAGCAAGGTAATCAGTAAATTCCGCACTGCTGAATTTTCGTTTCTCGGAGGCAAGATCATAGACACCGTTTTCACAGAATTCGGAACTTGCAACATCGAGCGCCAGATAGACATCTTCACCGGCTTTAAATCCTGCCTTGTCGATTGCTTCCAGAATTATCTCAATAGCGGACTCATTCGACGGGAGATCCGGCGCAAAACCACCTTCATCACCTACCGCCGTGTTCAGCCCTTTTGCACTCAGTACTTTTTTCAAGGTGTGGAAAATCTCAGCGCCGCAACGTAACGCTTCGGACAGGGATTCTGCACCGACCGGCATAACCATAAATTCCTGCAGATCAACGCTGTTATCTGCATGTGCTCCACCGTTGATGATGTTCATCATTGGTACCGGCAGCGTGATCGCTTCTTCACCACCAAGGTACTCAAACAACATTTGCTTTTTATGCATCGCTGCGGTGTGGGCGCAGGCCATCGAAACCGCCAACAGGGCATTTGCACCGAGACGATCCTTGTTGGCTGTACCGTCGAGTTTCAGCATAGTCTCGTCGATAAGCTGTTGGTCTGTGACATCTTTACCAATCAGTGAGGCGGCAATTTCGCCGTTGACGTGACCGACCGCTTTCAACACGCCTTTGCCAAGGTAGCGGCTGCTATCGCCGTCACGCAGTTCCAGCGCTTCACGCTCACCGGTTGACGCACCGGACGGCACCGCCGCGCGCCCGGTTTCGCCGGAGCTGAGCGTGATATCTGCTTCAAGGGTGGGATTACCGCGTGAATCAATAATCTCACGCGCGTGTATCTTGCTAATCGTTGACATTGTTGTTCCTAGGTAAAATCTAATGGGTCCGCTAACTGACAGGGATACCGAGTAATTGATTCTCTGGCAGCCCGGATGCTTTGCTTATTTTGTCGAGTTCCATTAGCGTGCCAAGTAGGCCTTCCATGTCACCAAGTGGCCAGGCATTCGGCCCATCACTCAAGGCTTTGGACGGTTCCGGGTGAGTTTCCATAAATACCCCGGACACACCCGCTGCCACCGCAGCACGTGCCAATACAGGCACAAACTGACTTTGCCCGCCGGATGTTGCGCCAAGCCCGCCGGGTTGCTGCACGGAGTGTGTCGCGTCGAACACCACCGGACACATCGTGCTGCGCATACTGGCCAGCCCGCGCATATCAGAGATCAGAGTACGATAACCAAAACTCACACCACGCTCGCAAACCATAATCTGCTGATTGCCGGTGGACCGGGCTTTTTCGACAACATTCTGCATGTCTTCCGGTGCCATAAACTGACCTTTTTTGATGTTCACCGGAACACCGGTCGCACAGACCCGGGTGATAAAATTAGTCTGCCGACTTAAAAAAGCCGGTGTTTGCAAAACATCGACCACACTGGCGACTTCGTCAATGGGTGTATCTTCGTGAACATCAGTGATCACAGGAACCGAAAATTCCTCTTTGACCAACTGCAGGATCCGCAGGCCTTCTTCCATACCCGGGCCACGATAGCTATCGACCGAAGAGCGATTTGCTTTGTCGAAAGAGGATTTATAGATCAGCGGCATACCCAGCCGCTTACACATGGCAACCAGCGCATCAGCAGTGCGCATGGTCATTTCTTCGGACTCCACCACACAGTTTCCGGCGATCAGAAACAGCGGATGCTCCATGCCTGCATCAATACCGCATAAATTCATCCGGATCAGCCTTCGTTGATCTTTGAATATTCGATAGCAGCACCAATGAAACCGCTGAACAAGGCGTGCCCGTAGCGCGGGGTCGACTGATACTCCGGGTGATACTGGCAACCGACAAACCAGGGGTGATCAGGCAGTTCGATAATTTCAACCAGCGGTTCTTCATCGCCGGAGACACCGGACACAATCATGCCGTGTGATTCAAGAACCTGTCGATAGCGATTATTAAACTCGTAGCGATGGCGATGCCTTTCGGTCACCACCTCGGCGTCATAAACCCGGTGCGCGGTAGTGCCCGGCGTCAGGAAACACTCCTGACCGCCTAGACGCATGGTGCCTCCGAGGTCTGTATTTTCATCACGCTGTTTGATTTTGCCATCGCGTTCCTGCCACTCTGTGATCAATGCAATCACTGGTTCTGCGCAGGGGGATATAAACTCGGTGCTGTTGGCGTCTGTTATTCCGGCTATGGTGCGGGCAAACTCTATCACGGCCACCTGCATGCCAAGGCAAATGCCAAGGTAGGGTATTTTGTTAATACGGGCATGACGGACTGCAGCAATCTTGCCCTCCACACCGCGCGATCCAAATCCACCGGGCACCAGTATGGCATCGACGTCGTCCAACGCTGACAGATCGCCGTCATTGAGGGTTTCAGAGTCGATGTAATGAATAACCACCTTGGTTTTACTGAGGATACCGGCATGCGACAGCGCTTCGTTAAGTGACTTATAGGACTCTGTCAGATCGGTGTACTTGCCAACCATACCGATAACCACTTCCCGCTCCGGGTTCATTAATCCTTCAACAACCCGGTCCCATTCGTCCAGATTTGCCGGTGGCGCGTCGTAGTTTAATTTACGCAGGATAATTTCATCGAGCTTCTGGCCATGAAATACACTGGGCATTTTATAGATGCAGTCGAGATCGATGGCTGAGATCACGGCCTCTTCAGCAACATTGGTAAACAACGCAATCTTTTTTCGCTCGCTGGCCGGCAAAACCCGATCAGAGCGGCACATCAGAATGTCAGGCTGGATACCAATACTGCGCAGTTCCTTGACCGAGTGCTGTGTCGGCTTTGTTTTCATTTCGCCGGCAGTTTTAATGAACGGTATCAGCGTCAGGTGAATAAACAGCGCTCCCTCGGGGCCTTGCTCAATGCCAAGCTGACGGATCGCTTCGAGAAACGGCAGGGACTCGATATCGCCCACTGTGCCACCGATCTCCACCATCGCTACATCAGCATCTCCGGCACCTTCCTTGACCAGACGAATGATCTCGTCGGTGATGTGAGGAATAACCTGCACTGTCGCACCGAGGTAGTCGCCTCGTCGCTCCCGTGCAATGACGTTTTCATACACACGACCGGTGGTGAAATTGTTTGCCTGCGTCATGGTCACACGCGCGAAACGCTCATAGTGCCCGAGGTCAAGATCGGTTTCTGCGCCGTCATCCGTGACGAACACTTCACCATGCTGAAATGGACTCATGGTGCCCGGATCAACATTAATGTAGGGATCAAGCTTAAGCAGAGTGACCGTTACGCCACGTGATTCGAGCAAGGCGGCTAATGAAGCGGCCGCTATTCCCTTGCCTAAAGACGACACAACGCCGCCTGTCACGAATATGAATCGCGTCATTGATTCACTCAAATTTGCTGTTGGAAGAGGTACAACTGGATGGAATCACAGGATATCAGAAGCACCACGACCAAACAATTAACCACCCGGCTACAAGACGCGATCAGTACAGCGCAAAGCGCACGTCAGCGGTTGGCGGGGCGAGGTAATTCATTACAACCCGGCTAATACAAAACTACCTGGTATTGCGAGTCGACAGGACAATGAAGACAGTACCCGTGACAGTCACCACTGCACGCGACACCCTCAGTTAACGTGCGCACTGACACTGACGCCCACAATGGCGGCCAAGGTGCCACCTATATAGACAAACGGCAGACGACAACGCAGCCACGGTGGAATACCGCGTTCACGCAACAACGCCTTAACCGATTTACTGTGTGCGTGCCCCTGCAACTGGATTCGCTCTCCACCTCGCCGGTTCCGGACCTGCACAGGAAGAGTTACAACTGTATCTTCACTGAAACCAACATCACGCTTGGTTAACACTTGTCCCGTCTCAATGATCGTCAGTGGTATTTCGATGTCCGGCCACTGATAGTCGAAGTCACTGGTATTATCGAAAGCACCTCGAGGCCCAAGATAGACCGTGTTGCGGAACCTCTGCAGTTGCGCATCAGCAAAATACACCGTACCGGCAGACTCTTCAGAGCCGTTCAGGATGTCGTCAAGGATGCGATCCAGTTGCGCAGTGGAAGGCAGCCGATAACCCTGACAATCAATCCAATGGCGGATAATATTTTTGCGCTGCAGGCGCGACTGCCCCTCAAACACATCAAGCCGTAACTGTGACTGATGAATTGCATCACCCAGAGTGCGCTCTGCTGCAAAACCGGACAGTGCCGCGGCCTCCTGACAATGGCTGGCAGAACGGCTCAGGCTCTCTGCAATCGATGGCCATCGCTGGCGCAGCAAAGGCATGATCCGGTGTCGAATCAAATTGCGATCAAAGCGTTCGTCGGCATTACTCGGATCTTCAATCCAGTTTAAACCAAGCGACGAGCCGGCCTGAGCCAGCAGGCTGACAGGGCAATCGAGCAATGGCCGCAAATGATGCCCTGCGCCAAAAGGTTTGCATTTAGGCATCGCTGACAAGCCCTTTACGCCGGCTCCTCTCACCAATTGCAATAGCAGTGTCTCGGCCTGATCATCAGCATGATGCCCGGTCAGCAAGTACTCGTTGTGACGGACGAGCGTCGTCAGTGCCCGGTAGCGTGCGGTTCGAGCCGCCTCCTCCGGGCTTTCATCGCTGTCGAGTTCTACCTGCACCGGTACTACGTCAAAGTCGATATCAAGATCGGCGCACACCCGTGCACAGTGGCTGCCCCATGCGTGACTATGATCCTGCAGTCCATGATCAATATAGATTGCCCGCAGCTTGCCAACCGTATCGTCAACGCACCACTGCCGGGCCAGCAGTAACAACAAATGGGAGTCCAGGCCACCGCTATAGGCCACTAGAACTTGTGTGACATTATGCTGGTGCAGCGACGCAGTAAAGAGGTTCTGCAGGGTATCGGGCACGCCACCGTTACTGGCAGAGTGCTCAGCTATCTTTGTATTCACCGTAGTTTCGCAGTTTTTCACTACGCCGGTTGATGAGGTCATCAATCAGCATAGACGACAAATTACCGAGATCGTCAACCAGTGTATCGCGCAATGCGGCAGCAGCAGCCTGGTGGTCACGGTGCGCTCCACCGAGCGGTTCGCTAATAATACGGTCGATCAGGTTCAGCTCCTTGAGTCGCCCGGAGGTGATACCCATTGCCTCGGCGGCGTCCGGAGCTTTGTCGGCGCTTTTCCACAAAATAGAGGCACATCCCTCTGGCGAGATCACACTGTAAGTGCTGTATTGCATCATATTGATGCGATCACCCACTCCGATTGCAAGCGCTCCGCCTGACCCCCCTTCCCCGATGACGGTGCAAATTACCGGCGTCCGCAAGTCTGCAAGGGTCATCAGGTTTCGGGCAATCGCCTCACTCTGGCCACGCTCCTCGGCACCGATCCCGGGATAGGCGCCCGGAGTGTCAATCAAGGTAATCAGCGGCAGCTTGAATTTCTCGGCAAGCTTCATGATCCGCAGCGCTTTGCGATAGCCTTCCGGTTTAGGCATCCCAAAATTACGCAACAGCTTTTCTTTGGTATCGCGTCCCTTTTGCTGACCAAGAATCGCCACCGCCTGTCCGTTCAAACGCGCCAGCCCTCCCACTATTGCCGGATCATCAGCAAACGCACGGTCGCCATGCAGCTCTTTAAACTCTGTGAAGATCGCCTTGATGTAATCGAGCGCGAAAGGGCGATTCGGGTGCCGGGCTACCTGCGAAACCTGCCAGGGGTCGAGCTTGGCGAAGATACTCTCGGTGAGCTTGTTGCACTTGGTCTGCAGCTTGGTGATCTCTTCGGCGAGATCAATATCGACATCATCGGTGGCGGTGCTGAGTTCATCGATCCTCGCACGCAAATCGGCAATGGGCTGCTCGAACTCGAGGTAGCTGGTATTCATCGGGCGTCGGTAGTGCGCATCAGCACGCTCGCTCTGGCATTAAAACGGTCACCGCTTCAGTGTATCAAATAGCAACAGCACTCGGGCAACACGCGCCTGCGGCGTTTTAATAGACGACGTCAACATCACTGACGCCTTCCGTCCTGTTCAGCGATTCGAGAAGCTCCGGACTGGGATTTATCTGCCATTGATCACCCAGCCGAATCCGCGCCGAGGCAGAATCGTTGGTGTAGTCGATAAACACCGGCAACCTGCCCCCCTTGCGATGGTTCGACAGCGCCTGGTGAATGTTCTGCAACGAGTCAATTCCCGACGAACGCCAGGTCACCAGCAGCAAACGCGCAAAACGCTCGCGTGCCTCGTCGATGGAGTAAATCTGCCGCGCGCGCAAACTATAGCCGCCGCTAAATGAATCAATCCCCAGTCCACCATCCACCACCACAATAGTGTCCATGGCCATTTTGTGGCCCTGCGCTTCGAGTAGATCACCGGAGATAACCACATCAACCTTGCCACTACGGTCATCGAGTGTTGCCGTCATTATTCTGCTGCCACGGTTGGTGGCTCGCACCCGCATATCGACAACAAGCCCCGCCATCACGGCATCCTGAGTGGCGCGCCCCCAACGGGCGCCGTCATCAGAGGCTGACGGCTGCGGGACTCGCTCGCATTGGTCTATTATCCGGCCATTGGCAATCTTGGTGAGTTCATGCACGTAGGGATCAATCGGATGACCGCTAATATAGAGCCCGGTGGTTTTGCGCTCGGCGGCCAGACGGTCGGCATCTGACCAATCCTCAGACTGCACAAGTTCAACCGCCTCTTCGGTATCAGCCGCGACAACATTGCCGAACATGTCGACCTGCCCGCTGTTACTGTTGCGCGCGGCCTGCTGTGCAGCGGTAATTGCCAGACCCAGGTTGTTCATCGCGGTCGCACGATTTTCACCCAGGCAATCGAGTGCGCCTGCGCGAATTAGGCACTCCAGAACACTTCGGCCGACGTTTTCGCCACCCAGACGCCCACACAGATCGATCAGGCCGGTGTACTCACCACCGTTACGACGTTCATTGATAATCTTGTCAAGCACACCCTCACCGACACCTTTGATGGCAGCCAACCCAAAGCGCACGGTACGCGCATTGGTGGGCGTGAAGCCGGTTTCCGATTTGTTAATATCCGGCGGCAGCAGTTTTAAGCCTGACTCCAGACAATCATCAATTGTGCGCACCACTTTTTCGGTGGCGTCCATGTCAGCCGTGAGCACAGCACTGAAAAATTCGGACGGATAGTGGCACTTCAACCAGGCAGTCTGATACGACAGTACCGCATAGGCCACGGAGTGGGACTTGTTAAATCCGTAGCCGGCAAACTTCTCAACCAGATCAAATATATTACGGGACAGTGTTTCGTCGATGTCATTGGCGAGGCAGCCATCGACAAACACCTGCCGCTGCTTGGCCATTTCTTCCGGTTTTTTCTTGCCCATGGCACGGCGCAGCACATCGGCGCCGCCCAGCGAATAACCGGCCAGCACCTGGCCAATCTGCATTACCTGCTCCTGGTAGACAATCACCCCGTAGGTAGATTCCAGAATAGGTTTGAGGCTGTCGTGCTGGTAGTCCGGGTGAGGATACGACACCTCTGCTCGACCGTTTTTTCGATCGATAAAGTCATCGAGCATGCCGGAACTCATCGGCCCGGGTCGATACAGCGCCACCAACGCAACGATATCATCGAAGCAATCGGGTTTCAGCTGAGCGATCAGTTTTTTCATGCCGCCGGATTCAAGCTGAAACACCCCCGTGGTCTTTGCCTGTTGCAGCAGTTCATAGGTGGGGTAATCATCAAAGGGCAGCTTATCAAGCACTAATTGTTCTTCAGGAGGCTTGCCGTTGTTGATCATCTTGACCGCATTGTCGATGATCGTCAGCGTTCGCAGACCAAGGAAGTCAAATTTCACCAGGCCTACTGCCTCGGCGTCGTCCTTATCGAACTGAGTCACCAGGCTTGAGCCGTCTGCCTCGCAATACAGCGGCGTGAAATCGGTCAGGCGCGTCGGTGCGATTACTACACCACCGGCGTGCTTACCGGCATTTCGACACAGGCCTTCGAGTTGCAGAGCCATATCGACCACCGCTTTCAGGTCTTCTTCGGTGTTATAGGCCCGTTTTAATTCTTCGGATGCCTCGATAGCTTTGCTCAGCGTGATGCCGAGATCCATCGGCACCATCTTGGCTAGACGATCGCCAAAGCCATACGGATGCCCGAGCACTCTGGCTACGTCGCGCACAACAGCCTTGGCCGCCATGGTGCCGTAGGTGATGATCTGCGAGACTTTTTCGCTGCCGTATTTTTCGGCAACGTACTGAATCACCTGGTCGCGTTTATCCATACAGAAATCGATATCAAAATCCGGCATCGATACTCGTTCGGGATTCAAAAACCGCTCAAACAGCAGCGCATAGGCCAGCGGGTCAAGGTCAGTGATCGCCAGTACATAGGCCACCAGAGATCCGGCCCCGGAACCACGGCCGGGGCCTACCGGTATATCGTTTTCACGGCTCCACTTGATGAAGTCCGAGACAATAAGAAAGTACCCCGGAAACTCCATCTGAATGATAACGTCGAGCTCTCTGGCCAGCCGCTCGTCATAGGGTTTACGGATCTCGGCAAAGTTGTCCGCGGTTGTGTCGTAGAGCTTGCTGAGTCGCCAGTTCAGGCCTTCTTCAGCCTGCGAGCGCAGGAAATCACTCTCAGACAGCCCCTCTGGAAGCGGAAAATCCGGCAGAACCGGATCACCGAGGCGAATCGTCAAATTGCAGCGGATCGCAATCTGCACTGAATTCGTCAAAGCTTCCGGGATATCAGCGAATAGTTCGGTCATTTCCTGCGGCGTGCGCAGGTATTGCTGATCTGAGTATGTCCGTGGGCGCCGGGTGCTGGTGACCTCGTGGCCCTGATGAATGCAGACGCGCACCTCATGAGCCTCGAACTCGGTCTGTTTCAAAAAGCGCACGTCATTGGTGGCGACGACCGGACAACCAGCCGCTGACGCCAGCGGCAGCACCGCCTGAATATAGCGCTCTTCATCGGCCCGGCCAGTGCGCTGCAGCTCCAGGTAAAACCGCTCCGGGAACAACGCCTTCCAGCGCTCCAGCCGCTGTTGCGCCTGTTCAGTATTGCCCGCCAGCAAGGCCTGGCCAATATCACCGAAGCGGCCGCCGGATAGCGCAATCACGCCATCACAGTGTCCCGCTAGCCAGTCAAACTGAATGATCGCACCCTTCTCGTTCTGACCTTCCTGGTAACTGCGCGACACCAGCTCTGACAGATTCAGGTAACCCTCAGTGGATTGCGCCAGCAGCACGACCGGCGAGAGCGCCTGCGCGCCGGTATCAATCAACGCATCAACGCCAATCACCGGCTTAACGCCATTCTTGATCGAGGCGCGGTAAAACTTCACCAGCGCAAACATATTGCTTTGATCAGTCAGCGCAACCGCCGGCATACCGGCAGCCGCACTCGCCGACATCAGCGGCCCGATACGGACCACGCTGTCGACCAGCGAAAACTCGGTGTGCACCCGCAAATGAACGAAATCACTCATTGTGGTTCTCCGGCACACTGTGATGCGGCAATAGCCGCTTGCACGGGGCCAAAGCTACGACGGTGCTGTTCGAGTACCCCGTGCTCTTTGATGGCCGCCAGATGCTGTCGGGTGGGATAGCCTTTGTGACTGTCAAAGCCATACTGTGGATAAACTTCATGCAGCTCGTGCATGCTGGCATCGCGTGCCACTTTGGCCAGAATCGACGCCGCTGAAATCTCCTGCACCAGCGCATCCCCTTTGATCACCGCCTGGCAATTAAACGGTGTTACCGGACAGCGGTTGCCATCAATCAGGCAGTGATTCGGCGCCGTTGACAATTGCTCAATGGCCCGCGCCATGGCCAGCATCGAGGCATGGAGAATATTCAATTGATCGATCTCCCGCACGTTAGCCTCGGCCACAGCCCAGGCCAGCGAACGCTCACGTATCAGCACAGCCAGTTCTTCGCGTTTTTGCTCAGAGACTACTTTGGAGTCGGCAAGGCCGTCTATTTTCCTATCCGGATCGAGAATAACCGCCGCCGCCACCACATTGCCAGCCAGCGGGCCGCGACCAGCCTCGTCCACGCCTGCGACAAGGTAGCGTTTCCCGGCACCCGAATGGTCCAGAAAAAGTTGATCAAAAGAAAGTGAGGGTGTGCGCATCAGGGTACTCGGTAGACCCGTCTATGATATCCGGACGGGCGTCGAATTGTATACGCAAATTGGCTGTAATACTCCACAGCAAATGAGGCACAATTAGAGACCCGCGAGCGTCCGGGATTGTGATCGTTCGCTCAGGCGTGGATGCAATACTCCACCAGAACCCAACGGAGGTAATCCATGACACCCGAGAATAACGATCTGTTGCTGATCATCGACGTGCAAAATGATTTCTGCACTGGCGGTGCACTGGCTGTACCGAACGGCGAGGAAGTCGTCGCGGTGATTAACCGCTTACAAGCTCACTTCAGGCAGGTAGCAATCACACAGGACTGGCACCCGGAACGGCACAGCTCATTTGCTTCATCGCACAATGGCAAAGATCCCTTCTCAACCACCACGATGCCCTATGGCGAGCAAACCTTGTGGCCTGACCACTGCATCCAGGGCAGCACCGGCGCGCTGTTCCACTCCGCTCTCGAGACGGACACCGCCTCCATGATTATTCGCAAAGGGTTGAACCCGGCCATCGACTCATACTCGGCGTTTTTTGAAAATGACCGAACCACCAGCACCGGCCTCAGCGGCTACCTTCGCGAGCTAGGCACCAAGCGCGTTTTTTGTGTTGGACTCGCCTACGATTTCTGTGTCAGATTTTCCGCTGAAGACGCTCAACAACAGGGCTTTGAAACTTATGTCATCAGCGACGCCTGCAGAGCTATCGACATGGATGGCAGCGCCGCACTGACCACCAAAGAACTTACCGGCAAAGGTATCCGTTTTTTAAGCAGCGACCAAATCAGCTGATGTGCAGCACTGCAAATAGCCCGAGTCAGGTTGCGCTGCATAAGCAACACACCAACTCGTCACCCAACAATTCAGGATAATTATAATGTCATCATCAAAAGTAGCGTTGATCACCGGCGCATCTTCAGGAATAGGGAAAAGCACCGCAGAGGCATTTATAAAAGCCGGTTACCGTGTTGCTGTCACGGGACGTCGTGAAGAGCTTCTGCGTGAATTGGTCAGTGGTGTTGCCGACACCGATGCGCTGGTATGCCCGGCCGACCTCACCGACTCTGACGCTGTTGATAACATGTTTCAGCAAATCAAAGACAAGTTCGGACAACTTGATGTTGTGTTCAATAATGCAGGCAACAACGTTGCCGCAAAACCCATCGGGGATATCTCAGTCGATGACTGGAAAAAAGTCATAGACGTCAATCTAACCGGTGCTTTTTTAATCGCGCGCGGTGCGTTCAATGTCATGCGCGCACAAACGCCGCAAGGCGGCAGAATTATTAACAACGGATCAATCTCTGCTCATGTGCCACGCCCCGGGTCCGCACCCTATACCAGCTCCAAACATGCAATCACCGGATTAACCCGGACGGTCTCTCTCGATGGTCGCCCGTTTAACATTGCCTGCGGACAAATAGACATCGGCAACGCTGCCTCCGACATGACTGAACGCATGAAGACCGGCGTTCCCCAGGCCAACGGCACGACAGAAGTAGAACCGGTCATGGATGTCGACAACGTCTCCAAAGCTGTGATTCAAATGGCGGATCTACCTCTGGACGTCAATGTGCAGTTCATCACTATTATGGCCACAGCGATGCCGTTTATAGGACGCGGCTAGAACCATAAGCCCGACAAACCTCACGCTACCGGAAAATGCGCCATGGGGAGCGTGCACAACACAGCAATACGCTGAAAGCCTGTGCGCGTTCGCCGCACTACGGTCCAGTTCACCCAGAGGGTGACAGCAGATCCACAACACCGCCGTCAGCCCCGTTATGCACAGGCGCTGTAAAAGGACCGTTGATAAATAATCCGCATTTGCGCACAGCAGGTGACGGTTACTGTTTGACTAAAGATAGACAAGCGCGCTTCGCGTTTTTGACACTGGCGTGTCAATTGTTCATCGACTGTCCGGATTCGTGCAGTGAGCAGATCCGGGCAGAATGGCAATTGCAAGCTCGCTGTTAAAGCTTACACCCGGCGTTGAAAACACGATATTTCCAACCCTCAGCACAAAAAAAGAGGGCCCGACTAAGCGGGCCCGATTGGGGGTGAGAACTGATAAAACAATTGGATTCTTAACCCGCCACTGGAGATGTATCGTACTCATGTCGAGCACCTGATCGACAACAACAGACATTCCACTTTTCGTGCCAGTCATCCACGCACCGCATCCTGCAACAGTTTTCTGTAATCCGGTTGAAAGTAAAAAAGCCAGCCTTATATCTGTGGTGTCGCCGCCGGATGCTGCCAGACAGGTCTGAACAGCGACACTCGCAACTCATATTGCTTCACAGGAGAATATGCAATGAACGCAATCGACTTTTCACCTCTATATCGCAGCACTGTTGGCTTTGATCGACTGGCATCGTTACTGGATTCCGCACTACAGCACAACCCAGGTAGCGGCTATCCCCCCTACAACATCGAGTCAATAGAAGATAACGAGTACGCTATCACACTCGCCGTCGCCGGCTTCGATCAGTCAGAACTCGACCTCCAGACCGAACGCGGTGTGCTTACTGTAAGGGGGGAGAAAAAATCAGACGACAAAGCGGATCGCAACTACCTCTATCAAGGCATTGCCACCAGAGCCTTCGAACGCAAGTTCCAGCTGGCTGATCATGTCGAGGTTGTTGACGCAGACCTGACTAACGGCATGCTAACCATCAAGCTCGTCAAGGAAATCCCGGAGGCGATGAAACCTAAACGCATCTCGATAGGTGCAGGCACGCCAGCACTGACTACCGGTAAAACAGTAGAAGCTGCCTAAAATAGAGCAACACCACGCCATAAAAAAGCCCGGCAGAGCCGGGCTTTTTTTCCTATAGAACGCCGCTAAACATCAAGACTTTCCTGTCCTGGCTTTTTTGCGTTCGATCCAGTTATAGGTACCCGCAATTATCTGCTTTGCGCTCAGTACCCACTCATCCCTTTCTATGCGATCGGGGAAGCCTTCCAGCATATCTGAAAATCGTTTGATATCAGCTTCACCCCATGCCGCGATATCCTCAAAGCGTTTTACCCCTTTGCGATTCAACATTTTCTCAATCTTAGTGCCAATACCAAAAATCAGCTTAAGGTCGTCCATGCCATCTTTTCGAGTCGTTTTTCGACCGTCTGCTGTGACCGCAACCCTTCGGGTTTCATTGCTGGCTTTTGCCATCTCCGATGACTTCACGGTCTTAGCAGCAGTTTCGCGAGCCTTGCGCCGTTCCTCCCAGTTGTATGTGCCTGCCTGAATCTGCTGTGCACTCAGTACCCATTCGTCACGTTCAATGCGGTCCGGAAAACCTTCCAGCATTTCCGAGTAACGACTGACATCGGCATCATCCCAGGCGGCAATATCACGGAAGTGACGCACTCCCTGCTCGTTTAACATCTGCTCGATTTTGGGGCCAATGCCGAAGATAAGCTTAAGATCATCCATGCCATCTTTGCGCCGGGTCTTTTTTCCATCCGCGGTCAGTGCCGGACGGCTGTCGGCTGTCGGCTGTGGAGCCGGAGTCGCACGACTGAGAATCCCCAACGGACTTGAACCGGCCGCATCAGCTCTGGTTTCAGCCAGATCCTTGCGCAGTCCGGCGATCTCCCGGTCTCTGTGTCTGAGCAGCTCTTCGTGTTCACGCGACTTGTTGTCGAGCAACTTCTGCAACTCAGTCAGCTGACGCTCCGCTTCAGCGAAGCCGGACAGGCGACGTTTATATTCACCTATTTCATCCGAGGACTGCTCCATCGCGGTCTCGTGATCACGCAACCGCCTGCGAAGCGTCTCTGCTTCACTGCTTTCAGCCTGCGCCGCTTTCAACTTGGCGAGCATCGAGGCCTGTTGCTGCTCGTGATTCTGTCGCGCTTCACTCAGCTTATCCTCCAGTTCAGACACTTCTTTGTCCTTACCCGCCAGATTTGCAATGCGCGATTCTTTATCAGCAATCGTTGCCTTCAGGCGGGACATTTCGGCCTCGTAGTCTTTACCGGCTGCACGAACCCCTTCCAACTGCTTGTCAGCGTTGCGCAATTTTTCATCGCGTGCAGCAAGATCGGCCTGCAGTGACTCTACACGTCGAGCTTGTTGCTGAAGCGAATGTACCTCGTTACGAAGTGATACCTGCTGTGCCGAAGACTCGTCATGGATTCGCTTAAGCTCGGCATCTCTCGACGCCAACTGCCGCTGTAGTGGCTCTATCTCTGCCACCCGGCGTCGTGATTGATCAAGCTGATCCCGAAGTGTCGCAGCAGTAGACTCACTCTCTTTACGCAAGGCCTGCAATTGCTGCTCCGCAGCTGTTGTTTTGGCTGTCGCCTCTGACGTTAAGCGTGTCAGTTGCTGCTCACGTTCCTTTTGCGTGGATTCAAACTGCTGCTTCGCAGCAAGCTGGCGGGCCTCACTTTCTTTCAGGCGCGCTTCTGCATCAGCAAGCTTTGAGGGCAGTGGTTTTAGTGTGTCCAGCTCACTACGCAACGTTGCTGACTCAGCTGACAATTTAGCAGCAATCGCTTTATTGGCCGATTCCAGCTCTCGAATGCTAGCCTCCTTATCCGCAAGCGTGGCCTTCAGGGGCTCTAGTGCGCTGATTTTCTGTTGCAGCGACTGCAGCTCAGCGGTCGCTTTACTGACTTCTGCCTGCTGTCTTTTTTCAAGATCCTGATAGGCTGATTCACGCTGCCGTAGCTTGCCGTCAAGCTCGCTGATCCGTTTCTCGAACTGTTGTTGCTGCTGAGTCAGCTCATTGCTGCCTGTGGTCACCGCAGCTTTAAGTTTGTCTCGCTCTCCCTCGCTGATCGCCAACTTCTCCTGCAAAGGCTCCAGCGCCTGAATTTTCGTCTGAAGCACCTTCAGCTCATCGGCCTTGGCTTGCGCTGACGACTGACTTGCCTGCAATTGCTGTCTGGACTCAGACAATTGCTTTTCAAGCGCACGTGAAGAGGCATCCAGCTTTGTAATGCGTTCCTGCGCAGTGCGCACTTCATGGGCATGTTTGTCAGTGCTGGATTGCAGCTGCTTTTGTAAACTGCCGAACTCAGCTTGCTTTTCACTGAGTGACTTCTCCAACGGCTGCAAACGTTGCACCTGGCTTTTTAGAGACTGAATCTCTTCCTGACTGGCCTTTGCTTCGGTGTCGCGAGTCTCATTAACACGGTTAATCTCTGCCTTGCCCGCCATGAGCTCCGACGCCAGGGACTCCAGTTTTTTGTCAGCCGCCTGCTGAGCGGCAACATCTAACGCAACACGTTTGTTGACTTCCTGAAGCTGCTGGGCAAGCTTGCTATGTTCTGTCTCACGCTGCGCCAGTTGCTGGCGCACACGATCACCCTCCTGCACTTTAGTTTGCAACTCAGCCAGCTGTTTGATGTGACGGTCGTTTGCGGCGGCGTGGGACTGCTGCAGTTTTCGATACTCAGACTCACTGGAACTCAGTCGCTCCCGAAAAGACTCCAGCTCATTGACCTTGGCCGTCAAACCGGTGATTTCAGCGGTGCGCAATCGTGCTTGCTCTTCATTCGATGACTGTAACTTTTTAAACGCCTGGTCATTCGCAGACAATTCACTGCGCAGAGTATCCAGCTCTTTCAGCTTGTCGCGCAGTGAAGAAGTTTCGTCATCGAAGCGATTTTTCTCGTGGCTGCGCAGTTGCTCAAGCTGCTTCAGCTGTTGCTCGCTCGACGCCAACTGTTTCGAGAGTTTGTTCATCTCCGCCAACTTGCTGCGCAGCGATTCCAGCTCCGTGATGCTGGTTTTTCTCTCAGCTTCATACCTTGCGATATCACCCGCGCGCTTGTCAGATACAACTTTCAGATCAGCTTGCAGTTTGTGATAGTCGGTCTCTTTCGACTGCAACCGCGTCTGTACGCCGGCCAGCTGCTGTTCCAGGCCGGTTATTTTTGCCTTGTATTTATCATCTGACGACTTCAGTGATGCCAGTTGCGATACCCGCTGGGATTCCAGCTCAGTTATCTGAGCACGCAAAGGCTCCATCTCCTTGATCTTCAAACCAAGAGTTGTCGCATGTGCTTTAGCGGTCGCCAGGCCTTCTTCATTTGCATGCAATTCTTTCTTTATCCGGCTTAACTCAACTTGAGCTGTACGGAATTGAGTCTTAACCTCATCGAGTGTCACCAGTGACTCACGAGCCTGTCGATCACGCTCTGCCAGTTCACGTTGAATCCGGTCTATCTCAGCCTGGTGTTGTGTACTCGCTGCCGTGTGCTTCTCAACGGCAGCCTGATGCTGCGATTTAAGCGCCGTCAGTTGCTGTTGCTTTTCAGCGAGCGCCGCACTGTTTTTCTCGGTTTGCTGCGTTGCTTCACGGCTGAATGCCGCTATTTTCTGCTCCAGCTCTGCGGCGCTGTCAGCCTTCAATTTAACCAGTGACGCCTGATGCTCTGCGATTTGATTCTGAGCGGATTCGACTTGTTTATCGCGGTCGGTAACGTTCCCCCGCAATGAGACAATCAATGAGTCAAGCTGCCCGAGCTTCTGCGCCTGCTCAGCAAATTTCTGCTTGGTGCTGACCTGCGCGCTTTTCGCGGACTCCACCTCCTGCTTCAAGCTCTGAATACTCTGCCTGTGCTGATCTGCCTCCTCGTTAAGCGAAGTTAGTTTGACTCGCAGTTTTTTCAGTTCATCCTCACGCTGGAGCAAAGTTGCACGGACGGTCTCCAGCTCCTTTAACTCCCGCTGCTGAGTCTCTAAGCGCTTTTTACTTTCTTCAAGTTGCTTTTTATTTTTCTCTAGTGTTTCGTTCAGCTGACTCTGTTCGCCATCAGCCGCAGTCTGCTGCTGCTCCAGCTTTAGCTGTTGCTGATCGCGAACTTTCTGCAAGTCTCTGATCTGATTTTCAGCATCAAGCTTCTGCAGTCGCTGCGATTCCATTTCATCGCGCAGCGATCGCAGCTCGGTTTCTGCCTTATTGATTTCTGCACGCAGTTCGGGCACCTCACCTGCGCGTTTTTTCAGATCATTGATTTGCTTGTCACGAGCACTCAACTGCTCCGCGCTTATCGACTCGATCTTATTCAGCTGCAGGCGCACACCGTCAACTTCCTCGGCTGATCGCTTGACGATGAGGTCATGCTCACTGCGCAGACGGGATGCTTCGGCTTCTTTCTCCACGAGCTTCAGTTTCAGCGGCTCGATTTCGGCAATTTTACTGATGCTTTGCTTGTTCTGTGTTGCGTGCCGTTCTCTGACGCGCTGTAACTCAGTACGCTGCAGATCAAAGTCCTTCTGTATTTTTCGCAAGGCGTTCTGACTGTTCTCTGCCTTGCCCCGGACAGAAGCCAGCTCTGCTGTTAATTTGTCCAGATCGGCATCTTTCGATTTGAGCATGGATTGGTGCTGCTCCAGTGCCTGCTTCTCAAGTGCCTGGGCCTGGTCTATCTTCTGCTGCAGTGCACTACGTTGCTGCTCTTTCTTTACCAGAGCGGCCTGCAGTTTTTCATTTTCCGCGGCAACCAGGGATAGCTTGCGTATCTCTGCCTGGTCCTGACCGGAACGCTGAGTTGCCGCCCGAAGCTGTCGGCTCAGGTCGCTGATTTGAGTATCTTTACCCGTAGTGGCCGAGCGAAAACGGCTTATCTCCTGAGATTGCCTGGCATTAGCGGTGGTTTGCTCATCGGCTATAGACTTAAGGGACAGTATTTGATGTTCAAACTGGTTTTTGTTGTCGTTGCGTTCGGCTCGCAATCGAGCGATGTCTGATTCATATTTTTCAATTCGATTGCGTTGTTCAAGTATTACTGCTTCAAACTTCTGTGCCGATTTTTCGGTGCTTACGGTGAAATCTGCCAACTGCTTTTCGGTTTCCTGCACATCGGCAGTGCGGCGCTCAAGCTCTGCAATACGAGCTTTCATGGTTTTTAGAGAGGCATCTTTTTCATGCAACTGAATATCCAGCGCACCAAGCTTTTCACGCATCTGATTACGCTCTGCAGCCCCCTCGCTTCTTTCTTTGACCCGCAGTTCCAACTCCGTGGTCAGCTGGGAAAGTTGAGAGTCCTTGAGCGCGATCTGCTGATGTGATTCGTCCAGACGCAAACCAAGTTGATCGTACTCGTTATTTCTAGCTTCCAGCGTCGCATTGAAGTCTTTAATCCTGCTTTGAGTGGCTCGCTCTGCCTCCAGCAATTTACGCCGGTAACTGTCCACCTCAGCACTTGAACCCGCCGGGTTATTGCGCAACTTCTGCTCGTACTGCTGCTTTAACGTTTCACTGTGTTTTTGCTGGATGTCCAGCCGCTTGCGGAGGTCCCCAATAATGGATTCCTGCTGCTCCGCCCGCCTGCGCAGCGGCGTGAGTTCGTGATCCGTTGATTTGACAGTTTCCCGCTCTGCCAGTTTACGCTGCAGTTCCCCGACTGTCGCCAGTGCCTTAACCTTGGCAAACGACTCATCGTCGATCTGTTTTTGCAAACCGCCGCCCGGTAGTGCTGCAATCCCGGCTGCTACCGACGCCGTATTGGCAGAGTTCTGGTGTAGCTCGCGTAGTTTGCGCTCATAACCCTGCTTCATTACATCGGACTGATTGCGCTCAACCTCGAGACGTTTTTTCAAGTCTCCGATTATTGATTCCTGTTGCTCGGCACGACGCTCCAATGGAATTATCCGGTGCTTGATCTCTTGCGCTTCTGACTGCTGTAACTCGACGATGCGGCGCTCGGCCTCTCCGAGCTTAGCCAGCGCCTGGCTTTTACCAAAAGCTTCCTTATCAAGCGCCGCCGTCAGTTGCTTTTCACGTTCGTAATGCTTTGCGTTATCAACATTGGCCGCGACGCCTGACGCCTTGCTCGCCTTGCGTTCAAGTTCCTGACGCGAGATTGCCGCCTGATTTTGTTGTATGTTCAGTCGCTTCTGCAGGTTCTGAATCAGCGCTTCCTGCTGTGCACTGTGTCGGCGCAGCGCGATCAGCTCGTTGTCTTCCGGTCGCGCGACGTTCTCGAGACTGCTGAGCTTGCGCTCCGCCTCACCGAGTGAGGCCAGTGCTTGCAACTTTGCGTAGGACTCATCCTCTGCCGTCAATTTAAGCAACCGGCTCTGGTCGCTGGCAGCGGGACCAGCAGTCGACGGTTGCGACTGAGTTTTAACCGACATCAGCTCTTGAAGTTTCAGCTGCAACTGCTCTACCTGCCGGTTTTTTTGCTCCAGATTTTTCTGATACTTCTGGATTGCCGAATTGAATCTGGCTGTTTGCGTCCCGGATTCTCCAGTCAACGTTTGCAGTTGTCTCTCTTTCTCACCGAGACTGGCCAGTGCCTGAATCTTCGCAAATGCCTCGTCATCGGCGCTGGATTTCTTATCGTGGTCGGGGTTTTCCCTCGACTTTGCGGTTGCTTCAGCTGCACCCGCCTTGTGTTTTTCCGGCCGTTCAGCGGGTCCACGCCGTGAATCAGACGCCGATGATTTATTCTGATTGGATGATTTACCGGAGGCAGGCTGTGGCTTTACTGTCAGCGAGGCACTCTGCCCCGACATCTCCCTGGCAACCGAGACAGACTCAGAGTAGCGGCCGGATTTGCGATCTTGATTATTCCCTGATCGAATTTTTTTCACATGATGTAAATCGGACCGCAGGCGATCAATCTCTTTTTCACGGTTCCGAATCTGACCCGTAAACTGCTGCCTGGTGCGAGCAACTGCGTGCGTTTTAAACCGATACATCATCAGCAAGCCGATCAGCAAGCCAATGAAACCCGGCACTAGTACCAGAATTCCAATTTCACCGATAAGATAATCCATAACTAACCCCTATAAGCGTTATTTTTACTGCTGATATTTTGCAGGGGTACTACTGGACGCGAACAAATGCCGGAATCCGTCACCTGCAATCCTCACTATTCAGTGCATATTGTCAACCTACCCTACTTCACTATGATACGCACAGGATATCCACACCGGTAATAATTTGTAAAAGCTCTTCGGCGGTGAAGGCAGGAATTAGCACTTAGGAATTATAATTGTGAGGCTAGAGCGCTTCAATCCACAGCGTTTGGTTTTTCCCCGGCTTGTTTGCGGAGAGTACCGCCTGGCAAAACGGGCCGGGAGCTAATCCAGCTTGCCGTCGGTCATCCGAGTTTGGAGCAGCCAAAAAAAAGGCCGCATTAAGCGGCCTTCTCTCGGGTATGGGCTGTCAACTATCGGTAGACGTTGAACTCGTGGAGCGTAAAAGTACCTTCACCCCAGAATGTCTCCGTGCCTATTTCTATAGCTCCCATGCAGGTATTGTCGCCTGTTGACCAAACTCCGTGCTGCGGCCCGATGTAACGAGTCCAGTTGACAAACTTGTTCCAGTCAAGTGTGCCCTGTGTCGATGAGTTTTTCTCGACAAAGGCCACATAGCCCCAGCTCAATGCCGGATTGGTGTAGATATCCCATTCTTTCCCATCAATAGTCGCTTCGGCTACCAGCCGACCCGGGGTTTTGGTGGATGGCTTGCCGACCCAGACCATCATTTCAAAGTGCTTGTTCCATTCTTCTGCTTCGCAGCTGGTGTGAAAAAACGATTCAAGCGCAACATTTCGCTCCGCATTTCCGGTTTCAGAATAGTTATAGCGAACCTTGAAGTCCGGCAGACTGTTGATATTAGCCGGGAGGCCGAGTGCCGCCGGAGTCCCTGAAGTGGTGTTTCGGGTTTTACGGCCATAGTAGACCTGAGGGTAGCTCTTGACCGAGTACTCGTTGCCCTCATCCCGGTTCAGCCAGTTGTAATCCCACTTGGCCACATAGTTGCCGGCGCTGCCACCGAGTTCGATGCACTGCGACCAGTTATCTGTCCACACATCACTGTCATTCCAGGTATTGTTCTGCAGGACGTAGTTTCCGTAGGAGATCTCGGCCCACGGTTGGCACCAGCGGGTGTTGAGCAGTGGGTTTTGAGAGGTGGCAGTTTTTCCCGCCACCACCGCACAACTCTGATTGTCTTCGTAGCCAAAGCCGTCACCGTTACCATCACTGGCATCAGTCAGACAAATCGGGTTGCCCTTGGAATCGTAGCCAGGCAATGCCGGACTCACTGGCGGTGGAACAACGACGCCACTCCCGCCGTTGCCATCAGGATCCGGCGTAACACTACCCCACAGGCAGGAAGCACCGTGCTCAAAACCCCAGCCGTCGCCGTTATCAGTGGCCGTCGACGAGCACTGCGGGGCATTAGAGCCGTTGTTATTATTAGACCCGTCATTGTTGGCTGCATATTTACAGCTGAGATTGTTTTCCCAACCCCAACCACCGCCGCTGTCGGTCGCAGCCGCGGTGCATGTCGGGTGGGCAACAGATTTGTCATCTTCGACCCAGACGCAGGAGCGGTTATTCTCCCAGCCCCAGCCCTCTGCGGTTTTAATAGCGGACGCTGTGCACACGGGTCGGTCGGATTTAGCAACAATACAAGACTTGCCATTCTCATAGCCCCAATTGCCATTGACAACCGCATTGGCTGAGCATGGCGGGTGTCCCTCTGAGAATTGGCAGGATGCGCCGTTTTCAAATCCCCACCCGTCACCATCGGGGTCAGAAACAGCGCTGGAGCATGTCGGTCCGGCGTACACCGGTTGAACGGGAGCAAATACAAAAACTGCGGCCAGGAGTGGCGCGCACGAAAGGTACCTTGAAACCTTAGTAAGGTAGGTTCGTATCATGTGCGAGTTTGATTTCCGGGTTGGCTGGTGATACCAGCGTAAAAATGACGTACAAAAGTAATTGTCGAATCCGCCCGACAGCGGTAGCCGGGTTGATCACGTCAAACTGTTAAAAATTATAGTTCGACGGTGTTCGAGCGCTTGTTAAACTCCGGTAATAACCAAAGCGTTTATATCGAAACCACTTTAACTACATAACCTATTAGACTGAAAAGCGCCCGTGGCCCAGAAACATTACGCATCGGTCATACGGAAAGAACAGTCTCGGGCGGCGATCACCGGCTTTCATGCGTCCGATGTCACTTGCATTTGCAAGCAGGGCGCGGTAGCCATTATGCACATACCGAGTAGCGCCACATCATGGATACGACACCTTCTGTTGCTACCGGACAAACGTCAGAAATGCGTGTCAGGTTGAGGCAACAGGACATATCGCCGGCAGCCCGCGCTGCATTATCGGCGATACAGGATTGCCTCGGTGCTAGGCCAGTTTTTTGTAGCGAACCCGGTGCGGCTTGGCCGCCTCACCACCGACACGACGGAGACGATCTTCTTCATATTCCGCGTAGTTGCCGGTAAAAAACTCCACATGCGAGTCATCCTCGTAGGCCAGAATATGTGTAGCCACCCGATCCAGGAACCACCGGTCGTGCGAAATCACTATCGCTGAGCCCGGAAAATCCAACAGCGCTTCTTCAAGTGCACGCAGGGTTTCGACGTCAAGGTCATTGGACGGCTCATCGAGCAACAGTACGTTTGCGCCCTGCTTAAGAGTCATCGCCAGTTGCAGCCGGCCTCGCTCACCGCCAGACAGATCTTTCACCAGCTTTTGCTGATCAGCCCCCTTGAAATTAAACCGGCCGATATACGCACGGGAGGCCATTTCAAAGTTTCCAATCACCATTTGTTCCTGTCCACCGGACAGCAACTCCCAAACGGTCTTGTCACCGTCGAGTTCGTCCCGGCTTTGATCAACCCAGGCCAGATCGACCGTATCGCCAACGTCGATGCTGCCACTGTCAGGGGTTTCAGTTCCCATAATCATGCGAAACAGCGTTGACTTTCCGGCACCGTTACCCCCGATAACCCCGACAATCGCTCCCTGCGGCACCGTAAACGTCAGATTATCGATCAGCAATCGCCCGTCAAAGCCTTTACTGACGCCGTTGAACTCCAGTACTTTCTCTCCAAGCCGCTGGCCGGTGGGAATATAGATTTCATTGGTCTCGCTGCGCTTTTGAAATTCCCGCGACTGCATTTCTTCAAAGCGGGCCAGACGGGCTTTGGATTTTGACTGCCGCGCTTTTGCACCCTTGCGCACCCATTCCAGTTCTGCCTTCATCGCCTTGGCGTGCGAGCTTTCCTGTTTCGATTCCTGATCGAGTCGCTCTGACTTGGCATTCAACCAACCCGAGTAGTTGCCCTCAAAAGGAATACCGCGCCCCCGATCAAGCTCGAGAATCCAGCCAGCGACGTTATCGAGGAAATAGCGATCGTGTGTTATCGCCACCACGGTACCGTCAAAGTCGTGCAGAAACTGCTCAAGCCAACCAACCGAATCTGCGTCCAAATGGTTGGTGGGCTCATCCAACAGCAGCATATCGGGGGAAGCCAACAGCAGTTTGCACAACGCAACCCGTCGTTTCTCACCACCGGAGAGGTTACCTATTTTGGCATCCCATGGCGGCAATCGCAGCGCATCGGCAGCAACATCCAGCTGGCGCTCGAGATCGTGACCACCGGACGTTTGCAACATGGCTTCAAGTTTTGCCTGCTCTGCCGCCAAAGCGTCGAAGTCTGCGTCAGGTTCGGCGTAGGCGGCGTACACGGCATCAAGTCGAGTCTGAACATCTTTGATGTCATCCACCGCCTGCTCAACGGACTCTCGGACGGTTTCTTCCGGATCGAGTTGCGGTTCTTGTGGCAGGTAACCCACTTTGATGTCGGGCATCGGTCGAGCCTCGCCATCTATCTCGGTGTCCAGACCCGCCATGATACGCAACAGAGTGGACTTACCTGCGCCATTAAGACCGAGCACACCTATTTTTGCACCCGGGAAGAAAGACAATGAGATATCTTTCAGTATCTGACGTTTGGGTGGAACTACTTTGCTCACCCGGTTCATTGTATAAACGTATTGAGCCATGAATCAGCGCGCTGTTTGATTTGGCGCTAAGCTAACACAGCACAGCGTTACTCACCAAGGACAACACATTTCAAGCAGTTTAATACTTTGGCACGACTATATATATCGCAGCGTCAATTCAATGGTTGCTTGGACAGCAGCATTAGTTAAAAATCACGCCTTTTTACATTGACAACTGAGGACAGCAGACAAGCATGAGCAATCCGGATTACATTTCCCACGGCGATCTGGACATCGCTGCCCCATTGTACAGACTACTGGCTGAAGACATTTGCCCCGGCACAGGCGTTGAACCCGATCACTTCTGGTCAGAGCTCGAAGGCATCATTAAAGATTTTGCCCCACGCATCGCAACACACCTGGCAAAACGCGATGAGCTTCAACAGCAAATCGACAACTGGCACAACGCTAATCAGAGCTTCGACGCGGCTGCCTACAAAACACATCTTCAATCGATCGGCTATCTACAACCTGACCCCGCGCCCTTTAGTGTATTAACCAGTAACGTCGATCCGGAAATCGCCACCATCGCCGGCGCTCAATTGGTTGTACCACTCGACAACGCCCGGTTTGTGTTAAATGCCGCCAATGCCCGCTGGGGCAGTTTGTACGATGCGCTCTACGGTACCGATGCACTGCCGGAAACCGACGGTGCTACTCGTGCCGGTGGCTACAATCCGGTGAGGGGCGAGCGTGTGGTCAGCTACTGCCGCGAATTTCTCGACAAGCACTTTCCGCTGGTCAGTGGCTCGCATGCCGACGCAACCGCTTACCGGTGCATTGACGGCGCTCTGCAAGTGTCACTAGGCGATGTGCAATCCGCGCTTGCCGACCCGACTCAATTTAAAGGTTACAACGGCGATAGTGCAGCACCCGATAACGTCCTGTTGAGTAAAAACAACCTGCACGCAGATTTGTGCTTTGATGCCAACCACCCGATCGGCAAAACCGACGCTGCCCATCTGTGCGACATCATCCTCGAATCAGCAATTACCACCATTATGGATTGCGAAGATTCAGTCGCATCCGTCGACGTTGACGACAAAGTGATGGTGTACAAAAACTGGCTTGGGTTAATGACTGGCAAGCTTGCTCACACCTTTGAAAAGGGCGGGCGGCAAGTTGATCGAGTACTGGCGGCGGATCGGCAATATACCACTGGTACCGGCGACTCCCTCACCCTGCCGGGCCGCAGTGTACTGCTGGTGCGCAACGTTGGGACTCAACTGAGCATAGACGCGGTCAAACTGGCCGGTGCCCCGGTCCCAGAGACGCTGATTGATGCCATGGTGACTTCGCTTTGCGCTAAGCACGACCTGCTCAACTCGGGTGAGTTTTCCAACAGCCGTAGTGGTTCGGTTTATATCGTTAAACCAAAGATGCACGGCCCGGACGAAGTCTCACTGGCAACAGAATTGTTTGATCGCGTTGAAAAAGCACTCTCTATTGATGCGAATGCACTGAAGATGGGCATCATGGACGAAGAGCGTCGCACCACAGTCAACCTCAAGGCCTGTATCAATGCCGCTCGCGAGCGCGTTGTATTCATTAATACAGGCTTCCTTGATCGCACAGGCGATGATATCCACACCTGTATGGAAGCCGGTCCGATGTTGCCAAAAGCCGAGATTAAGCAAGCCAAATGGTTAATGGCCTACGAAGACAATAATGTCGACTGCGGCCTGGCGTGTGGTCTGCAGGATCACGCCCAGATCGGTAAAGGCATGTGGGCAATGCCCGACGAGATGGCAGCCATGCTCGATACAAAAATTCAACACCTCCAACAGGGCGGCAATACCGCCTGGGTCCCGTCTCCAACAGCCGCTACCCTGCACGCCACCCACTACTTCGATATCAACGTACGAGACCGCCAGAACGAACTGAAAAGCCGCGTTGCCGCCAGTGTTGATGACATCATCACGATCCCGCTGTTACCCGCTGATCGCAGCCTCACCGCTGAGGAGATTCAGCTCGAACTCGATAACAACTGTCAGGGTATACTGGGCTACGTGGCACGGTGGGTCGGTCAGGGCATCGGCTGCTCCAAGGTGCTGGATATCAATAACGTGGCACTTATGGAAGATTGCGCAACATTGCGTATTTCAAGCCAGCATATCGCCAACTGGCTACATCACTCAGTGATCAGCGAAGCACAGGTGGTAGAGACCATGCAGCGACTTGCCATTTACGTCGATGATCAAAACAAGGGCGATCCCGACTACTCACCGATGGCATCTGACTTTGACCAGAGCATTACCTTCCAGGCTTCTCTAGACCTCGCCATTAAAGGCCGCGCCCAGCCGAATGGCTATACTGAGTTCATACTGTATGAGCGCCGACAGCAAGCAAAAGCAGCAGGCTGACCATCCCCCGGGCTGAACAAGACACCTCGCCAAAATGCAGGTGAGGTGTCTTCTATCACTAAAGCGACGAAACCCCTGCCACAATTGCCCCCCCCTCCTCCAGCACCGGCAAGCGCCTTGATAAGCCCGACAGTTATTCTTTAGTTTCAATGCATTACATATGAGACTTGATGCACAGAAAAACTTAAGTTGCCCGGTCAGTGATCGTTAACCCCTGTACGGGCGGAGTTTTGCGCCTGCCACGGTAGAGGTACACATGACACAAGTCATCGCTAGTTCCGCGCCGGACTTCGAGTCCGCCAAAACTGAAAAATCAGGCTTTCGAACCCTGTTTAAAACCATCAGTAATCCACAGCGTTCATTGCTGGTGCTGCGGTTCCTGCTGCTCAATTTAATTGCATTTTCACTGCTGGGCGTCGCCTATAGCGAAGGGCATCTGCACACCGTAATCGCCGCTGATCAAACCTATTTGTCGGTGGTTATATTTCTGGTATTCCTGGTCGGACTGGGTTTTTGCGCTCAGCGAATATGGCAGACAAGCTCTGAGCTAGACGCTCTACACAGCGCCGAAGGCCTGCGCGCTGCGGGTGTCCGGCATCTGGTCTCCTCACTGATCAACGCCAACGCAGATAGCCGCGCAAATCTCAGCGGATCAATGAGAATGCGGCTGGCACACCGTATATCAGTGGTCAGACATCTCGGCAATACGCTGGTACTGCTGGGACTGATCGGAACGGTACTGGGCTTTATCATCGCACTGTCAGGCGTCGACCCGGAGACGGCCTCGGATGTAAATTCAATTGCCCCCATGGTGTCGACGCTGATTCAGGGCATGTCGACGGCCCTGTACACCACCCTGATCGGGTCAATTCTCAATGTCTGGCTGATGGCCAACTACCAGCTATTGTCTGGTGGCACGGTCCAACTGATCAGCTGCCTGCAAGAGGCCGTAGAACAAGATGCGTGACTTTGAGCTGTTTGACGAGGAGAGTACCTCCACGCTGTTTCGCGACATCATTATGCTTGCTCTGGCCGGTTTCGTGACACTGGTGATGCTGCTGCTGCCACATATCAATCCAAAAGCAGTCGCCGAGGAAAGCGCCAAATCTCCGGGCAACCTGACTGTCGAGTTGCGTTGGCCGGATGATATCAATGCTGACGTGGACCTATGGGTTGAGGCCCCCGGTGACCGACCGGTCGGCTACTCGAACAAAGGCGGTCAGGTGTTCAACTTGTTGCGCGATGATCTAGGCGATACCGCCGACCTGACCGGACTCAACTACGAGTTCAGCTACAGTCGTGGCGTGCCGGAGGGCGAGTACGCCGTTAACATTCACTTGTACCGCAACCCGACTGGCGTATTTCCGATTCCCGCAACTGTCGTCGTCAGCCTGAAACGACCGGGATTCAAATCAGCCAAGCAAATTCTGGTCAGCAAGCTTGACCTTACTCACCAGGGCGAGGAATCAACGGTATTTCGATTCAATCTGGATCAGAAAGCCAATCTCGTTGCCGGCAGTGTCCACAATCTGCCAAAGAAACTGCGGAACCGAAAATCATGACCGTCACCACGCACTGGTTTGTGACCGGCGCTGCACTGGTGGCGATACTGGCAAGTATCGCTATCTGGTCACCGCGCTCCCTGAAGTTGAAGGCCTGCGCCCTGTTATGCACAGCCTTGTTTCTACCTCTGGGCTATATCAGCCTTAACGACGTGCTCAGTCGCCCGAAGCCGGTTCAGCTCGAAACCGTCCACAAGCAACTCGAAGAAGCAGCCGTGGTAAGTTCTGTCATGCAGGAAAACATCGGCATCTACCTATGGCTTCAGTTGCCTGACATAGAAGAACCCAGATCCTATAAATTGCCATGGTCTGAGCAATCCGCCAGAGAATTGCATAAGGCACAACAAGAAGCTGAGTCCCAGGGAACCAAGGTAAAGATGAAAAAGCCGTTCGAACCCAGTGCCGACGATCAAGAACCTATTTTTTATGCCGCACCGCAACCGGCTCCAGCTCCCAAAAGTGCCCCCGAACAGCAGCCGATTCTATTTAACGCATCGAACGATAACTAGTGCGTGCCCAGAAACAGGGCGTCGCGAGGATCATTCAGGTGCGTGAGTTTTT
>CALKXD010000279.1 GCA_938003855.1 uncultured Granulosicoccaceae bacterium | reverse complement strand
GTCCGCTTTTGCGGACCTTTTTTGGTTTGAATATACCGCCGTGCTGAAGAAACTCACAGTGGTGACGGTCACTGTAAAAAGAGCAGTCGGCACAGGTCGAAAATAGAGTAGGGCATGACTTATAGCCGGGGTTTGGGGGCCGGTTGCGAGGCAGCAGAAGCAGGTGAACTGAACCAACTCATTATCAGCGAAGACGGTGGCGTATCTAAGTCTCTTTTCGTTAATCTAGATCAGGTTAAACGATGGCTTGGTTCGAACGGGCCAGCGGGTCGGCATTTTTTTTAGATTTGGTGCAGAGAGCGCGGATTGCGGGTTGCAATTCTGCGGCGTCGGTCGATGTACGGGTGGATTCGTATGGCCGGTTCACGACGGCAAGATAGGGGAAACTATTAATCGCTGTGTTGATATTGGCGGTGATGGTTGGGGATGGCATGGCATGGCGAGAAGTCGTGCCTGATTGATCAGACACAATATGTTTGTATCGACAGTGATGTGGATGGTTAGACCGGAGCATCGTCTTGTCGGGTGGGATTATAAGGCGTACCTGAAGCTGCTTTGGCTTTTTGATTTACCGGTGCATCACGCGGGGTCAGGTTGCGCTACCCGAATTTCGATCTCTGGCAATTTGCAGGGTTTCGGTATCTGCTGTGAGGTGATCGACCCGGCGGGTTTGGGTTTGCCATATAACGACAGAATCAATCCCAACGTATTGAAAAGAACAGAGTAGAATGTATCGCACAAACTTGGATACATTCGCGTGCAGTTTGCCTAGCCACCCTAACAGGCCTGATTATGAAACTTCTGGTTTTTCAGCACATTGATTGTGAACATCCCGGCTCATTGCGTCAGTTTCTTGCAGATGGCGGAATTGAATGGCAAGCGGTAAATCTTCACCGTGGTGACGCTATCCCCGATTTCGATGCGTACGATGCTCTGTGGGTGATGGGTGGCCCGATGGACGTTTGGGATATCGAGGATTGTCCTTGGTTAGTGCCCGAAAAAGCCGCTATTCGTGAATGGGTGGGGGGGCGGAAAAAGCCGTATCTCGGATTGTGTCTGGGGCATCAGTTACTGGCGGATGCGATGGGCGGCACCTGCGGCCCGCAGCGTCCGGCAGAGATCGGGATTATGGAGGTGGCACTTACCGATGAGGGCCGGGCTGATGCGTTGTTTCAGTCGATGCCGGCTGTGCAACCGTGCCTGCAGTGGCACTCGGTTCGGGTGGCGCAGGAGCCCGATAATACAACGATACTGGCAAGCTCGGTTGATTGCAGAGTTCAGGCAATGCGGGTTGGCGATAATGCCTGGTCGATGCAATACCATGTTGAAGTAGAACCGGACACAGTGAGCAACTGGGGGGCTGTACCGGCTTACCATCAGGCGTTGGTCAATGCGCTGGGTGAAGAAGGCATCAGTGTGATGCAAAAGGCGGCAGATGAGAACATGGAGGGATTCACCCGCTGTGCTGAGACGATCTGTAAAAATTTTATTAATGCGGTCACCTGAGCGAACCCTTAATGGCCTCTACGACTCAACTCTGCAATGCGCTTGGACAGCCAGTGGGCTTTCCGGTCAATGACTGGCAAACACCGTCGTTACCATCGGTGGCCGGTTTGCAGGGGCGTTATTGTTGTGTCGAAAAGCTGGATGCCGACACCCACGGTATCGAGTTATTCAATGCGTTTATGAAAGATACCGATGAGGCCAACTGGACCTATCTGCCTTATGGCCCTTTTGCCACGCAGGCCGGTTTTCAGGAGTGGCTGTCGTCGGTAGCCGGCACCACTGATCCATTTTTCCATGTCATCATTGATAGCCGCACAGGTAAAGCTGTGGGGGTTGCCAGCTATTTAAGAATCGACCCCGCCAATGCGACAATAGAGGTGGGGCATATTCATTTTTCGCCGCTGATGCAGCGTCAGCCAGTGGCGACAGAATGTATGTATTTGATGATGAAGCGGGTGTTTGAAGAACTGGGCTATCGTCGCTACGAGTGGAAGTGCGACTCGCTCAATCAGCCGTCATGTCGCGCTGCACAGCGATTGGGATTCTCCTACGAGGGGCTGTTTCGACAGGCAACAATGTACAAGGGGAGAAACCGTGATACCGCGTGGTACTCAGTAATTGACAGCGAATGGCCGCGTCTTAAAACTGCGTTTGAGCAATGGCTTGCGCCTGGCAATTTCCAGCAGTCCGGGCAGCAGATAGCGAGCCTGGCCTCTTTTAGACAGTAGCGTTGTACGTTACTGTTATGAGCAGTGGTCCGTAGCGCAGTAAACAACATCCGACTCCACCGATTACTTGCTGATATACTGTAAAAAAAGCAGAAAACGGGTTTTACTGCGAGTGAGCAATCAATCCAGGGCAGAGGAAGCCGCAACCAGTACCTCAACCACACAGCGCGTCTATGTGTTGTTGCGCCAGTTGTTAATTACCGGGGAAATCAGCCCGGGAGAAAGGCTTAAAGTAGAGTCACTGAAAGCGCGGCTTGACGTCGGTGCTTCACCCATCCGTGAAGCACTCAGTCTGCTGACTTCGGATCAACTGGTAGAACGCCTTGATCAGCGCGGCTTTCGCGCAGCCCCGATCAGTGAGACCAACTTCCATGAAATCCTCACGTTGCGCTGCAAGCTTGAGCAACTGGCGCTGCGCTCCAGTATCGAACACGCTGATACTGCGTGGGAAGAACAGTTGGTGTTGTCGCACCACCGCCTGGCGCAGGGGGAGCGGCGCGATGTAAAAGACTGGGAGCACCACCACAAGGCGTTTCACCGGTCTTTGATAGATGCCTGCGATTCACCTATTTTGTTGCGCTTCTGTGATCAGCTTTACGACTTAAACATACGGTATCGCTATCTGGCTGCACGCTCGACCACCTACCGCAAGCGCAATGTCTCGGATGAACATAAAATGATTATGGAGGCGGCAGTGGCGCGAGATGTGGAAACTGCCTCGACGCTGCTGGATCAGCACTATCGAAGTACCGGCGACTATCTGGCTGGCCAGATGGCGACGTTTACTGAATCTGTCTGAACGTGTGCGGCACCGTTTCGGTCTGACATTGGTATTAAGTGCTGACCGGCGTCAGTACGATGTCAAAATCGACGCGCGAGAAATCACTATCTACCTTGCCTGACAGCGCCAGCCCGCTGGCTGGAAAGTCAGCGGCTTTTTGGGGCTTATAGCTCATGACCAGGTCTTCTCTGACACCGAACACCGTGTCTTCATCGAGGTAGGGATCGTCGTCCGGGAATACTTCGGTGACCAGCGGCATGTGGCCGTCGGCTTTGACAATATAATGCAAATGCGATGGCCGCCACGGGTGGCGGCCGGTGGCATTGAGTAAGGTTCCTACCGGGCCGTCGGTTGGTACGGTATAGCTGACCGGTCTGACGGTAGTAAACTGATACAAGCCGTCGTCACCCGTGGTAAACAGCGCATGGAAGCTGTATTCATCCTGTTCGGGGTCTTGTGACGAATACAAACCATTGGGCGCAGTTTGCCAGATATCAAGTGTGGCACCGCCGAGCGGGTTTCCGTCCGGGTCGCAGACTTTACCCTGTACCAATATTAGCTCGCCCTCGTAGTCACCGCGCAGGTCTGCCCCCATCGGGTAGGGTGGTGCGTTGGAGATATGAAAAGGCCCAAGCACGCTGGAGCTGGTGCCGGACGTTGATGAGTGATTCATATCAACCAGTGATGACAAACCCAGCACGTCGGACAGCAAGACAAACTCGTCGCGTTGCGGCGTGGTGATTTTTCCGGCTTGACGCAGGATGTCCAGGCCTTGATTCCATTCGGCATGGGTCAGGTTGGTCTCACGGGCGAATTCATGCAGGTGGCGGGTGAGACTTTCCATGATCTCACGAAGCCTGGGGTTGGTGTCGTCACCGAAGTAACTAAGGAAGGTATCCGTGATATTGTCCCGGGTAACATTGCGCATGGGAGGTTCCTGTTAAATTAGTGCAAGACTGAGTTGCGGAAAGCGTATCAGTAAAAACAATACCAGCAGCATTACCACGGCAAACGGTAACGCACCCAGAAATACATCTTTCAGGGTGATGCGATCATCGTTGAGTGTGGACTTTATAACAAAGCAGCTAATGCCAAGCGGGGGTGTCAGCAGGCCTATTTCCGCCCCGACCACCGTCACAATGCCAAACCAGACCGGGCTTAACCCGAGGGGTTCTATCAAGGGCAGAAAGAGCGGGACCACAATCAGGATAATGGATGCGGTATCGAGTAACGTGCCAAGGAAAAGCATTAGCGCAACATAGAGCAGCATAATCGTGGCAAAACTGAACTGATTGGCGGCGATTAGATCGCCCAGTTCGTTGGGGACACCGGCCAGCCCGAGCATGCGGCTATAGATAGATGCAGAGGTAATTAAAAACAAAATTGCCGCTGTGATATGGCCGGTTTCCAGCAGTGCTTCCCAGAAGGTGGTCAATGTCATGCGGCCGCGCAAAATGGCGAATAACAAACCGATAGCCGCACCGGATGCACCGGCTTCTACCGGAGTCAGCCACCCGGTATAGATACCGCCGAGGACAATAGCAATGAGGGTAACCAGCGGGCCGGTTTTAACCAGTACGTCGCGGGGTGATAACCGGTCGGCTTCCTGGAATACCCGCCCACCGACAAAGCCGGGGGTGAACCTGGCGGCAAACCAGATCGCCCCAAGGTAGGCCACAGCCAGCAGCAGTCCCGGTATTACTCCGGCTAGAAACATTTCACCGACAGACTGCTCGGCGACAAAGGAATAGATGATCAGCATAGCGGACGGGGGGATGATCATGCCCAGTACCGATGAGCCGGCCACCACGCCTACGGCAAAGCGCGGGTTGTAGTCATAGCGCAGCATTTGCGGCACGGCGACGGTAGAAAACACAGAGGCAGATGCGATTGATGAGCCGGTCACCGCAGCGAACACGGCGTTGGCGCCTACAGTCGCCATGCCGATACCGCCTTTAACGCGACGGAATGCGGCGTTCATCACTTCGTAGATATCGGAGCCCATACCTGCTTTTGACACCACCAGGCCCATAAAGGTAAACAGCGGGATGGTTGCAAATGTGTACTCCATAACGCTGTCGCTTAGGGCTATCTTCAACAGATTAACCGCCAGGTCGAAGTTGTCCCGCATCAGCCAGATCGACACAAACGACACCATGCCCAGTGCCACGGGGATATACACCCCCAGATAGATCAGGAAAATAATTGCGGCGACCGACGCGAAGCCAATTTCGAATGGACTCATGTTTTGGTCTTGCCGGTTGATTTATCGGGAACGAGGCATTTGCAAATAAACAGCACGGTGCACAACGCGGCACTGAGCACGATGATCAGTTTCACGGGCCACCATGGAGCAGTGAACACGCCCGGCACACCGAAGAAGTCGTCGCTGTGCCACATCTCTAGAAACTCCGGCCACATGGCATAGGTGATTAATCCCATGAACACAAAGGCAATGAAATCAATCAGTCGCTGTAGCACGGCGGATAAACGTGGTCGGCGATTTCCAATGAGCAGCAGCAAGCCGTCAGAGCGGGTAAGCCGATTCACTCTGACGACGTCAGGCAATTGCAAAAAGACGATAAACACCAATGAGAACTGCACAATTTCCACAGCACCCATAAAAGGTGCGTGGAAAAAGCCGCGTGCTACAACATCGTAGTTGACCACCAGCACCAGGCCGAGTACAGAAAGTGTACCGATGGCGTTGGCAAGTGTTGCGGCACGCCCGGCCCAGTGTTTTATCGTCGCGATTACTGCGGACACTTGAATATGCTCTGTGAATTATTCAGCAGCCCAGTCACGCAGCGGGGTGTGTCCGGCGGCTTTCAGTTTATCCATATAGGCATTCAGCATGTCCGTACCAGGCTCGCCCTTGTCGTCGAGGTTTTTGGCCCACTCTGTAGCGATATTCGGCATGGCATCGGCCCAGGCCTGTCGCTCTTCGGTGGGCATATCGGAGACCGTACCACCAGAGGCGGTATAGGCTTCGCGACTGGCTTTGGCTCTGTCCATCGCAACACCTGCTACGTGATCCCGATACTCAACGGCCACTTCCAGCAGCACATCCTGAACTTCCTCTGGCAGTTTTTTCCAGAAATCTGCATTGACTGTGACTGTTTTAGAGTTGACCGCACCGAGGTCGGCTTTGAGCATGTGAGGTGCGACTTCAGCGATTTTGAATGTTTTTGCGGCTTCCGGCCACAGCATGGCGTGTTCAACCAGTCCGGTTTGCAGCATGCTGTAAAAATCGGTAAGACCACCGCGTACACCGACAGCGCCATCAATACCTTCGAGGTAGCGTAAGTTCATTCCAGCGCCTGCCACCTTGCTGCCTTCGAGGTCTTTTAGCGCTGTGACGGGTTCGCGGCTCAGGACCTGATAAGTGTCGAGCACCACACCGGTGGCCAGGTAAACCTGGTTCTGCTTGGCGAACTCTTTTTGCATGGTCGGGAATTCTTTGGCGATCTCGTCAACGGCTTTGGCAACCGCGCGGGCGTCAGGTGCGATAAACGGAGTCACCGCAGCGAGCGCCTGGCTCGGTAATTTAGATGAGTGAAAAATGGTGGTGACAATGCCAATGTCACCGAGTCCCAGCTTGATGCCTTCAAGTACCCCTTTAGGTTTTACGATAGAGCCGCCATAGCTTTCCTGCCAGTCGATGGCGTAGTTGCCGGTTGTGGCAAGACGTTTGTTGACCTCGGGGATGAAAAAACCACTGAACTCTTTTACCCACATCGCCTTGGCGGGGTATCCGTCAATAGCAACGGCTTTGATGGTTTCTGTGGCGAGAGCCGACTGCGTAAACAACAATGACAGCGCGAGCCCGGCGGCGTTTCTGATAATGTTCTTTCGCATAGTGTATTCCTCAGCATGTTTTGGTGATGTGCGGACGAGGTTATCGTCTGCGGATTAACGGACAGATATTGCGGTCCGGTGTTGCACGACGGGTGACATTAAAAGTCACCCCGGCGGTGTTTGTGGTGCGCCAGTTAACGCGTTATAGAAAATTGCAGACATCGTCAAAGGCAAAGCGCGGCAATTTGCCAAACAGTGCGGTCTCGTCTGCATACCCGAGATTGCACAGAAAATTGGAGCGCAGTGTGGTACCGGCAAAAAATTCTTTATCGATGATTTCGTTAGAAAAACCCGACAGTGCGCCAACGTCCAGTCCTAGAGCACGTGCCGCAATCATCAGATAGGCACCCTGTAAGGTAGAGTTTCTAAATGCGGTGTCGTAACAATATTGCTCTTTACCATCGAAGAAACTGCGCCTGTCTTCGTGTGGGAACAGAAACGGCAGCTTCTCCCAGAAGGCTAGGTCGAAAGCAATGATTACCGTAACCGGTGCTCCCATTACTTTCGGGACATTTTTTTCTTTCAGCGCTTTTGCTACCCGCTGCTTGCCCTCGGTACTGGTCACAAAGGTATACCGTGCCGGACAGGTGTTCATGCTGGTCGGCCCGGCGGCAGTGATGTCGTAGAGGGTTTTCAGCGTGTCTGTAGCGACGGGTTTATCGGACCACGCATAGTGCGAGCGTGCCCCCCGCAGAATTACATCGATGGAATCGTCATCAACGACGGCTTTACGTGCGCGGAGATCCTTGATCTGCTGCTGAGCCGCCTGTCTTATTTCATCACTGGCGTAGTCGATCGGATCTGAAGACGTCATTGTGAAATGCCACCTTGGAGCAGTGATTCTTCTGCGACCACCGGACTTGCGCAAATACCGATGCCTTCGATTTCTATTTCGATAGTTTCACCCGGGCGCAACCAGCGTTGCGGTGTACGTGCATGGCCAACCCCCGGCGGGGTGCCCATGGCGATCATGTCACCGGGTTCGAGTGTGGCGTATTCTGAAATGGTAGCGAGCGTTTTATCGACCGGCCAGAGCATTTCGGAGGTGTTGGCTGACTGCAGTATCTCTGAGCCGACTCGTGATTCGATCTTCAGGCCACTGGCACCGGGCGGCAGTTCGTCAGGGGTTACCACATGAGGACCGACCGGACCCGTGGCGTCAAAGTTTTTACCGGGTGTCCACTGATGAGTCTTGCGTTGGTAGTTGCGCACCGAGCCGTCGTTGAATATAGAGTAACCGAACACGTGTGACAGTGCGTCTGCCTCGGCAATGTGCTTGCCTCTTCGGCCGACAATTAACATGAGTTCTGCTTCGTAGTCGAGTTGCTCGGAGCAGGACGGCCGGATCATTGGTTCACCCGCCGCCATCATTGAGTTCAGGCCGCGCATGAAAAGCGCCGGGTATTCGGGTACGTCGTAACCGCCTTCTTTGATGTGATCCGTATAGTTAAGACCCAGGCAGATAATCTTGCCGGGCCGTGCGACAGGCATCGCCGGAACGATATCGCTCAGTGGCAGCGTTGGTGCGTTATCGATCAGGCCGAGTACGTGATTGGCTGCGTCGGGATGATTGATGAGACCCATCAGATCCGTACCGATTGACTGATCCTGTCCGGTTAGATTGACGGCCTCGTCACCCTGAACTGCAAACACGGAAGTCTGCGTTGGATCCTGTCCTTGAAGATAGCCCACCATGTATCGCATGTTATTGTCCTGAAGATAAGAAGGTTAACTATCAACGATTATTTGCTATATTGTCAAATAATATCGATATTTGCAGGAGACACCAGATGCCAGCGTGGAATGACTATAAAAAAACCGCCAAAGAGCGCGGCTCTTTGGCCCTCGAGCTGTATGTGGTTGAAACCACCGCCGTCAACCCTGAAAAGCTCCAGGAAGTACTGCCAGCACATCTGCAGTACCAGGCGCAGCAAGAGCAACTCGGCGCACTCGCATTTGCAGGACCGTTATCCGATGAGAGCGGCGAGCAGATGAATGGTTCCGGGCTGATTGTCTACCGTGCCGAGTCTCTGGAGGCAGCGAGGACTCTGGCGGACGGTGATCCAATGCATTCGACTGGCACACGCAGTTATACGATCAGGCGGTGGTTGGTGAATGAGGGGAGTTTTCAGTTGGATGTTAAGTTATCGGCGCAGAAGGTTTCGATGTAGAAGGGGGGCTTGAGCGTTTTGCTCGAGTGGCGTGCCCGTCCGGCGGACTCGCTTTCAAGGGACGAAAGTAAGCAAAGTTCTCTTTTGGCTTGCTGGCCCTTCGAGTTGCTTTGCAAGGGACTTGAGCGTTTTGCTCGAGTGGCATGCCCGTCCGGCGGACTCACTTTCAAGGGACGAAAGTAAGCAAAGTCCTCTTCCGACCTCCTGGCCCTTCGGGTTGCTGCGCAACTTTGCCAATTGCCATTGCCGGGGGCTCGGCCCAACAGGCCATCCATGGCCTGACGGGCCTTTTCGCGACGTCCTGTCGCTCCAACCCCCGGCACTGTCAATTGTCAAAGCCAGACAGACGGGGCGAAAAGCCTGCCGGCTCGCGCTTTGGCGCATTGCTGTTTTGCGGTGGTGGGGATTTTTGGTGGCAGTAAGGTAGGCACGTGAAAACTCGCAGCGTGAGCAAGGCCGATCACCGACCCGAAAACCACCAGTAAGAGAAAACCCGCAGCGTGAGCAAGGCCGATCACCGACCCGAAAACCACCAGTAAGTGAAAACCCGCAGCGTAAGCAAGGCCGAACACCGACCCGAAAACCACCTGTAAGTGAAAACCCGCAGCGTGAGCAAGGCCAATCACAGACCCGAAAACCACCAGTAAGTGAAAACTCGCAGCGTGAGCAAGGCCGATCACCGACCCGAAAATCACCAGTAAGTGAAAACCCGCAGCGTGAGCAAGGCCGATCACCGACTCGACATCCGGCCTGTAAATGGAGCAGAGCAGCTCTACGTCCGGCCAGAGGCTAAATCACCCTGCCTTAGGACACCTGGCCTACCATCTGGCCGGTTGGGTAATTGACCTATGTAGCGCTAGCTTGCCAGTGGGTGCATCTACGTCTGTCACTCCAGTTGATCTTTCGTGGTGTTAGCAATGTCAGCGCTTGGCCTCAATCCGGTTAGGTATAATAGAATGGCTATTTTATTTACAGCACTGGCGGGTGTATGTTGCTGTATTCTAGGCGGTGGCCGTTTGTTCCAGTGCGGGTCGGGTGGTTCGGGCGTTGCGGTATAGGGTGGCTAGTGTGTCTTCTATGTGCTCCACTGGCTGGGGGCGGGCTATTCGGTAGCCTTGTAGCTCGTGGACGCGGTGTTGTTGCAGTACATTGATGGCGGCTTCGGTTTCTATGCCTTCTGCGACGCAGGTGATGTCCAGTGCTTGTGCCATGTTTACGATTGATGCGATCAGTTGCTGGCGTACGGGGTCGGATTCGATGCCTTCGATAAAGGATCGGTCTATTTTTAACGTGTCGAACGGTAGTGACCAGAGATACGACAGGCTGGAGTAACCGACGCCGAAGTCGTCTATGATCAGCCGCAAATCGCTGAGTGAAAGTTCCTGCAGGCGGTCTTTGGCTTCGCCAATGGTGGAAATTAAATCGGTTTCGACAAACTCTATTCCCAGGCGGCTGTCCATGCTTGGGAAAACGCTGCGAATATCGTCTATCAGACCTGCGCTCAAGTGCAGCGGTGAGATATTTACGTTGACCGTCAGTGAGCAATATTGTGGGTGCGTTGACCAACGTTCCAGCAGGGTGGCGGCGCAGCCTAGTGCTTGCTTGCCAAGGTCGACCAACAGGGAGGCTTGTTGTGCAATCGGGATAAATTCGGCGGGGCTGATGAAGCTACCGTCTGCTTGTGGCCAGCGTGCGAGTAGCTCGATGGCGAGCGGTTGCTGGTCGCTGGTGCGGACGATCGGCTGGCACCAGAAATGGATATCCCCGTCAGTCAGTGCTTTGCGAAAACGCTCTTCCAGTACCACGCGGTGGATTGCTTCCTGTCGGGTGGCTGTGTCGTAGAACCACAGTGCTGTTTGCGGGTTTTGCTTGCAGCGATACATGGCGATATCGGCTTCTGCCATCCAGTCCGAGGCGCTGATGTTATTTCTATAAGGGGCAATGCCGATTGATGCGCAGACCACTCTTTTACGCTGTAAAAAGACGATCGGCTGGCTGATTATCGCGTGTGCAGTGTCTAGAATATCCCGCAGTTCGACGGTCGTTTGATGGGGGATCAGTGCGGCAAATTCATCACCACCGATTCTCGCGATGGTTGATCCTTCGGGCAGGGCACTGCGCAGTCTCTTGCCAGTGATCGCCAATACATGATCACCAAACTGATGACCCAGTGTATCGTTGATCAATTTAAATCCATCCAGATCTATCAATGCCAATGCCGGGCGCTGCGGCTGTCGCAGTTGTGTCTCCAGGCTGTCGATGAAGCCGTGACGGTTAAGCAGTTCTGTCAGACCATCGTGATTAGCCATGTATTCACCTTCGGTGCGCAAGCGTCGCAATTCCATCGCGCCGCGTACATTAACTTCAGTGGTGGTGAAGATAAAAACAAACCAGACGGCGACTACCGAGGCAAGTGCCCATTCACGGTGCAGCAGGCAGGCTCCGGCGTAGGAGATGGCCAGCATCGATAGCATCACGTTGCGGGCCTGGCCGTGTCTTGGAAATTGAATTGCGGTGGCTGCCAGGGTGCCGGTGACGGCGAGCATTGCCCCGATCAGCATCGCTTTGTCCGGGGACAGTCCCATTGCTGCCGGATTCAGCCAGGGAAGGGCGGTAAAACACATTGACCACGATATCAGGGATATCATGTTCAAGTGATTGGCGGTGGCGACGGAGCCGACATTCTGCGCGTGCAGCGAGCCGATCAGGCAAAGGCTGATTGGTACCTGCAGCAGACCCCAGACGATTAATCCACTGTGCGGCAGATTGCTTTGCCAGAATACAGCCGGCAACAGAATGCCGATGCCAATGATTGCGGCGGCGGTGGTCAGGCCGCTTTGCAGGGTTCGGCGTTTCAGTGTTCCGTTTTTTGATGATTGCGGGGTGCGCGTTGTAGGTATTGCGTCAGTCATAGTGCCGCTTCGTCAACTTCCTTTGATGTTAGTGAGCTATGTTTTCTCGTCATTCAGTCCCGGCGAAGTGGCTGTCTAAGCAATTGTGATGCCGGATGAGCGAGGTGCATGAAGTCGACTTGATTAAGAGCTTTCGGCGCTAGTTAACGCTATTAGATGGGGTCGGTGTTATGAGTCAATATCTTCCGATTTGGCATCAGAATGACAAAGACCGTTCGGATAGGTTCGCTGGTTTTCTGGCGCGTGGTGCGCTGGAGTTATGGCGGGTGCTGTGGGGATGGAATCAGGTACCGCGAGCGCTGTGCTGCCGTGCCGTCTGCATGGCAATTTCGGCGGCGTTTTCCAACAGAAAGCTGTGCGGTTCACCGATGTAGGATGCTGTGAAAGTGAGTGGTGCCGGTGTCCAGCCGGGGTCAAACTCGCGGACTGATCCGTCATTGAGGTAGGTGGTGGCAAGATCCTGGGGGAGTGCAGCAATGCCCAGTCCTGCGGCGACCATTCGGATACAGGCTGACAGAGAGGATGACGTAAAGAACGAAATACCGGTGCCGTAGCGATTAAACAGCTCGTTTTTCAGTTCGCGGTAGGGGCGTGTATTGCGGGCGAATGTGACCACCGGGTTTTGTAGAAACAGGTGTTGAGAGGACTCGGGCAGTGTGGCGTCGGCGGCGCAATACCAGCACAGCGGAAACTGCGGCAGCGCTACATTATCTACCGAGTATTCGGATACCGGCCCCATCAGAATGGCCAGATCGAGTGAGCGTTCAAGCAGGGCTTCGCGCAGGTTCAGGCTGATATCAACCGAGATTTCGATTTCCAGATTTTCGTACACACGCCGCAGATTGCTGACGAACTGAGGCAACCAGCTTTGCACGATAGTCTCGGAGACGCCCACACGCATCCGCAGATCCAGACCGGCGGTATCAACAACATCCCGCTGAATCAGTTCGCCGAGCTGGAGGTATTGCTCGGCGTATTTCAACAGCGCTTCGCCTCGTTTGGTCAGTGTCATGCCGGTCGAGGAGCGGTCGAACAGTTGCACATTCAGTGCTTTTTCCAGATTGCGGATTCTGGCTGTTACTGCGGGTTGCGAGATATGTATCTTCTCGGAGGCGCGGCGAATTCCGCCGTGCCGGGCGACGGATAAAAAGGTGCTGAGCTGGTCGAAATTTACCTGCACTGAGTATTGCCGATTGATGTGATCCAAAAAATTTATCACAAGCAAGAGAAAATTACGAATAGACGCTATCGCGCTTGTCGGCCACTCTATCCATCATTGAAATCCGGTAGAGAGTGTTGTGACAGCAACAGACAACTTAGACAATCAGGCGTTGAGTAGCGTCACTGCCGCTGAGGCGCGGTTGCTAATCCGCGATGGCCGGTATCAGGGCCAAACCGCTGGACTGGCGCCGGGGTATTTGCAGGCGAACCTGGCGATTCTGCCGCAGGAAAACGCGCTGGATTTTATGCGGTTCTGCCAGCGAAACCCGAAGCCTTGTCCGTTAGTGGGGGTTTCTGAAACCGGTGACCCTATGTTGCCGACGCTGGGCCACGATATAAACATCCGCAGCGATGTGCCTGCCTATAACGTGTATCGGAATGGTGTGCTTGACGAGACGGTCAATGACATAGCGGATCTGTGGCGCGATGACTTTGTTACTTTTGCCCTTGGCTGCTCTTTTACCTTTGAACATGCCCTGGTGAAAGCCGGCATCCCGTTGTGGCATTTTCAGCACCGCAAAACCGTTCCGATGTATCGCTCTAACATTATGACGCGTGCCGCTGGTCCGTTCGGTGGTGAGACCGTCGTCACCATGCGCGCACTGCACCCGGACAAAGTCGATGAGGCGCATGAAATTTGCCGTCGCTACCCGCTTGCGCATGGCGCGCCTTTGCATGTGGGTGACCCGGGAGCGATTGGCATTGATGATCTCTATCAACCCCAGTGGGGTGACGTGCCACCGCCAATCGGGGATCACATACCGGTGTACTGGGCTTGCGGGGTGACTCCACAGAACGCCATTGTGCGGGCGCGGTTGCCGCTGTCAATTACTCATCGACCGGGACACATGCTGCTGACCGATATCGATGAGCAAGCTGAAGTGCCGGTGATCTAGTAAGTTATATAGAAAGTGGTAACGCGTCTGGCCGGTTGCCGCTCATCAGCGTTGGCCGGTAACAGACTATGGCGGACAGCCTTGCCTGGTGGTCAGGCTGCACTGAGTATTAACTTGTATTTTTTATCTAGACCCATTTTATGAAGCATGCAACCCGTGTTTTTTTAACACCCACTGAACGAGAGAGACTATCTGATGAATACACTATTAAAGACCCTGGCGGTCGCCTCTGTTGCTACATCCCTGGCTGTCAGTCCGCTTAATGCGGCAGATAAACCGGCTGTGATCAAAGCGGTTGGCACCTGGGGCAACCTGACTAACTATGCAAAGCACGAAGGGCCGTTCTGGAACTCAGTGATCAGTGAGGCAAGCGGCGGGCAGATACTCGGTGAGATCAAGCCGATGACCGAACTCGGGCTTAAAGGGTTTGAGATTATGCGACTGGTGAAGAACGGCGTATTCGACTTTGCGTTTGGGTTGCCAGGCTATGTGGCTGCCGAGAATGCCGTATTTGAAGGAGCAGACCTCTCTTCATTAACGCAGGATATCGCTACAGAGCGCAAGGTTGCTGAAGCGTATTACCCGATTATGGAAAAGAACTTCGCTCAAATCTATAACGCCAAACTTCTGATGTTGTACCCGTTCCCCAGTCAGACACTGTGGTGCAATGCGGAGGTCAACGGACTGGCAGATCTAAAAGGCAAAAAGATTCGCGTGTACTCGACATCACTGGGTGACTTTGTTGAAGGTGCCGGTGGTGTGTCTGTGACAGTATCGTTTGCTGAAGTTATTCCGGCGCTTGAAAAAGGCGTTGTTGACTGCGCGATTACCGGGACCATGTCGGCCTATAAGGCAAATTGGCAGCAGGTGGCTACGCATGCTTATACCTTGCGGGTTGGTTGGGGGCTGGCGTTTGGTGCCATGAACCTCGATAAGTGGAATTCACTGACGGCCGATCAGCAAAGCATACTTAGCGCTGAGATAGACGCCCTCAACGAGCGCATGTGGAGTGAGACGGCGTCCGAAGATGAAGTGGCTATTGCCTGCATTACCGGTGGCGCTTGTGAGATCGGTGAGAGCGGGTCGATGAAACTGGTTGAACCCACTGAGGCTGACCTGGAAGTTCGAAACCAGATTGCCAACGATGTGATTCTGGCGCGCTGGGCTGAACGCTGCGGTGAAGAATGTGCAAACGACTGGAATAAAACAGTTGGCGCAATTCTTAATATGGAAGCAAAGGTTAACTAGCAACCTAGCTGGCCGGTGGCGGATTCGCCATCGGTTACCACACACGATAGTACCGCAACGTAACACTCTCAACGGGGGAGAATCGCACGTGGATCGTCTAGTTTGTGTCGCACGTACTACCAGCCGCGTGCTTGTCTGGATTGGCGGAGCGCTGATTATCGGCTCGGCCATTTTGGTCAGCGTTGAAGTATTTCTGCGAAAGTTTTTTAATGTCAGTATCGGTGGTGCTGATGAATTGTCGGGTTATGCGTTTGGTGTAGCGACCAGTTTTGCGATGGCGTATGCCCTGTTCGAACGCGCTCATATCCGTGTTGATGCGGTGTACGGTGTGTTCCCCGCCTGGTTGAAAATGACCGCAAGCCTGTTTGGGTTGTTGTTGCTCGGTGGTTTTGTCGGGGTTATCTGTGTGACAGCATGGGGTCTGGTGGCTGACAGCCTGACGCATGGTTCACGCTCTATCACACCCATGCGAACGCCCTTGTCGTTGCCGCAGATTCCCTGGCTTGCGGGCTGGTTGTTTTTTCTCTTTTGCTGCTGTCTGCTGTTTGTCGCGTCGGTTATGGCAATACTGTCGGGGCGTCTGGACAAGGCATCGCGGCTTATCGGTACTAAAACCATCGATGAGCAGATCGACGATGAGGCTCCCTGATGCTGTTTAAAACATTCGCTATTTTAATATTCCTGGTCGGGGTTTCTGTACCGATTGCAGCATCACTTGGCTGGCTGGCCCTGCTGCTGCAAACTATGGAAAGTCCGATGCCCCTGCACCGGGCACTCGGTGATATGGTCTGGCAGACGGGTACTGATTTTCTACTGGTAGCGATCCCGATGTTTGTTCTGCTTGGCGAGATTCTTCTCAGGGCCGGGATCACCGAACGCATGTACGATGGCATTGTGAAATGGCTGGGGTGGCTGCCGGGTGGTCTGATGCATTCGAATATCGGTTCCAGTGCATTGTTTGCTGCCACATCCGGGTCATCTGTAGCGACTGCGGCCACCATCGGCACTGTGGCGATCCCGCAGATTGAAAAGCGTGGCTATAACGAGCCTTTGTTTCTAGGCACGATTGCGGCCGGTGGCACGCTGGGTATTTTGATACCGCCATCCATCAATCTTATACTCTATGGTCTGCTGACCGATACGTCGGTGCCCGAGTTGTATCTTGCGGGTTTTATTCCGGGCTTGCTGCTGGCGGTGCTATTTATGGTGACGGTAGTGGTGCTGTGCCGACTCAGGCCCGGCTGGGGTGGTGAGCCGATTAATGCCAGCTGGGTGCAGCGTCTTGCGGCGCTGCCAGCACTGTTGCCACCGCTAGGTATCTTTGTGGTGGTGGTGGGGTCTATTTATGCCGGGCTGGCAACACCGACGGAAGCGGCGGCACTGGGGGTGGTAGCGGCCATGCTGCTGGCGGCTGCCAACCGCACACTGACACTGGATATGCTGCGCCAGGCTGTTGAAGGCACCATGCGCACCACCGCGATGATTATGCTGATCATTCTCGCGGCGGTGTTCCTGAATTTTGTTTTGTCGATTATTGGTTTGACCCAAGCGTTGGCCGACTTTGTCACCGGGCTTGGCCTGACCCCTTATCAGACGATGTTTTTAATTGTCGGTATCCTGCTTGTGCTTGGGTGCTTTATGGAAACACTCAGTATGTTGCTGACCACTGCACCGCTCATTACGCCTATTGTTGTGGCGTTGGGTTTTGATACGGTCTGGTTTGGCATACTGCTGATGGTGCTGCTTGAAACCGCGCTTATCACGCCACCTATCGGGATCAATTTATATGTGGTGCAGGGTATTAGAAAACGCGGTGCGATGACGGATGTCATGATTGGTGCCGCGCCATTTGTGCTTGCGATGCTCGCGATGATCCTGCTGTTGCTGATGTTCCCTCAAATAGCGTTATGGTTGCCGTCCCTGGTGTACTGACCGTGTAACGCTGATACAGCACGTTGTCACCTGCACATCCTTGTGGTGCGGCGCGCTGCTGTAAAAAATAAATTCATTTTTCATCAAAATACACTGCAACAGGAGTAGACGAACGTGTGGCAGTTCTGGGTTGATCGTGGTGGTACCTTTACCGATATAGTCGCACAAACCGATGACGGTCGTTTGCTGACGCACAAGCTACTGTCGGAAAACCCGTCGCAGTACAAAGACGCTGCGGTGGCTGGTATCCGGCACTTGATGGGGTTGGGCGCGGATCAGCCGATACCGGTAAACAGTATCGAGGCGGTAAAAATGGGTACTACCGTTGCCACCAATGCGTTGCTTGAACGCAAGGGTGATCCCACCCTGTTACTGATCACGGAAGGTTTTGCGGATCTGTTGCAAATAGGTTATCAGAACCGCCCGGCGCTTTTTGATCTTCACATCAAGCTGCCGGATCAGTTGTATCAACGGGTGGCCACAGTCGCTGAACGGCTCGACGCTGAAGGCGGTGTATTACGTGCGCTCGATGTAGAGCAGGCCAGGGTGAGTCTGCAACAGGCCTATGACTCCGGTATCCGTGGTGTGGCGATTGCGTTGATGCATGCGTATCTGAATCCGCAGCACGAAGTTGCCCTGGCTGCGATTGCCACGGACATCGGCTATACACAGGTTTCGACCAGCCACCAGACATCGCGGTTGATCAAACTGGTAGGGCGCGGTGATACTACGGTAGCTGATGCTTACCTGTCGCCGATCCTGCATCGCTATGTCCGGCAGGTAACTGACCAGCTCGACGTCCGCAATGGGGCCTGCAGACATCTGTATTTCATGCAGTCCAATGGTGGGCTGATCGATGCAGCCGGCTTTAATGGTCGGGATTCGATTTTGTCCGGCCCGGCTGGTGGCGTGGTGGGTATGGCAAAGACCGCCGGCGCGGCAGGTATCGATCAATTGATCGGTTTTGACATGGGTGGCACCTCAACGGATGTCTGCCACTATGCCGGTGAGTATGAACGCACCTTTGAAACAGAGGTGGCCGGGGTGCGGATGCGTGCGCCGATGATGCATATTCATACGGTAGCGGCGGGTGGTGGGTCGTTGTTGTCATTCAGCGATGGACGCTATCAGGTGGGGCCTGACAGTGCCGGTGCCAATCCGGGGCCGGCCTGCTATCGTCAGGGCGGCCCGCTGACTGTGACCGACTGCAACGTAATGCTGGGTAAATTAAACCCCGACTACTTTCCGCGCGTATTTGGTGACAATGGTGACGAAGCACTGGATAGATCAGTGGTGGTGCAGAAGTTCAACAGGCTTGCCGCCGATATCGCCAGGCAAACCGGGAGCGCTGCGTTGTCTGCCGAGCAGACCGCCGAAGGTTTTTTACGTATCGCTGTTGAGGGCATGGCCAACGCGATAAAAAAGATTTCCGTGCAGCGCGGTTACGATATCACGCGCTATACGTTGAACTGTTTCGGTGGTGCCGGTGGTCAGCATGCCTGTCTGGTCGCAGACGCACTGGGTATGGAGCGGGTATTTCTGCACCCCTATGCCGGTGTGTTGTCGGCCTATGGCATGGGTCTGGCTGATATTCGTGCCTTGAGAGAGGAGCAATTCGACCGGCCTGTCGCGGCGTTGCCGGAGGCAGCAGAGGTCCTGCAGCGGCTTGCTGCGGTGGCCCGCGACGAAGTAGTACAGCAAGGTGTTGCAGTAGCCATGGTGACGGTAGTGCAACGTGCGCATCTGAAATACGCCGGCTCACATCAATCACTCGAGATTGAGTTTGGCAGCGAGCAGGAGATGCGTGCGCGTTTTCATCAGGCGCATCAGGCGCGCTTTGGTTTCAGCTTTGACTGCCGCGCCTTGATGTTTGATCTGTTAAGCGTTGAGGCGATTGGCGAGACAGCCCGGGTTGAGCATTCAATAACAGGGCCGGTGACTGACAGCGATGAACCCGACGTCGTCAGTATGCACGTGAGTGGCAACTGGGTAGAGGTGCCGATCTATCAGCGTGATGGTTTGCGCAGCGGAGATACCATAACCGGCCCGGCTGTTATTTCGGAGAGTACCGGCACCACGATTCTAGAGCAGGGCTGGCGAGCGACCGTCGATGCAAGCCTCAATCTGTTGTTGAAACGCTACCTGCAAAAGCCACGCGAGTTGGCGGTGGGCACCAATGTTGATCCGGTGATGCTTGAAGTATTTAATAATCTGTTTATGTCGATAGCCGAGCAGATGGGTACCACGCTGGCCAACACGGCGTACTCGGTAAATATAAAAGAGCGTCTTGATTTTTCATGCGCGCTGTTTGACCAAGATGGCAATCTGGTGGCTAACGCGCCACATGTGCCGGTACATCTCGGGTCGATGAGTGAGAGTGTCCGCACTATCGCCAGACTGAATCACGGGCAGATGAAAGCCGGTGATGCCTATATGCTGAATGCCCCGTTTAACGGTGGCACGCACTTGCCGGATGTCACGGTGATCACACCGGTGTTTGATGCTGCCGGTAGCGCGATTTTGTTTTATGTCGGGTCACGCGGCCATCACGCGGATATCGGTGGCAGGACGCCGGGGTCTGCACCGCCGGACAGCACCCACATTGAAGAAGAAGGGGTATTGATTGACAACTTCCTGTTGGTCAGTGAGGGCGTGCTCCGGGAATCAGATACCAGAGCGTTGCTGGCGTCCGGCAGATACCCGTGCCGTAATATCGATGAAAACCTCGCGGATCTGGAAGCGCAGATTGCCGCCAATGCAACCGGTATACGTGAAGTTCACAAGATGATTGAGCACTTTTCGCTTGAGGTCGTGCAGGCGTATATGGGTCATGTGCAGGCGAATGCCGAAGCATCCGTTAAGCGGGTGATTGGTTCTCTGCAGAACAGCTCGAATGTTTATTGGCTGGATAGTGGCGCGCACATTAATGTGGCAATAACGGTTGATTACCAGCGTCGTGAGGCGGTGATTGATTTCAGCGGTACATCGGCTCAGCAGGCGGGTAACTACAATGCACCGCTGTCGATATGCCATGCGGTTGTGCTGTATGTTCTGCGCACCCTGGTGGGTACTGACATACCGATGAACGAGGGATGTCTGAAGCCCGTGACAATTGTTGCGCCATCGGGATCGATGATCAACCCGGATTTCCCTGCCGCGGTTATCTCCGGCAACACGGAGGTAAGCCAGGCTATCGCTGATTGCCTGTACGGCGCGCTGGGGGCTGTTGCCGGTTCACAGGGCACGATGAATAATTTTGTCTGGGGCAATGAATCGTTCCAGAACTATGAAACGATTGCCGGTGGTACCGGGGCCGGGCCCGGTTTCAACGGCGCCAGTGCGGTGCACTCACACATGACCAATACCCGGCTGACTGATCCTGAAGTACTGGAAAAACGATTTCCGGTGCGGGTTGAGCGCTTTGCGGTTCGGGCAGATTCAGCCGGTGACGGACAGTGGACCGGCGGCGAGGGCATAGACCGTCTGATCCGGTTCCTTGAGCCGGTTACTGTCACAACGCTGTCGTCACATCGCGCAACGCGGCCTAAAGGTGGGGCCGGCGGTGGCGACGGGGGTGTCGGTATCAATACGGTGATTCGGTGCGATGGCAGCAGGCAGGTTGTTGGCGGCAACGCCGAGTGCCAATTGTCGCCAGGTGATTTGTTCGAAATAAAAACCCCGGGTGGGGGTGGCTGGGGCAGTTCAGGGGCTGAGCGCTAGAGTCTGCCCTGCATCGCCGAACCTGGTTACCTTAATGGCTAACTTATTAGTGCCTATCCAGAAACAGGGTGTCGCGAGGATCATTCAGGTGCGTGAGATTTTGCCTGCCACAGGTAGGCGCTTAGTTGTTCTTAAGTAGCTAGCTGTGGTCGGCAAAAGATGGCATGCCTGAGTGGTACGCCGTAGCGCTTGTTTCTGGATGGGCACTAAGTACGGTATCATTTGCTGGCGGGTCACAGGTTTTCATTTTGTACCTCGATGTGACCACATATTCCAGAATAGTTGCCGTCAACTGTGGGGGTAACTGCTATAGCGTTTAAGGATGTGGAAGTGGCTGACTACGTAGATCACGGGCACGTGGCCCCCGAACCGGCAACAGAGGTCAGTCGGTTTCCGATGGAGTTTCATGGCAAGGGAGGAGAGTATTTCAAGATCTGGATAGTCAACATCCTACTGTCTATCGTCACCCTGTATATTTATTCGGCGTGGGCTAAGGTGCGGTCGCGTCGTTACTTCTATGGCAACACGGTGCTGGATAACAGCCCTTTCGAGTATCACGCCACCGGTCTGCAATTGCTGCTGGGTCGCATGATCGGTCTGGCGCTTTTCATCTTTGTGGTATTGAGTGACTCGCTGGCACTGCAGATTGTTGGAATTGTGTACTTGTTTCTGGTGTTACTGGCGCCGTGGGCAATCTGGCGTTCGACTATTTTTAATGCGCGCATGAGCAGCTATCGAAATATACGCTTTGGCTTTACCGGCGGTGTTGGAAAATTTTACTGGTACCTGCTGATTCTGCCGTTTCTGCCACTGATTGTCCTGTCTGCGATTGCCTATGGGGTATTTGCCCTGGGGTTATTTCCAGAGGTCGCTCGCGGGCATTTTGTTGCCGGCGCACCGATTGTGGTTGGTGGTCTGGTCGCTCTTGGTTTTCTGTTAATGTACCTGCTGGTGCCCTATGTGCACTGTAAATTGAGTCAGTACACCATTGATCACTACAAGTATGGGCAGGCAGAATTTGACGCTGAGTTGTCGGTCAGGCGTTATTACCTGATTTACGCGCAAAGTGGCGGTCTGGTTTTACTGATTTTTGTGGTGTTTTCCACTCTCGGCTGGCTGTTTACCTCGTTCGGAGTTGACGGGCTTAACATGGCGTCCATGCTCGAAGACGGTGAGCCTGGCCCGCTACTGACCTACCTTCTGATGGGGGCCTACTTTGTGTTTCTAGGAGTGCTGTATCTGGCCATGGTTTTTTTCCAATCGCGTATCAGAAACTATCTCTACCGCCGGACGCTGGTCGGGTCAGAAGTACAGCCTGACTCAACAGTGACTGCGCGCGGGCTCTTCTGGTTAACGCTGACAAACCTGCTGCTGGTGATAGTGACACTGGGTTTCGGATATCCCTGGGCTGCGGTTCGCAAGGCACGCTTCTTTGCGGGCAATACGGCCGCCTGGTCAGCGCTTCCGCTGGAAGGTTTTGTGGCGGATCAGCAGGCAAGGGTATCGGCCATGGGCGAAGAGATCGGCGATGCGCTGGATATGGACTTGAACATCGGATTGTAGACGTGGCTGTAGAATCTTGGACGCCTTATGTCTGGTCGTCTCATGGGTGGGGTTGGCTTGTTGGGTATGGTGGTGCCGCAAGGCCTAATCAGGGGCAGGTGTGAATGATTATTGTCGGGTTCTGGTATGCCGCTAATGTATCAGCGCGTCGCGATGCCGAGATTCATCTTCCGGTTGAAGTGTCGAGTGGCGACTTTACACTCCATATAGACGGGCGTTTTTATTCGACCGGCAACATAAGCGATACCAAAGTCAGCAACCGTATAGGTAACATTCCACGTACCCTGACAATGGCTGATGGGTCGGTGTTCGAAACAGTCGATAATCAATCGATGGATCAATGGTTGTCGGCTTGTCGGTACGCTTCGTCGTCGGGGCAGTGGGTGCATCGGCTGGAGCGAAGCTGGAGCTGGGCTATTGCTTCAATGCTTCTGGTCTTTATGTTGGGTTTGTTTGCCTACTTCCGGGGGTTGCCGGTTGCCGCCAAACGCATCGCTTACGCGTTACCGGTATCGGCGCATGAGTCGATTTCATCGGGTGCAATGGCGACAATGGATCGTGTTTTCTTCAAGCCGAGTGCCGTCGATCAGCAAACGCAAGACGAACTGCGTAGTCGATTTCAAGCATTAGTTGCCGGCGTCGGCGATACCGAATTTACCCTGCGGTTGCATTTTCGTGACATGACGATCGGTGGTGATCAAGTTCCCAACGCGCTTGCATTGCCTGGTGGCGATATCATTGTGACGGATGCCTTGTTGCCGCTGATTGAAGACCCGCACGAGCTCGATTCGATTCTGCTGCATGAGATTGGCCATGTGATTGAGCGGCACGGTATGCAGCATGTAGTGCAGGCGTCAGCGATATCGGTGGTAGCAACGCTTGCAGTCGGGGATCTCAGTGGTGTTGGTGAGCTTGCCGCCGGTGTTCCGATCTTTCTGATGCAGAGCCGCTACTCCCGAAGCAGTGAAACAGATGCAGATACGTTTGCGTTTGAGCAGATGATAAAGGCAGGTGTTGATCCGGCGCACTTTGCCAATGCGATTAAAAATATCACCGGTGAATCCGGTGATGTTGATAGTCCCGGTTACTTCTCTACTCATCCGGGTACAGCAGAGCGTATGCGTCGTGCTATTGAGTATTCAAATTCACGGTCGAATAAGCAACATAATGCAGGCGGTTGATGTGACAGCCTGCGTTCGGCTGTGTCTGAAACCGTACCTGCGGTTTAAATCCGACGTTGTCGCCTGCCAAGTGTTTTAAGGGGGGGCAAAGCTTGAGGACAATACCACGATGGCTGTCAATGCGACCATCGGTGCAAAAACATCAATGTTAGTTCAACACGTTTTATCACCCCAGGGCATGAGCAATGATCATCGCCACAATTATTCTATCTTTATCGTTTGTTATATTTTTTGCTGCTATTAGTTCGTTTATGCCATTGCGCGAAAAACCAGCCTGTTGCAGCGCGGCTTGTTTCTTAGGGTCTTTAAAGGTTGCCTCGATTTTAGTGTAGTTCAGCGAAAACTCATTACTGCCCGGGTGCGGTATTTTGAAATCTCCCAGCTTTGCAAATACGCCCGTTATCTTCTTCCTTTTGATAGTTTGCGTTGGTTTTTATTCCACACCAGGGCTCGAAGATTAAAAAAATATTCAGAATTGGAGACGGGTGTCATCGAGGAGGAGGCTGATCTCTGCAAGCGGACAATGCGTAGGGTTGGTCTATGTGTTTTCATCACCCCGACCAGTGGTGATTTATGGGTGCATTTATGATGTGCTGACGGAAGTGCTGGCTTGCGCAGCGGTCTTATGTTGTTCTGGTTTTATTACGAGCCCGACTTTATTGAATGGCTGAAAAGAGATTCCAGTTAATACGGCAGAACTTTTCGGTGCAAAGTTCCCGTTAAGGGTCCGCCGGGATTGTGGTAGTTCAGTAACTATAGAAAAGCCGTGATTGAGGCTAATTGTTGTTGGCGGATAGATACGACTGATCAAGCTGATCCGGCATTGACAGTGCGTTAAACACT
>CALKXD010000278.1 GCA_938003855.1 uncultured Granulosicoccaceae bacterium | reverse complement strand
ATTATTATTTTTACTGTTGCAATGAAAGACCCTTCCGACTGGAGCTATTACTTTTGTACTACGTGTTCAGATTAGCTTTTTGCAGCACACGGGTTACACGGGTTACATGCACCGCAAGGATTTTTACACGCCTTTACGGCTTTTACTGCACATGGATTACAAGGATTGCATGCGTCAGCAACACCGGCTATACATTCCTCGACGGATTTCTTCGCAGCACACGGGTTACATGGATTGCAGGCCGCACGCGCTATGCTGGTGCCGCCAACTGCTGCAAGTGAAACAGTTACTGCAAGTGCCAGAGGGTTCAGGCCTGACCGTTTGGCGGTTTTGTTTTTCATGGTAGTAGTGCTCATGTTGGTTCGTCCAGTTAAGTCTTTGTGTTTAACAAAATTGAATAGTTTTCTGAAACGTAGTTGTTGCGCTAACTGTTGTACCGTCCACGGCCATCAAAAATGACCATCCCAACGTTCCAGTATGTTGACCTCTCTGTGCTACTGAAGTTCAAAAGTTGGCCCGGTATGGTGTAAGCAGGGAATCAATGTGAATCACAAGTGATGCCGTGCACGAAGAGAGACAAGCCTACAAAGAGAACTACACACAAGTACAGACCTGATACTATTCCCCGGGCTGACTCTCGAGCCTATTGCGGATTTGGGCTGACTCTCCCTAAAGTAGGGCTCTGCATTGCAGGTCGAATCAGTGGCGCTAAGGAATTACGGAACTGCCGGGTTAGGTACCTCTTTGCCTCGCCGGATATCAGAGGTTGCTATCGAGTTTCAGGAAGTTGAGTGCTTTTGTAAGCAGTCTGGCAGACTGAACCCTCAACCCGGTATTGGGTGACTTGCAGGGGCCAATAGCATCGGTTTTGGTCATGGCTGCTTTATAGAGAGGCTTGCCAGGCGCTATGACAACAATGCCATAATGGCAGCCATGGACGCCATACTGGCTCAATGCGAGGCTGTTATACGTGACAGCATTCGGTAAGCTCCTGACGATACTTGTCGCCTTGAATTGTCTATAGATGATGAACGGCAGCAGGCTGTTGATCTAATAATGACTGACGGTATTGAAAATCACGGTGACAGTTGCACAGTTGATCTGTCTGAATCCGCTGAGCAGGCGCGGGGGTGACGCGGTTTGTCTCGTGAATAGCAATCGGCAACCGGGCAGCAACGGTCTCGCCCGGTGTAAAGCGGGCAGTGATACTGAGCCGTATACAATCCAGGTTGGGTGGCGCTAGCCCGACAGAACCGACGTGCCGTTTCAAACAGAATGTTGGCTGAAGCAAATCATCAGTGACTATTCTAATGGTGCAAGCGACCAGAGCTGAAAAGCACTGAGTGAATTTTCACACAGCGGCAGAGACATAGGGCGTTTAAGACGCTTTGGTGTGCCGTCGCCACCTTCGATAGAGTCATTCTGCGTCACTGTAACGCACTTGTCCGGTTCGCGTTATCGCGTTCGATCGTAATATTCATGTTGGCAAGCGTTGTCCTGATAGGTATCACTGCGTCGTTAACATTGTGACAAACTGCGCGGTCTTGCGGGCTTGGTACTTCAAGGGCCACACTTCGACTAGCGCCGTCGCTGTCTACAAGATCTACCGCCTGCGTTTCTCTGCTTGCGCTGAGATACGCTTCGGAGTGATCGTCATTCCAGACATAGCTGGAGATAATCTATTCGCCGTGCGTTTTGATTAACCATCGGGATTCAACCGGGTTTCGTCTTATCGCGGAGAAGTCAGCTAGGTTGTGCTAATAGAAAGTATTAACAATAGTTGTTCCGTCGGGCATCTTCGGTAGGCCATCGTCCACTTTGGCTAGAACTTCCCCCGTGGGCAGCCTTATTAATTGCTGTATTTCTGCATGGTCTGTAAACAACGCCGAAGACAGATCGTATCGATGGTAGTCAGCGGCTGGTTCCATATTTCAGGGGTCACCCTGAAAGATTTCATAGGCCGATAGTAGATCTTCGAATTCAGTGGCGTCAGCTGTATTGTCTGTGTCGCTATCTGTCGTTGTGACAGTGTCAATTTCGGTATTTGAATCTGATCCAGTGCAACCCATTAATAATAATGCTGGTAGGGTTTGTGCGCCATTGAGCCTGTGTTGTTGATTTTTAATGATGCTGTCTGCGTAAGATTGTGTGGGCTTACTCGCCGGAGTAGATGCGAAATTACGGCCAGTGGCCTGACACTATAGTGCTATTTTATTTGGTTTAGCAATTTGTCGGGTTATTGTATTTAGTGTGTAAATAACAACTGTAAATAGATAGGTGTTGCGTGGTACACACGGAGACTATTATCGAATTCGACGAATGATGTGATCCCGCTTTGCTACCGTCCTAAGTGTAATTATGCACAGCAAGGTTTGCCTGGTTTATAATCGCTGGCGATAGTACAGAGGGATTGCGTCAGGGTTGCTCTGGTATATTGAGTGGTGGTCAGGGTTACAGGGCGTTTAATAATGTTGTTGCGCTTTGTTGTAATTCAGTTTCTTCGAATCCGGCGTACCCAAGAACAAGTCCTTGTCGCTTTGGTTTGTCTGCGTAGTAACTGGATAGCGGCAGGGTGCTGATTCCTGCGGCTTTTGCACGGGCCGAGGCTTCTATATCTGAGCGCTGAGTGTTAATTTCAGCGATTAAATGCATACCACCTTGAGATTTAACCGCGGTCAGTTTCCCGCTGCCGGACTCATTGATTGCGGTGACTAAGGTTTTGTGTCTTTCTGCATAGATGCGTCGCATACGCCTGATGTGCGTTGCAAAGTGTCCCTCTGAGATGAAACGTGCGAGTACCGGTTGTGCAATCAATGATGAGCGTGGTCCGGTTTGTTGGAGGTTTTTTTCCACTTGCGTTATCAGTGTCTGTGGAAATACCGCAAAGCCCAGTCTGAGCGACGGCATCAGGACTTTAGAAAAACTACCGACGTAGATGACTTTTTCGCTTTTATCCATGCTCATCATTGCCGGCAGTGGTTGCCCGTGGAATCGAAACTCCCCGTCGTAGTCGTCTTCAATGATGTAGCCTGCCGAGTCCGCAGCCCAGGACAGAAGTTGCAGTCGCCTTGCCAGAGGCATTGTCATTCCCAATGGAAACTGACGCGACGGCGTGACAACAATCGCTTTTGCGGCTTGGGTGTTGCGGGTATTGTCCAGGGTAAATCCGTAGTCATCCGTGGGTACTGATCTTGTGTCGATTCCACATCGGGTGAAAGCGTTTTTCAGCAGCTGATGGCCGGGTTCCTCGATCAGGACTGTGTTACCTGTGTTTAGTATCGTCGCTGAGATTAATTCGACCGCATCGGTCAGGCCGGATGTGATCACTATTTGTTCCGGGCTGCATTCTATGCCGCGCCAGTCACGCAGATGCCCCGCTATCGCCGCCCGCAGTGGCTCCCAGCCCAGAGGATCCTGTCTGGCTATCAGAGCAGGTTCCGGTAGACGCCAGGTGTGATCATAGAGCCGTGACCAGGCGCGATGCGGGAATAATCTGAGATCAGGAGTACCCGTTTCAAATGGCTTGAACGGTTGCATCTCCTTTGGTCGTTGTCGGGCTTGTCCAGTGACAGGTTTGTTTGCAATGGGCAAATCAGGCAGGTCAGTGGCTACGTACACGCCTGAGCCCCTCCTGGCTTCAAGGTATCCCTCCGCCGTCAGTTGATCGAACACTGCTGATATGGTGACACGGGATACTCCCAGTTCCCCGGCAAGCGTTCTGCTGGCGGGCAGCCGGTCGCCTGAGCGCAGGCGTTGCTCGTGCACCAGCCCCCGTAATGACTCGGTCAGCTGTGACTGAAGTGACTGTGATGATGATCTATCGAGTGTTATCGAGAGAATGGCAGCATCAGAAGTGGTCTTATGCATGGCGCAGATATTGGCTATTTTACTAAGGGCAATAATGCGCAATCATGGCGACAAACCGAATCACTGGCAAGAGGAAGTTGCATGACGAAGAGTCTGCTAAGCGAAGATATTCTGCATGTACGTGGCATCGATATGATCGATGGTCCGAACACACCGGGGCAACCGCGTAAAACTGCTTTTGAGACCAATGGTCTTTGGGCGGGGGTGACGACCGTGACTGCAAAGGACACCACCAGTCAGTGGCACCACCACGCAGATTTTGACAGCGTGATGTATGTCCTCAGTGGTCGCATTCGTGTCGACTGGGGTGAGCATGGTGAGAAATCATTCGAGATGGGTCCTGGAGATTTTGGTTTTTATCGGAAAGGGGTTATTCACTGTGCGCAACTTGTCGGTGACAGCGAGTCGTGCAGCTTTGTTGTTGTTCGAGTAGGAGAGGGTGAGACGGTGATCAATACCGATGGCCCGGGTCCTAACGTTACTACCCACTGAATCTGGAGTTTACCCCTGAGATGAGCCTTAGAGATAATGCCGAGGTTGTTTTCCCCAGACCGTTGTCCGGAGAGCCAGTAACACGGCTGCCATCCGCGCTGGTGCCGGAACGGACTGTTATTAGCGGCCGATTTGTTGATTTAGAGCCGCAGAATGCATCGATGCATGCTCAGGAGTTGTTCAGTGCCGGGCATGATACTGCTGCTGGACTGAAAATATGGGATTACCTGACTTATGGTCCCTGGGCGACGGTTGACGCCTATGCTTCAACCCTTCGACAGCAGTCATCGAGTTTTGATCCGGTTTTTTACACGATCCGGTCTCATGCAACCGGGCAGGCTTGCGGACAAGCGAGCTTTCTCGATATCAATGCGCAGAACGGTGTTATAGAGATCGGTCACATCTGGTTTGGACCCGATCTGCAGCGGACACGTGGTGCTACCGAAGCGCTGTTTCTGATGCTGAAATATGCCATGGACAACCTTGGCTACCGGCGCATGCAATGGCGCTGTAATTCGCTGAATGAAAAGTCGCGCCAGGCGGCACGTCGACTGGGATTTCGATTCGAAGGAATTTTTTATAATCATCTTATCTTCAAGGGAAAAAACAGAGACACTACCTGGTACTCCATACTCGACGATGAATGGCCGGAGGTACGCGGGATAATCGAAGGCTGGCTGGCCGACGGCAATTTTGACGCAGACGGTACACCTCGGTCATCGTTGCACGGACTGATGCAGGACCGAACCGCGTCGACGCGTCTGCTGGCAGAGTAGTTCTATAGGGTTGCCGTTTATCTGTGTCCGGCGACTGCTGTTTGTGCAAGCGTGTCTGTAGTCTCGATTGCCACGTGCTGAAAAGGCTCACGACATCAGTTGCCGGGCCGTTGAGGGGCGAGGGTTGATGATGTCAGTTATTGTCTTTCGATGGCGGTGGGTTGGTTGCGGTGCCTGCTTTTGGACTGGCACTCATGCGTTGTGAGAATGTCATGTTTTTGCCGCCCATGCGGATGTTCAGAATGCCTTTCAGGTTGGCACCTGTCACTGTGATGCTGGCGTTGCCCTGTGTCTGATTAGTGCCGGAGCAAATCAATAGATAAGTGAGTGTATCTAACGCCTGTGCGGATTGCTTCAGTGTGCATCCCGTCAGGGATTGATGCTTGAGTATAGGAAAAAACCGGTTAGGGTCGAATTGCCTCGCGCTGATTTCCAGTGTGTTGTTGGCATACCGCAGATTTTCTTCGAGGTGAGGCATGAGTATCTGTGTATTGACAACATACACTCCATTAAAGGATGTTTGGGCGGGCTTAAAACCACTGTCGGTGTTTTCATCGGCCCGGAGCGCATGCGATACTGCAATGGCGGCACTTGCCAGTAGTGCGGCTATGACGGTTAGTCGACCGAGTTTGCTATGGCGGGGAGTCTTTAGTCTGGAGTACGGTTTCGTAAAAGACATGCGTGCAAACTCAAGCGTTAGACAGAATAGTCAGCGTGGTGGCTGACCCATAGTAGAACGGGCAGCCACGTAATGATAGGGCGTTACGATATTCTGTCCTGCATTGCTGCCGCACGTCGGCTGGATCACTTAATAACAAAACGGCAGGGCACTGGTGAGTCTGAATCCTACAATAAGAGAAGAATCCATAGCGGATATCGCTGCAATCACCGGGGTGACGATTGCGGCCTTCAAAACACTTGCGCTCAGCAGTCATACAGAGCAGTTTATAATTGAGTCGTTACGTAACAGCGGTGATTTATCGTTATCGCTGGTTGCAGAGTTAAGCAACAGGGTTGTCGGGCATATTGCTTTTTCGCCGCTGACTATCTCTGATGGCACCACGGACTGGTACGCGTTGGGGCCGGTGTCTGTACAGCCTGATTTGCAGCGTCAGGGTTTTGGAAAATCACTGATCATTGAGGGACTGTCGCGGCTGAAATCTCTAGGGGCGCGAGGCTGTTGCCTGGTCGGGCATCAGCAGTACTATCCGAAATTCGGCTTTAAGAATGTGTCGGGTCTGGGGTGTGAAGGGTTTTCGAATGAGGTGTTTTTTGCGTTGTCTTTTGACGGAAAGTTACCGCAAGGGCAGGTGGTCTTCCATCAGGCATTCAACGCCGTTGACTAGCTGGTGACTGTGTTCGGGGCATCGTGACGCTGTAATTGGTCTTAGGTGGGTTTTGTATGGGCCGGAGTCGCCTCTTGTGTTGCTTTCTGCCTCGGCCGCTGGTAGCTGACCGGCTGATTTGTTGTGGTTCAGGTGGTTGGATATACGGCATAATGGCGTCCGGGAAAACATCGCTTTGCAGGTGCTGACGCCGCGTGAAAAGAGTAACCTTTGTTGAGATGATGGGGGAGCCGGGCAGCTATGACGCCACTGTGTATGATCACCTCGACGCCGGGGCCAACGAAGGGCAATGGTTTGTAAACCGGTTTGACTCTGTCCCCGGCATTCGTATCAGCACTTGCAATGTCTGTCTCGGCCAGGTGCTTCCGTCGCCCGGGGAGGTCGACGGTCTGGTATTGGCCGGTACCTACAACTCTGTTCACGATCACACATTATGGCAGCAGAAGGTCCGTCACTGGCTGCCGCAAATGCGTGCCCGGAAAATACCTGTTCTGGCGGTCTGTGGTTCGCATCAGCTTATGTCACACATGGCAGGTGCTGATGTGCAGGTGCTCCCGCAGGGGCCCTATGCCGGTACGTTCCCGGTTAGCCTGACAACGGCCGGTAAAGCGTCAGCGATCATGAGCGGGGTTGCCAGTGATGCGGCTTTTCAGTTTGCCAATAGCGAGCATGTTGTCAGTCCACCGGCGGGAAGCACGTTACTGGCGAGTAGCGGGCTGGTGCCTGTGGCCGCACTGGATTTTGGCGATCATTGTTACTCAACCCAGTTTCATCCGGAAGGCACCCACGAGACACTGGGTACGGTCTGGCGTAACAAGCATCCAGAGTATATGAAGAACTATTACTCCGAGGAAAACGGACGCCGCGTGGTGGAGAATTTTCTAGCGTTGGTGAAAAACCTGGCGCAGTAGTCTTTGCTTGTATCTGCAAGTCCGGTCGGGAGCGCCGCTGTGGTTCGGAGCGTTATTGCACCCCGACCATAGTCCGCCACTGAGGCTCAGCCAAGAGGCTTCATTGATTCCATTTCGCGCCGTATAACCACGGCATCGAGCGTTTCATCGATATCGACATCGTCCCAACGCACCGCTGTATTCACGGCCACGTCACGTTTGAGTGTTACGTTGTGCGCCAGGCCGATAGGCAGCCCGCCGATTTGCAGTGATTTAGCCGCAGGATACAGTTTTCCCCAAACCGTATAGCCTCCTTCGCCATCGAGTACTTCCCCGGTTTTAAGATCGCGTTTTGCGGTGGCGACGACATCGCCTTGCCAGGCTTCTGTGGTCCCGGTGGCTTTGTTCATCAGTGCGGCGGCCAATATAGAAATGTTCAGCTCAAGACCTATCAGGTGGAATGGCTTGAACATGGCTGAATATCGCCCTGACTCATCGGTGTTCATTCCATACTGGCGAAAGCACGCGGCGGCGTAGTCGTTAGGGGCTTCGATCACTACATATACGCCCCAGCGCAAATCTTTAAACACAGGCCTGCCATCGCGCTCCAGCGACGAGACTACTTCAACCTGACCCTTGGCTTCGAGTTGGCCCCCTTCACTCTGAGGACGAAGCACATGCGCAAGATCGTCCATGCCTGCCGGTGGAAACAGCAATCCGTTTGATGGTGGTGTCAGTCCGGTCGCATTGGCTATAGCCGCCATTTCCAGTGCTGATTTGGTGCCATCCAGAAAGCTGTTGAACATCTGGCTGTTCATGCCTGCGGCAGCTGCCTGATCGGCAGTCAGGCCATAGTGATCCCAGACTGAATCGGGTGTAGAGGAGTGATAAGCCGGTAGGTACTTTGTGCCTTTGCCGGCAGCGATTACGTCAAAACCGGTCGCCCGTGCCCATTCGACCAACTCGCAGGTTAATGCGGGCTGATCTCCGTAGGCCATGGAGTAGACGACCCCGCCTTGCTTTGCCTGCCTTGCCAGTAGCGGCCCGGCTAGTACATCAGCTTCGACGTTAACCATCACGATATGGATGCCGTTAGCAATAGATTCACGCGCGTGCTTTATGCCTGCTATCGGGCTGCCGGTGGCCTCGACCACGACGTCGACGGTACCGCTTTGCATCATCGCCATTGCATCGTCGGTGAAGTCCGTGGCGCTGATCAGTGTGTCTGGCCAGCCGACCTCTGCACAGGTTTTTCTGGCGCGAGCGGGATCCAGGTCAGCGATACAGCTAACGGTCAGACCCGGCGTTGTCGGCACCTGTGACAAAAACATGCTGCCGAACTTGCCGGCGCCAATCAGTCCAACCCGAACCGGGTTGCCGGCGGATGCCCGTGTGAGAAGATCACTATAGAGAAACATGGTTTGGCGTTATCCGGCTGCGTGGATGTGTTCGTCGATGAGTTCTGCCAGGCAGTTGTCGTCCAGTGCTTCTATCGGTGTGAAGTCGCGGTGGGCTATCCATTCTTCACGATTAAACGCACGGATGTGATTGTCGACGTGACACAGTGACAGATAACAAATGGTGCGATCAAATGGCGAAATGTTAGCCGGGCTGGCGTGCACTAACAACGATGAAAATACCAGCATACTGCCGGCCGGTCCGGTGGGCGCGACACAGCCGCCGCGCTCAGCCAGCTCAGAGACTTTTTCTCTATCGAGTGTCCACAGGGGATAAGAAGTCGTTTGTAGATCGTGACCGGCATCAACTACCCCTTGCTTGTGGCTACCGGGTATAAACAGCAGTGGTCCGTTGGCGGCGGTAACATCGTCGATAAACACAGCGATGTTCATGGCGCGTGGCTCTGGCATGTCGTCGTCGCGTTTCCAGGTGCCGTAGTCCTGATGCCACTGCCACACCTCACCGTCAAATGCCGCCTTGGCATTTACCTTAAACTGGTGCATATAAACCGGGCCGTCAAGCAATTGCTGGACCGGCTCGATCATGCGCGGGTGCGCCCCTAGCCGGCGGAAACCTTCGTTATAGGTGTGTGCTGCAAACGCGGTACGAGCGACACCGGAAGATTCACGCCAGACTTCTTTTCGATCTGACGCGTAAACGCTTTGTGCTTCGCGTTTCAGTACTTTGGCTTCTTCAGGGGTAAACAGACCCGGTAGGAAAATGTAGCCGTTCTCGTCGAATTCCTGTAACTGTTCTTCGCTAAGTTTCACCTGAATGTTCCTCCTGGTATCTGCTCGATAAGATGGATAATCTAAATAGACATCGCGATTATTTGTAGAGTTTGCACAGTTGCTGATGAGTCTTAAAGCCTGCGTCTTCGGCGTGCTTTGCCGCAAGGTCGCCTGCGTGTATTGCATTGCCGGTGATGACCGCATCGGCAATCGCCTGATGCTCGCGCCAGATCTGATCCCAGTCTGAAATGGTATCCAGCACCACGCGCATCGAGCGCACCAGATGCGGCCACAAGAGCTCGGTTGATACGCCGATTTCGGGGTTGCCCGACGCGTCATGCAGCAGTCGATGAAATTTCTCATCGGCGGCAACCAGGGCTTCCGGGTTGCCCGCTGACGCAAGCGAGAGGCCTTCCTCTGCCACTAGCCCCAATTGCCTGCTTGCCTTGTCCGGACCTCTGGACGCGGCAAGCTGCGCTGCCAGCCGGTCGAGAGCGCCACGTACCTGGTAGAGCGCGAGCAGCTTGTCCGCGTCAATCGGTGCGACCATTTGCCCCTTACGGCCGCGATCCACCACCAGGCCTTCCTGCCGGAGCAATTTCAGCGCGTGACTGATTGGCTGGCGGCTGACGCCGAGTTGCTGCGCGAGCTCGTGTTGAGCCAGCGGCATGCCGGGTTGAAGCTCACCAGACATGATCGCACTGCGAATCACGGCACGTGTTTTCATGGTCAAATCGGGCCTGTCGGCAAGAGACTTCATGGCAAAGTGGTTCCGGAGTCGAAAGCAGGTAAGTTTAAGAATTCGGAATTCCGAATACAAAAAGTTGTAGTCAACTTACACCGTCCGAATGAACTGGTCAACGCGCCGTGCCGGATATTCGAGGGGTTGGGCCTGCGCTTGTGCGAGATCAGTGGGTGTATTTGAAATCAATGTCGGTGCTGACTTCCGTGTACTTCAAACGGGGTCTCTTACAGCAAGACTAATCGGGGATACTCAGGGTTCTAATATGTGGGAGGTGACCGCCGTACTGTGCGGTTAGTGCAGGGCGGTTGAAGCGGCCAAGCCGTCACGATCCTTACCGTGCGAGATAGATGAAGTAGTGGTGTCAACGGCTAATGCTCCCGTAGGTAATGTTAGCGGGGTCTGATTGCCGTTCAGCGATGATCGGTTTTAATGAGGTGTGGTGGTGACTGCGGGGTTCAGCAACAGGCCGTCTGTTTTAACGTAGTGCCCGTTGTAAAAACATCCTGTGTCCCAAATGGGGTAGTTAACGTCGACTTTTGAATTTTGACAGGGTATGTAACATTGGCTTTGACAGTACCGAAAGTGCCCGAATTAGTTAAACTTGAACGTCTCAGTTCGGCCAATACCCGCCGGAGCAAACCAAG
>CALKXD010000277.1 GCA_938003855.1 uncultured Granulosicoccaceae bacterium | reverse complement strand
CACCACTTAATGAACAAAACAGAATTTGTTGATGCGATTGCTGATAAAGCCGACGTCCAAAAGTCTGATGCGGGCAAAATAATTGATGCAATGGTTGAAGTGATTGGTGATACACTGAAGAAGGACGAACAGATCACTTTGATCGGCTTTGGTACGTTTCTGGTAAGCAAAAGGGAAGCTCGAAAGGGCAGAAATCCCCGAACAGGCGAAGAAATTGATATTGCAGCTTCGAATGTTCCGCGATTTAAGCCTGGTAAAGCACTGAAAGAAACGATAAACTAGGCGGCTTAATTGGGTGCTTAGCTCAGCTGGGAGAGCATCGCCCTTACAAGGCGAGGGTCGGGGGTTCGATCCCCTCAGCACCCACCACTTAATTATTGGAGCGGTAGTTCAGTTGGTTAGAATACCGGCCTGTCACGCCGGGGGTCGCGGGTTCGAGTCCCGTCCGCTCCGCCAATAATGCAGATAAGGGTGTCCTACGGCACCCTTTTTTGTGTCTGATGCTATTATTTGTAGTGTGCAGTGCAACGCACTCTCTCAAATTCAATAACTAACGAAAAGATATCATGCTACTTGATCTCAGAGACGGTATACGCAACTCAAAGTGGCTGAAGTACTTGCTGGTAACCGTTATCTGCATACCCTTTGCCCTGTTCGGCGTGAACTCTTATTTCAACGGCGGGGGCCCCGACTACGCTGCCAAAGTCAATGGTGAGAAAGTCTCGCTGAACGCATTTAACAATGCGTACCAGAACCAACGTGCCCAACTCGCGCAGGCTTTTGGTGGGCGTATTCCGGAAGGGTTTAATGCCGTGTCAATTGTCGGTAATCAGGCGATGGATTCGGTTGTCACACGGGAAGTGTTGCGCCAGGCAGTCATTGACAACGGGTTGGCAGTAGGCGACGAAGATTTAGCGCAGCGGTTATTTGAAATAGACGCGTTTAACGTTGACGGCCGGTTTGATTCAGACCGCTATCAAATGCAGTTGCAGTCGATGGGCATTTCTGCCGCCGAGTTTGAGGCCCAATTTCGCGATGATTTACTTGCGCAGCAGTTGCGTGAGTCTGTGGTTGGCACAGGATTTATGCTGCCTGATGAAAATAAAGCGGTGAATCGCCTACAAAATCAGAAGCGGAATCTGGCGTCGATAACCTTGAACGTGCAGGAAAAGGCGGACGCTATCGAAATCAGCGATGAGGATGTGACTGCCTACTATGAGGATAACAAGGCCAGTTACAACAATCCGGAAAAAGTAAAGATAGAGTACATCGAGTTAAAAATTGACGATCTGAAAGATGGTGTAGATCCGTCCGAGTCAGATTTGCAAGCCTATTACGACCAAAACAAGGCCCGGTGGGTGGCGCCGGAGAAACGCGATGCGTCGCATATCCTGTTGTCGATGGACAGTGATGCCAGTGATTCGACAAAAGAGGACAAGCTGGCAGTGGCGCAAGGCTTGATTGACCGCATCAACGCTGGCGAAGCATTTGAAGATATTGCGAAAGAGATGTCTGACGATACCGGGTCTGCCGAAAATGGAGGCAGCCTCGGCGAGTTTGCAACGGGCGTGATGGTGCCACCATTTGAAGAGGCTGTCTTTGCTATGCAGGTGGGTGATTTGAGTGAGCCGGTATTGTCTGATTTTGGTTATCACATCATTAAACTGAACAACATTATTCCCGAGCGCGGTCAGACTTTTGAAGAAGTGAAGGCCGAACTCGATGACGAGTATCGCATCGAGAAAGCAGAAACCAGTTTTTTCGAAGTCAGTGAGTTGTTATCCAATGCGTCTTACGAAAACGACGACTCATTGCTGCCTGCTTCGGATGAGACAGGTCTGGCCATTCAGACCACAGACTGGATTGACCGAAATACCTTTGACGGGGTTGGACAATACCCACAGGTGGTTGCTGCTGCCCTGACTGACGATGTACTCAACAATGGCATTAACTCTGAGGTTCTGGAAGTTGCAGACAATCACGTGATCGTGCTTCGTACCCTGGAGCATGAGGTTGCCAAACCTAAACCATTGGATGAAGTCAGGGATACCGTTGTTGCCACCTTGCAGCGAGAGCGAGCCGTGGACGAGTTAAATACTCTGGCTGCTGAACTCACAAAGTCCCTGGAAGCGGCTGCCGATCCAGCGGAATTGGCTGCAGCCAATGGTGCTGAGCACAATGAGACCGTAGCGGTAGGTCGCAGTGATCCTGCAGCAGACAGCGAGTTGGTCAGGGCAATTTTTGCCATGCCAAAGCCGGCTGCGGGGCAGAACGCCTATCAGACCCTGAACACCTCAAGCGGTGATGTGGCAATCCTGATTTTCGGTGGCGTTGCAGAAGATGACGCAGCAGCAGAGGGTGACGAGGTTATAGCCGCGACAACTGCACCAGCGACTTCTGATTTTGAAAATCTGGTGGTGACCATAGAAGCCAGTGCCGACATCGAGAAAAACGATGCGTTACTCACCGAGCAGAGCCCGATGGGGTACGGTGGTGGTTATTAGTACACCAGTGTGAACTGTACCGGATAACGACTTACGATTGAAAGAAAGCCGGGGACATTGTCCCTGGCTTTTTTTTGTCAGGCCATGGACGGTGGAATCGCTACATTATTGAACCCATTATCGACATAAACCACCTGGCCGGTGATTCCCGCTGCCATATCCGAGCATAAAAAGGCAGCCGTATCACCGACTTGCTCGATGGTGACGTTGCGCTTTAGGGGCGCTGTGTCAGCGACGTAGTTCAGCAGTGTTTTAAAGTCGCTGATGCCGGAAGCCGCCAGTGTTCGGATCGGCCCGGCTGAAATGGCATTAACGCGCACACCTTGCGAACCAAGCGAGTGGGCCATAAACCGAGTGTTGGCCTCAAGGCTTGCTTTCGCTAATCCCATGACATTGTAATTTGGCATAGACCGTACAGCACCCAGGTAGCTTAGCGTCAGCAGTGCTGCGTTTTCGGTCAGAAGTGGTCGCGCCGCTTTGCCCAATGCAGCAAAGCTGTAAGAGCTGATGTCGTGCGCGATGCGGAAGCCTTCGCGTGTCACACTGTCGAGGTAGTCGCCCTCTAGTTGTTCTCTGGGTGCAAAGCCGACAGCATGAATAAGAATATCGAATGTGCCCCAGGCATCCTTGAGCGACGCCATTAACGCATCGATTTCGCTGTCGTGCTCTACATCACAAGGGAACACCAGGCTGGAATTACATTCCTCAGCGAAACCCACAACGCGGTCTTTCAAACGGTCATTCTGGTAGGTAAAGGCTAATTCTCCGCCCTCACGGTGGATTGACTGGGCTATTCCCCAGGCAATTGAACGTTTGCTCGCCACTCCGATGACCAACGCTTTTTTTCCAGCAAGAAAACTCATTGATTGCCCCTGATAATGATGGCTGTGAATGTTTACTCATTATACGCGCAAAGCGCATCTCGTAACCTCATCTGTGCGTGCGGTCAGTGTTGCAGGATCTATACTTCCTGCAGGAGCCTGTGAGAGTTCGAGCCGTGGCGTGGTAGTGCGATATTGATCCGCTAGATTGATCGATGGAGCTGGGTGGTTATTCTTGATTATATGGATGGTGTTAGCCGATCGAAACCTTAACCCCCGCGGTAACTTCTGAATGCCCGGACAGGATATCCCTGTCATTGTTAGTCTGCTGTCTTTACCCCGGAGCTGATCATCGAAAGTAAATTCCATGCTAAAGACTGGATATTGATGACCTCGGTTATTGCCGTGGGTTGTCTGGTTCTTTTATCGATGTATATGGTTGATCGCCAATGGCGGACAATGGCGCAAATGCGGACAACGCTAGACGGCCAGGCACAGGATCTCCGCGAGCTACGGCGCACTTTGCAGTCGTTTGGTAATTCTGTGGTCATGGCGCCGGTTACGCCATCTGATAACGCCGATGAGCTGCAGACCACCGCCGGTAGCGCTTTTTCTCGGGCTCTACTCGCGAGCCAGCAGCCTGACTTCGCTGAAGGGGATTGGCTGGTACGTGCGTTTCCAGCGGGTTTGAAAACTATTACCCCGTTGATTTCGTCAGATTTATACGCGTTCACCGTGCAGAGCTACGTACTTGAATCATTGTTAAAGCGTGATCCCGATACGCTGGAGTGGACAGGGTTACTGGCCGAGTCATGGCATACAAGCGACGACGGTCTTACCATCGATTTCAAGTTGCGTGACGATGTTGCTTTTGCCGACGGGAAGCCCGTGACCGCTCATGATGTGGCCTTTTCTTTTCGCTTCGTCATGGATGAGGCGATTGCTGCCCCCAGGCATCGTGGGTCACTGGAGAAAATTGCCACAGTAAAAGCGCTTGATGACCGTCGTGTGCAGTTTGTTTTTGCGGAGCCTTACTTTGAGAGTCTGGGGCTTGCTGGCCAAATGGACATACTTGCACAGCATTTTTATGAGCCTTGGCTCGATAAGGCAGAAGAATACAATCAGTCCAAGGGGATATTGTTTGGCTCCGGGCCTTATCAGCTGGAGGACCCGACTTCCTGGACGCCGGATGGGGGTAGAGTAGAATTGTCGCGCAACCAACGCTACTGGGGCGACGTGCAGCCAGCGTTCGAGAAGTTAATCTGGAATGTGATCGAAAACGACAGCGCGAGATTGGCTGCGTTTCGCAACGGCACAATTGACAGCTATTCGTCGACCCCCCGCGAATATCAGAAACTGCTGGACGATAAGCAGTTGCAGGATACAGCCAACAACCTCGAGTACATGAGCCCGACCGCGGGCTATAGTTTTATTGGCTGGAACTCGGAACGCGAAGGCAAACCAACGGTGTTTGCTGATTCCCGGGTTCGACGTGCGATGACTCTGCTGTCGAATCGTCAGCGCATTGTCGACGATGTTATGTTGGGTTACGCGGAGATTGCGGTGAGCCCATTCAACCCTCGTAGTGTCCAGCACGATCCACAGATCAAGGCCTGGCCGGCCGATACAGAGGCGGCCAAAGCGTTGCTGACCGAGGCTGGCTTTAATGACAGCGATGGCGATGGGGTGCTCGAGAACAGCGAGGGGACGATGCTGGAGTTTGAGCTTGTCTATTATCAGGACAGCGACGTAACCCGTAGCATCGTGTTGCTGCTTAAAGATTTATACGCACGCGCCGGTGTGTCATTGCTGCCTAAACCGGCTGAGTGGTCGGTCATGATAGATCTGCTCAATACGCGAAACTTTGATGCAATAACGCTAGGTTGGGGTAGCGGTGTAGAAACAGATGTCTACCAAATGTTCCACAGCAGCCAGATAGAAGACGGCGGCGACAATTTCATCAACTATCGCAATGCCGGTGTGGATGCACTGATAGACAAGGCGCGTGCAACTGTTGATGAGCAAGATCGAATGCCTTTGTGGTGGCAGGTGGAAGCATTGCTGCACGAGGATCAACCCTACACCTTCCTGATGCGCAAGCAGTCTATTGAGTTTGTGGATAAGCGAATCCGGAACATTGATGTTAACCGGCTCGGGCTCAATATTACGCAGGTACCAGTTGAAAACTACGTGCCCGCTAACCAGCAAAAGTACCAACCATAATGCGGTTGATCAGCCGTTGCCGGGCTCAATGAAAGTCAGGGTGCCCGCATGCTGACCTACTTGTTGCGCCGACTGTTGCTGCTGGTGCCGACTTTGCTCGGCATAACGCTGGTGGTATTTGCGGTAATGGCTTCCTCTCCCGGAGGCCTGAGCAGCCAGAACCTTACTCAGGGTGTTATGCAGCCTGAGGCGAGGGCGGCGATGGAAGAATATTACAACCGTCGCTATGGTCTGGATGCCTCACCGCCGGTTCAGTATCTGCGTTGGTTGAATAACATATCGCCGTTCGGGTTTGTGCAGGACGGTTTGTCGCTGGGGGGCTTCAGTTTTTCTAAGGGGTCGGACCTGGGGGACAGCTTTCTTTATGGGCGCCCGGTGGCGGAGATCATTACTGAGCGTCTGCCGATCACGCTGCTCCTCAATCTGATATCGATACCAATTGTCTATATTGTTGCAATCGCCATCGGCGTCCGCGCTGCAACGCTGCAGGGCAAGTCTTTTGATGTCACCTCCGGGACGGTATTGCTGGCTATGTGGTCAGTCCCGGTGATGCTGCTGGGTACTCTTTTAATAGGTTTTTTTGCCAGTGTGCAAAACTGGCACTGGTTTCCTGAAGCGGGATTGAATCGCCGTGAAGCTGACGACATGCCCTTCCTGCCCCATTGGGGAAGTATTGGAGATGTGCTGATCTATTTTTCCATTACCGTAGCGGCAATCACAATTGCGCTGGTGGCGAATGCCAGGCTTGCTGCGCCGGTTCGGATGGTGTTGTCCACTTTGCTTGGCCTGGTAGCTGGTGTGCAAATGACAGCGGTGATTGGGCAACCCGTTGGGTTGGCGGGCGAGTTTGTGATTAGTGTGGGTCTAGCCCTGCTGTTTTGTGCCATTGCCACCAGTGAATTCTATGCGCTGAGAGTGGTCGTGGCCGGGTTAACCGGAGTGGTTGTCGCGGCGCTGGTAGCGAATCACTTTCAGACCGGTGAATTTGTCCGTGGCTTTTTGTTTGATCGAGTCTGGCATCTGGTATTGCCGGTTATCTGCCTGACGTTTGGCGGCTTTGCGTTTCTTGCAAAGTTGTCGAGATCGGCCATTCTGGAGAATCTCGCCGCCGACTATGCGCGCACGGCGCGAGCCAAGGGCGCTGTTGATGATGTTGTTCTCTGGCGACATGTCTTTCGCAACAGCTTGCTGCCATTGATTACTGTGTCTGCCTCGTTGTTACCTGCTTTGCTGGCGGGGTCGGTGATTGTAGAGAGTCTGTTTAGCATTGACGGCATGGGCAAGCTGGCGGTCGAAGCGGTGAAGGGGAGGGATCGTGAGTTAGTGTTGTCATTGACACTGATTAGTGGTGTGCTGACACTGGTGGGCTATTTACTTGCCGATATCTGTTATGCGTTGGCTGACCCTAGAGTGAGCTATGACTAATACCGGCAAGCCGCTTGATCAGCGGCACAGAGAGGGGCCTGGTGCCGCTTTGATACGCAACACGTTTTGCTCTGTTGGCGCAAAATTGGGCACAGGCTGGTTGTTGTTGCTGGTGTTTACCGCAGTGTTTGCCCCATTGCTGGCCAATAGCAGGCCGCTGCTGGGCAGCTATAACGGTGTGTTACAAAGCCCGGCACTGGCTTATCTTTCCGCCCTGGATATCACCTTGATTGTCGCGTTCGTGCTAACGGTTGCGGTGTGGCGCACACGCCTGCCTTATAAGGTCGTGATTGTACTGTGTGTGGCCGCGTTGACCTGGGGGATAAGCCAGGTACTTGTCAATGTACCGAAGCTTTCGGTTTATGAGGAGCACAGAGAACAGCCGGCTTTGTCGATGACCGACTGGGAAGTGCTGGCGCCTATCCCATACTCTGCCAAGGATTATCTGCGTGACTATGGTGATACCGGTTTGCAGGCTCCGGGCTTTTATGATGGGCGGGCACACTATCTAGGTACAACTGAAAACGGTGCTGACTTACTGAGCCGCATGATTCACGCGACGCGCCTGGCATTGGGGATCGGGCTGCTGGCGACCGGGATTGCTCTGTTTATCGGCGTATTGATTGGTGGCGTAATGGGGTATTTTGCCGGAATAATTGATATGTTGTGCATGCGTGTGATCGAAATATTCGAAGCTATCCCCACGCTTTTTCTACTGCTGACATTTGTTGCTTTTTTTGATCGCAGTCTGTACGTGATGATGGTGATTATCGGTTTGACCAGCTGGCCGGGCTACGCACGCTATGTCCGGGCTGAATTCCTGCGGTTGCGACAACAGGAGTTTGTTCAGGCGGCTGTTGCATCCGGGCTGCCTCTGGGATCTATTCTGTTTCGCCACATTCTGCCCAACGCGGTTGCACCGGTTCTGGTAGCGGCCAGTTTTGGTGTCGCGTCAGCGATATTGGCAGAGGCGACGCTGAGTTTTCTGGGGCTAGGTCTGGTTGATGATCCGTCGTGGGGTCAGATGCTCAATCAGGCTGTACGTTCGTCGACATTTAACTGGTGGATGGCGCTGTTTCCGGGCGGGGCGATATTTCTGACGGTATTTTCCTATAACCTGATTGGCGAAGCGTTACGTGATGCGCTTGACCCGCTGTCGCGGTCATCTAATGCGAAAAAGGTTGATACAGCAGTGGGCGCCAGTTGATGTTGCTTGATGTTGTCAATTTGCACACCACTCTCGCCACTGGCGATACTGATGTACAGGCCGTCAGGGGAATCGATTTTACGATTGATCAAGGTGAAACATTTTGTCTTGTTGGCGAATCCGGTAGCGGTAAATCAGTGACAGCGTTGTCACTGATGGGGCTGCTGCCAACGGGGCTTGCCAGGCATCCACACGGCTCTGTCACACTGATGGATAGGGCAATGCCTGGCGGTGGCAGTCACCGCACGTCACTTCTCACTCTAGACAATCAGGCAATGTCGTCGATTAGAGGGCGACGGATGGCCATGATCTTTCAAGAGCCGATGTCGTCGTTGAATCCGGTGTATACAGTTGGTGAGCAGATTGTTGAAGCGATTCAGCTATCGCATCCGCATATCAGTAATGCCGAGGCGAATGTGCTGGCATTGCAGGCGCTGACGGATGTGCGGATTGACGATCCTGAAAATCGAATTAACGAATACCCGCATCGATTTTCCGGCGGGCAGCGACAGCGTGTAATGATAGCGATGGCGTTGGCCTGCAAGCCCGATCTGCTTATCGCTGATGAACCCACTACTGCGCTCGATGTCACTGTGCAGTCAGAGATACTCGAGCTCATCTCGCAATTGCAAATTGCAACCAACATGGCAGTGCTCTTTATAACGCATGATCTCGGCGTTGTCGCGCAGATAGCGGATCGCGTTGCGGTAATGCGTGATGGTCTGATTGTCGAGCAAGGCAGCAAGGACGAAGTATTGTTTCGCCCACAGCATCAGTACACTGTAGAGTTGCTGTCTGCACTGCCGGAAAACCTTCAGCGCCTCCCGTCAACCGTTCGATCGACCCCATTGTTACTGGATGTTAGCGGTTTATCGGTGCACTTTCCGCTGCGTCGGGGTTTGCTTAAGCGCACCTATGGATACCTCAAGGCTGTTGATAATCTGGATCTGCAAATCAGGCGTGGAGAGATTCTGGCTTTGGTCGGAGAGTCCGGCAGCGGCAAGTCCACGCTCGGGCGCGCTATAGTACGGTTGCTGAAGCCAACCTCAGGTGCAGTAAGGTTTAACGGAACAGATATCGGTACGCTGTCAGCGTCGCAACTGCGTACGCAGCGGACTGACTTGCAGATTGTGTTTCAGGATCCACTGTCGTCGCTAAACCCGCGACTCAATATAGCCACCACATTAATTGAACCGATGAAAGTGCATGGTATCGGTGAATCGGATATACATCGGGAGTCACTGGCATTGCAGCTGCTGTCGGATGTGCAAATGCCTGCCGATTCGCTGTGGCGTTTTCCACATGAATTTTCAGGGGGGCAGCGACAACGCATTGGTATCGCACGTGCGCTGGCGGTGAATCCTGCGTTAGTTGTCTGTGACGAGATAACCAGTGCACTGGATGTTTCGGTGCAGTCAGAAATACTTCAACTGTTGCTCGATCTCCGTGATCGCTTTTCACTGACTCTGCTGTTTATTACCCACAACATATCGGTTGTCGAATACATCAGTGATACCACGGCAGTGATGCGTCACGGTAAGCTGGTGGAGGTGGGCCCCACCGCGACCGTGTGTCATGCTCCGCGCCACGAGTATACACAGCGATTACTCGAGGCTGTGCCCAGGATGAACAACTTCAAGGTGGGGGGCTCTTAGTCTCATGATCGAAATTGAACGTAAATTTCTAGTTCGCAAAAACACCTGGCCTGCACCTCGCCGCAGTATTGTGATGCGGCAGGGGTACATGGCGCAACAGGGTAATCTGGTCTGTCGTGTCCGGCACAAGGACTCGCAATATTATTTGTCAATCAAAGCCCGCATTGATGATCAATCCAGTTATGACTACGAGTATCCGATCCCGTCAGTGGATGGGGAGACTATGCTTGGCAAATTATGCAGCAAGCCGCCAATAGCAAAAACCCGTCACGAAGTGGCGTGTGACGGGCTGGTTTGGGAGGTCGATGAATTTCACGATGCTAATCAGGGGTTGGTGGTGGCTGAAGTCGAGTTACCCCGCGCCGACTACCCACTGACGGTACCGGAATGGGTTGAACATGAGGTCACCGGCGATAAACGTTACACCAACGCATCGCTGTATCACAGCCCGTGGAGCCAATGGCCGGGATAGTGTGTGTGCCGGAAAAACTCAGGTAAGCAAACGTTTTAGAATATCTTCGTAGACGTCGGTCAGTTTGGTGATATCAGCGCAGGAAACACATTCATTGGCCTGGTGGATAGTGGCATTAACAGGGCCGAGTTCAAGCACCTGGGCACCGGTCGGTGCAATGAATCGACCATCAGATGTGCCGCCCGAGGTCGACAACGCTGATTCTATGTTGCAGATTGATTTGATCGCAGCCATCGTGGCTTCAACCAAAGTGCCGCGGCCGGTGATAAACGGCTGTCCCGAGACCCGCCAGCTTAACTCATAGTTTACATTGTGCTGATTTAATATAGTGTCAACGCGTTGCCGTAGAATCTGATCGGTAACCTCTGAAGAAAACCGGAAGTTGAAAGTAACATTCATCTGACCGGGAATGACATTCTCCACGCCGGTGCCTGCATGGATGTTTGAAATTTGAAAGGTGGTTGGCGGGAAAAACTCATTGCCGTTACACCAGGTCTCTTTGCTCAATTGATCAAGTGCAGCCAGTGCATCGTGCACAGGGTTTTGCGCTAGATGCGGGTAGGCGACGTGGCCTTGTGTACCATTGATCTTCAGGTGTCCGTTCATAGATCCCCGACGACCGTTTTTAATGATGTCCCCCAGGTGTGTGGTACTGGTGGGCTCGCCGACGATGCACCAATCCATTTTTATACCTTGCGTCTCAAGGTGTTCAACTACTTTGACGGTGCCATCAACCGCGGGTCCTTCTTCATCGCTGGTGATTAAAAAGCCAATGCGGCCATTGATACTATGACTGCTCAGTAGCCTTTCTACCGCCACCACCATCGCAGCGATGCTGCTTTTCATATCAGCTGCGCCGCGACCGAATAGCATGCCCTGATCGATACTGGCATCGAACGGTAAGTGACTCCAAGCTTGCGTATCCCCGGGGGGGACAACATCGGTGTGCCCGGCAAATACAAACAGCGGCCCGTCTGTGCCGTAGCTTGCCCACATATTGGTCACGTCGTTGAATTTGAGCATCTCAATCTGAAAGCCGGCAGCGACAAGCCGTTCTGCCAACAGCTGCTGACAGCCGGCGTCGTCCGGTGTAACCGAGGGCTTTCTGATTAGCGCCTGAGCCAGTGCTATCGAATTATCAGAAGCGGATGCTGGCATTTTATTGTTCTTCCAGGTTTTTTTGTAGTGAGTGACGCAGGGCCTCAAGGATGTCTGTGTCGTCTATTTTCTGTCGTTTGTTGCTTTGGATAAAAAACGCGTCTTCGGCAGTTTCACCGAGTGTTGTAATATTGGCCGACAGCACACGGATGTTGTTTTGCGCGAAGCTGTAGCCAATCGCGCTCAGTAGTCCCGGTCGGTCGATCACTTTTAAAAACAGGCTGGTGTAGTCATCGGAGACGCTATTGTCGAACTGAATGACCGGCGTGAAATCAAAGTGTCTAAGGCGGCGTGGGGATGTCATTGGCTCGGGGCGTAATAATGTGGTGGGAGAAGCCAGCATCTGTGACAGGTTTTTATAGATGTGTTCCAGCCTGCTGTTGTCCTGAATGGACTCGCCATCGCGATCAAGAACAAAAAAGGTATCCAGCGTGCGGCCATTGTTTGACGTCAGGATTTGCGCACTGACGACGGACAGGCTGAGCTGGTCGATCGCGGTGACAATGTCGCTGAATATCAGATCGTAGTCGTCAACACAGATAAATATTTCTGTCGACCCACGGCTTGTCTCGCGACGCAGCAGAACCAGAGGTTCTTCCGGGCTGGCCATAGCAATGTTGACAGTGTGCCAGCATATTTCATCCGCGGTGTATTGGAGAAAATAGTTTTCGTCGCATTGATCCCAAACCGTGTGAATTGTGGCTACATTCAGTTTTGTCTGTGCCAGCAGTGCCCGCGCATCGCTTTTCTTTTCTTCGATAATTTCAAATTTGTCTATGGGGTTATCCAATCCGCGTTTCAGAGCCTGTTCTGTGCTGTCATAGAGTTGTCGAAGCAGGTTGGCTTTCCATGAATTCCATAGTTCCGGGTTGGTGCCACGGATATCCGCCACCGTTAACAGATATAGAAAGTTCAGATAGCGCAGAGAGCCGACGAAACTTGCGAACTCAAGGATCACTTCCGGGTCGGAGATGTCTTTGCGCTGTGCTGTCATTGACATGGTCAGATGATGCCGGATGGTCCAGACAACCAGTTTGCTGTCTACCGCATTAAGTCCGTGTTGCTGGCAAAATGCATCGGCATCCTCGGCGCCGAGAATAGAATGATCTCCCTCTCTTCCTTTGGCGATATCGTGAAAAAGCCCGATCAGATAGAGCAGCTCTGGTTTAGATATCTGTTGCATCAGTTCTGAGCAGTGCGGGTACTCTTCATTGTGAAAGGGGATAGCGAATCTTCGCAAGTTGCGAATCACCATCAAGGTGTGCTCATCAACCGTATAGATATGGAATAGGTCGTACTGCATGCGGCCGACTATTTTTTCGAAGTTCGGCAGGTACCGGGCCAACACGCCGTAGCGGTTCATCATGCGTAACTTGCGGGTGATTTTTTGTGGCTCACGAAACAACTGCAGAAACAGATCCCTTGAGACAAACTCGGACCGGAAGCGCTTGTTGATCCTGTGCAGATTGCTGCGCAGCAGGCGCAGTGTTCGAGCACCAATGCCCTGGATATCTTCGCTTGACGCGAATGCCTGGAACAGTTCCAGCATCGCTGGCGGGTAGTCAGTGAATACCTGGTCGTTGCTCACTTCGATGTAGTTATTTATCACATCGAAGCGTTTGCTAAGTGGTACTTGTTCACGATGCTCGTCACGGGTGACGAAAGAATATTCAAGCAGTTGCAGCAGCATTTCGTTAAGGCGTTCGATGCCAGTGACGGTGCGGTAGTACCGTTGCATGAATTCTTCGACGGCCTCGTTACCGTTGTCTTGATTGTGGCCGAAGTCTTTGGCGAGATCGCGTTGATAGTCAAATAAAAGTCGGTCTTCTTTGCGCTTGCTTTTGGAATGCAGCAGAAAGCGAAGCCGCCACAGATAGTTTCGGTTGTCGATGAGTTCATCGAGCTCCTCGGTAGTGAGGAATCCTTCCGCAACCAATGTCTCCAGGCTGTCGTCGCCGCTGTGCCTGATGAGCAGCCAGGCAATTGTCTGTATGTCCCGCAGACCACCGGGGCTTTCTTTTAGATTGGGCTCCAGCCGGTAGGCTGAACCGTGAAATTTTACATGGCGTTGCTGTTGCTCTTGTTTTTTCGCTCTGAAAAACTCTGCCATTGGCCAGATTTTATCAGTGCTGGTGGCGGTATGGAGTGCATTAAACAGGCTGATTGACCCACACAGGTGCCGGCTTTCGAGTAGATTCGTAATCACAGTGACATCGGCGCGCGCTTCTTCGATACAGCGATCAACATCTCGGACGCTGTGCCCTATATCGAGGCCGAGATCCCAGAGCGCTGTAATGAACTGGCCTATCTCTTCGTCAGCATCACGAAAATCAGGGCTGGTTAAAATCAGAATATCGATATCAGACCAGGGATGGAGTTCGGCGCGTCCGTAGCCACCCACCGCGATCAGTGCCAGAGAATCTTTGGCCGAGGCAGGGATTGTCCTGGCCCACAGATGTTGCACCAGTGAATCAGTAACCGCAGATTGCCAGGCGATCAGGTCAGTTGCCGGTGCCCCGGCATTGAAGAGGGTGTCAAGTGTGTCTCTGGCTTGTTTCAGCGCATCGCGATAGGCATTGACCGTCGAGCCCTGCGCTTCAATTTCCTGCAACATGACGTCGAGGTGAAGAAGTTCAGTCTGTGGCTCGGTGACATCCGCAGGGGGTTGTGATTTGATGCCGGCAGGTACGTTGCTGCCGGCGGGCACAGGCCGTTTCATAGCATGTCGCTCTGATCGAGTGCTGGCCGCTGGTAAGGCCGTGTGCGGGGGCGGCGGCAGGCACTCATAAACGCGGCGTCAGGGTTGGCTGCAGTCCGGCCATTGGTGGAGGTCGCACCACGCCGTTACACAGATCCGGCTGACAAGGTCAGTAACTCGTAGCCGGTTTCAGTGACCAGAACGGTATGCTCCCACTGGGCAGACAGACTTCGGTCCTTAGTGACGACGGTCCAGTCATCGCCGAGTACTTTTACGTGCCGCTTACCCGCATTTACCATCGGCTCGATAGTAAACACCATGCCGGCCTGCAGAATCAGACCCTGACCGGGTTTGCCATAGTGGAGTACCTGGGGTTCTTCGTGGAAAGCGCGACCGATCCCGTGGCCGCAGTATTCCTGAACAATGGAGCATCGCTCGCCTTCGGCGTACACCTGTATGGCATGTCCGATGTCGCCAAGCGTTGCCCCGGGTTTTACGATGTCGATGCCACGCAACAGGCTCTCGTAGGCGACTTCGCAGATGCGCCGGCCCTTGACGGTTGGTTCGCCAATGTAATACATACGACTGGTATCGCCATGGTAGCCATCCTTGATCACTGTAACATCGATGTTGACGATGTCTTTTTTCTTTAAGACACGCTCACCGGGAATGCCGTGGCAGACCTGGTGGTTGAGGGACGTGCAGATCGATTTCGGAAATCCGCGGTAATTCAGTGGTGCGGGCGTCGCTTGTTGCACGTTAGTAATGTAGTCATGGCAGAGGGTATTGAGTTCGTCAGTGGTGACCCCCGGTTTTACATATTCGGTAATCATATCAAGCACTTCTGAAGCCATGCGCCCTGCAGTGCGCATTTTTTCGATTTCATCCGGCTGTTTTATTGGTACTTCCTGCGATGAGCGCATGCGATTAACTCGTCCTGTTATTATTTCTTTGAGGAATGCTGCGGTAGCAATTCCGGTGTTTTTGGGCGAATAGTCAGTCAACAGAGTAATCTGGTGCAAACTTTGTGTGAGGTATTCGACCCCGCCTACCAGCAATATTGTATGGAAACATGAGCAATACTGGAATATAATTGTGGGTTAACTGGTGATCGACGCTGCAAGGCGTTGGCCAGCGACATCTACCGATGCGGTTGTCCTCGACAATGACGGCATTGGAATTCACACGTCCTGTTAGTAAAGCGTAACGCCGGGTGCCAGTGAAAACTGGTTGCGATGCGTCGGCAGGTCGGAGGCCCAACCCATTACAAGAGAGAAGATATGTCTAAAGTAAGCATGCGCCAGATGTTGGAAGCTGGTGTTCACTTCGGCCATCAGACACGCTACTGGTGCCCGAAAATGGCTCAGTACATCTATGGTGAGCGCAACAAAATCCACATCTTTAACCTGGAAAGCACGGTTCCAGCGTTAGATGATGCGCTGAACTTCGTTGGTAAGCTGGCGTCGAAAAACGGTCGAATTCTGTTTGTCGGCACCAAGCGCGCAGCACGTGATGCGATCAAAGATGCGGCGAATGCCTGTAACATGCCTTATGTGAATCGCCGCTGGCCCGGCGGTATGATGACCAATTTCAAAACCGTCAAGCAATCAGTCAAGCGCATGCTTGAGCTTGAAGCGATGTTTGAAAGTGGCGGTGAAGAAAAGTTAAACAAAAAAGAAGCGCTGACTCTGCGCCGCGAGCTTGAGAAGCTTGAGAAAAGTCTGGGTGGAGTCAAGAAAATGGAGCGCCTGCCGGATGCACTGTTTATCGTCGACACCGGTTACGAAAAGATTGCCATCGCAGAAGCTCGCAAGTTGGGAATTCCCATTGTGGCCGTTGTCGATAGCAACAACTCACCCGATCTTGTCGATTACGTTATCCCCGGCAATGACGATGCAGTACGTGCGATTCAGTTGTATGTGGACGCTGCCGCAGACGCAATCCAGGCGGGTAAGGCCACCGGGTCTATCGCTGACAGCAAGGATTTTGTTGAAGTGAAGGAGCCGGCAGCGGCGCCAATCGCTTCGGCAGAAGCTGCAGCAGCACCAGAAGCACCAGAAGCACCAGAAGCAGCAGCGCCAGCGGCGGAAGCAGCCCCGGCAGAGGCGGAAGCAGCCCCGGTAGCTGAGGCAGCCCCGGCAGCAGAGGCGACTGCAGCAACACCTCCGGCAGCGCCAGCTGCTGACAGTCCTGCCGGCGACGCTGCTTCGTAATACCGCTTTTTAAACGGCAGTGAATATCGGAAGCCGCAGTGGCGTGCTTCCGTCCCATCTGATGCGTAGTGACGCATCGTCTGCCCGCATGCTGCGGGCGGATATTATTGAGTGAGATCAGGTCAAGTTATGGCTATTACAGCGGCAATGGTTAAGGAGCTGCGCGAGAGAACTGGCGCAGGAATGATGGAGTGCAAAAAGGCACTGGTTGAGGCCGGTGGTGAGATGGAGACCGCAGTTGAGCAAATGCGAATTTCCGGCCTGGCGAAGGCTGATAAAAAATCCAGTCGTACTGCAGCAGAAGGCGTAATCGCGGTTGAGCTGAGTGGCGACGGTAAGTCGGTTGCGATGGCAGAGGTTAACTGTGAAACAGATTTTGTTGCCAAAGGTGACGATTTTATCGGCTTCGCGCAAGCTGTCTGTAAAGCTGTTCTGACTGACGGTCCAGCGGATGTTGAGTCACTTGGGGGTTCTGCGTTTGGCGATCAAACGCTCGAACAGGTGCGTCACGAGTTAGTCGCCAAGCTTGGTGAAAATATTCAGGTTCGCCGATTTGTTACGCATCAGGTGTCCGATGGCAAAGTAGGGGTTTATCAGCACGGTGAAAAAATCGGCGTGATCACGGAAGTCGCCGGTGGACCGGAAGCCTTGCCGCGAGATATCGCCATGCATATTGCCGCCAGCAAACCGGTGTGTTTGTCTGAGGCGGAGGTGCCTGCAGATCTGCTCGACAAAGAAAAGCAAATTCTGGTGGCAGAGGCGGCAGAGAGTGGTAAGCCGGCAGAGATCATCGAGAAAATGGTACAAGGCCGACTGCGTAAGTATCTGGCAGAAATCACCCTGTTGGGACAACCGTATGTGAAGGATCCGGATCAGTCAGTTGAAAAGCTATTGAAATCCAGTGAAGCGTCTGCCAGATTTTTTGCACGGTTTGAAGTCGGTGAAGGAATCGAAAAGAAGACAGAGAACTTCGCCGAGGAAGTAATGGCGCAGGTCAAGGGCGACTAGGCACCTGTTGTACAGGGCAAGTGCCGAAGAGATTGTGAGATACTGTTTCGCAATCAAGTAAACGCAAAAAGCCGGCTAGAGTGCCGGCTTTTTTGTGGCACAATCTGAAGGATTACTCATCGATATGGCATGTGATTATGCCGGCAGCTTATTCTCAGGTGTTATCTGTATGTCAAATGATGGCGAGCGCGGCAAACGTATCATGCTGAAGCTCAGTGGTGAGGCGTTGATGGGCGACCTGCAATATGGCATCGACCCTGATTTTATGGGCAGAATTGCTCGGGAAATCGCCGACCTTGTTGCCCTGAAGGTCGAAGTCGCCATTGTTATTGGTGGTGGTAATATCTTTCGGGGCGCTTTTCTGGCCGAGGGCGGCATGGATCGAGTAACCGGCGATCACATCGGTATGTTGGCGACTGTCATTAATGCGCTGTCGCTGCAGGATTCTCTCGAGCAGATCGGTGTGCATTGCAGAGTAATGTCAGCGTTGAAAATAAACGAGGTCTGTGAAGATTATATTCGGCGTCGTGCGGTGCGACATCTTGAGAAGGGGCGGGTGGTGATTTTTGCGTCGGGCACCGGGAATCCATTTTTTACCACGGACACCGCAGCAAGCTTGAGGGCTGTTGAAATGAGCGCCGACATCATGATGAAAGCGACAAAAGTGGATGGCATCTACGATATGGATCCGCAACGGCACGACGATGCCCGTAAAATTGATCGAATTACCTATGATGAGGTAATCCACAAGAAGCTAGCCGTTATGGATACTACGGCAATTGTTATGTGCCGTGACCACAACTTACCGCTGAAAGTATTCAATATGAACACGCCTGGAGAGATGGTGCGCGCAGTCACCAGCGATTCAGTCGGGTCAATAGTCGAGAATGGGGACGTATAAGTGATAGAAGATATTAAAAAAGATGCGTCGGTACGGATGACAAAAAGCCTCGAGTCGTTGCAGCAGGACTTTGGTCGCATTCGCACCGGCAGGGCACACACCAGCTTGCTTGACCACATCAAGGTGGATTACTACGGCAATGCGTCAGCGCTGAATCAGGTGGCTAAAATAACCATCGAGGATTCCCGCACGCTCAGTGTGACTCCGTGGGAAAAAGATTTAGTCGGACCCATAGAGAAAGCGATTCTAAATTCTGACTTAGGCCTCAACCCGTCGAGTGCCGGTACGGTTATTCGAATTCCAATGCCGCCGCTGACTGAAGAGCGTCGAAAAGACCTGGTTCGAGTGGTTAGAGGGGAGGCGGAAAATGCGCGTGTCAGCATTCGCAATATTCGTCGAGACGCCAACAGTGATCTGAAAGAACTTCAAAAAGAGAAGGAGATTTCCGAAGATGATGAGCGCAAGGGCGGAGACCTGATTCAAAAGGTAACCGACGAGCATGTCGCTAAAGTGGACGAATTGTTGAAGGCCAAAGAAGCGGAGTTGATGGAAGTCTAAAGAGTGCATGCCGCCGGGCGTCTTCTGCGCCGAAGGCGTCTGTACCGTGCCTGTTCATGCAACGCAGAAGTCACCCGTGCACATCGCGGTAGTCGTCTCTGATTCAAAATATCCTGCACCCTGAACAACAAAGGATGACATTGAGTATTCCTCCAGATCATATCGCTATCATCATGGATGGCAATGGCAGATGGGCCCGGCAACGAAGTTTGCCGAGAAGCTCTGGCCATCAAGCTGGGGTTAAAACCATTCGTCAGGTGGTCGAGCATTGCGCTCGTCTGCGAGTGGGGGCGTTGACTGTTTATGCATTCAGTAGCGAAAACTGGCAGCGACCGGAGAAAGAAGTCAGTTTTCTGATGGAGCTTTTTGTGCGTGCGTTGCGCAGCGAGGTGGATAAGCTTCACGAAAACAATATTGCTGTGCGGTTTATCGGTGAGCTGGATGTGTTTCCGCATGCGTTGCGCGAGGAGATCCGGCATGCAACCGAAAAAACGGCAGCTAATTCGGGCATGCGTTTCAATATCGCAGTGAACTACGGTGGGCGGCGTGAGTTGGCGCGGGCAGTGACCGCCATCGCGGCCAGCGTGCAACGTGGCGAACTAAACCCTGACGATATCGACGAAGCGTTGGTCACCCGGCATACCTGGTTGCAGGATGTGCCTGAGCCGGACTTATTTATTCGAACGGGCGGCGAGCAAAGGCTGAGTAATTTTCTGCTGTGGCATCTGGCCTACACTGAGCTTTTTTTCACTAACACTCTGTGGCCCGACTTTAATGTGGCTGAGTTGGATGCGGCCATCACGCACTTTTCCAAGCGCCAGCGCCGGTTTGGGCAGACAGGTGATCAAATCGAACAGCAAAATCAAAATGACTAAATACCGACTGATAATGTCATGCTGATGCAGCGCATTATTACCGCTGTGTTGCTGGCAGCGGTGGCGGCGTGGGCACTGTTTTACTGGTCCGATTTCTGGTTCGCTATGTTTTTACTGGTGGCCGCCGGCAGCTGTGCGTGGGAATGGAGTAACTTGTGTAACCTGAAGTCTGTGCAAAGCCGATCCGCCTACAGCCTGGTGATTGTGGTCATTGCGGCGCTGTGTTTTCGGTTCGGTGGTGAGGCATTGTTAAAACCGGTGACACTTTTTGTGGTGCTGGCTTGGGTCGCGATCGGATTCCATTTGCATTTGCAGCCTGTTATTGCCCAAAGCAGTCCACCAAAGATACGGCTGCCCTTGCTGCTGCTGGCCTCACTGATACTACTGACATCTTTACTTTCATTGTATTGGCTGCGGTCAAACGTATCAGCAGCGTATGTCGTGTTTATTGTTGCGCTGGTTGCCTGTGCCGATACTGGGGCTTACTTTGCCGGCAGAAAGTTCGGTCGTCGCAAACTGGCGGTTGAAATTTCTCAGGGTAAAACAATTGAGGGGGCATTGGGTGGATTACTGTTAGCCGGTGTGCTGGCCGTAAGTGTTACAGGATACTTCTCCGGTGATCAGCTGTCCTGGCTGGCACTGGTTATTATGGCGGGGTTTGCAGCGGTTTATTCTATCGCAGGGGATCTATTCATAAGTCGGGCTAAGCGAACCAGAGGAGTGAAAGATAGCGGTGTGTTGCTGCCGGGTCACGGTGGTGTACTGGATCGCTTCGATGGTTTGCTCGCTGCGGTTCCCTGGATGGCATTTGCGGTACTTTGGTTGTAGTTCATGGCAAAAATTGAAACTGTCGCCATTTTCGGATCTACCGGATCGATCGGTGTTAACACGGTTAAGGTTATCCGGAATAACCCGGATCGATATCGCATCAGCGCTTTGTGTGCGCATAAGAATGTCGAATTATTGTTTCTGCAGTGCCAGCAGCTGCAACCCCGATTTGCCGCGATGGCAGATCCTCAGGCTTCTGACGAATTGACGCGACGGCTGAAGGCGATTCAATCCGCGACGGTGGTCCTGCCAGTGTCTTCGGCGCATGAGCAGATAGCTTCCAGTCCTGACATTGATGTTGTTATGGCAGGAATCGTCGGTTTTGCGGGGCTGGAGTCGACACTCATAGCAGCGCGTTCCGGCAAGCGAATACTGTTGGCGAACAAAGAAGCCATGGTCGTTGCTGGAGATCTGTTGATCGCCGCCGCAAGACAAGGGGGAGCCACTATTGTGCCTGTCGACAGCGAGCACAATGCAATATTTCAGTGTTTGCCGGACAAGATGGCGCGCACGACTGGTCTTATGCAGACAGGGACGAATGATGCACAGGTTGGTCAGGGGCATGAGATTCGATCTCTGGTGCTGACGGCATCGGGCGGGCCGTTTCGCGCGTATTCGACTGAGCAAATGGAATCAGTGACGGTCGCTCAGGCGCTTAAGCACCCGAACTGGAGCATGGGGGCAAAAATTTCTGTTGATTCAGCCACAATGATGAACAAAGGGCTTGAAATCATCGAAGCCAGCTACCTTTTTGGGGTGGATGAAGCCAACATTGAGGTCGTCGTTCATCCACAAAGTGTTATCCACTCGATGGTGCGATATTGTGATGGGTCAGTATTGGCGCAACTGGGCAGGGCTGACATGAGAACTCCGATAGCGCACGCACTTGCCTGGCCCTCCCGAATCGACGCCGGGGTTGAACCTCTCGACTTTCATTTGCTGGGTGGTCTGGAGTTTATTCCTCCTGACGACACACGATTTCCGTGTCTGGCGCTTGCTCGTGAGGCGATGCGACGAGGCAACTCTGCAACTGGCGTGCTAAATGCCGCTAACGAGGTAGCTGTGCAAAGCTTTATCGATGAGCGCATCGGATTTATCGATGTAGCGCGTATAAACGCCTATGTGCTGCGGAGTTACAACAGTGAAAAATCCCGAACAATTAACGACTTGTGCGCGCTGGATCAAAAAGTCAGGCGTTACACGGTCGATTATATTGATAACGGCATGAGCCCGGTTAAGCCACCGGCAGGAGTAATTTGATGCAGAGTTTTCTGTTGAGTGTGGTGTCTTTTATTCTGGCAATAGGCATTCTTGTCACAGTGCACGAATTTGGTCACTACTGGGTGGCCAGAAAGATGGGCGTTAAGGTGCTCCGGTTTTCTGTCGGGTTCGGCAAGCCGCTGTGGAAAAAAATAGCCGGCGAGGACGCCACAGAGTATGTACTGGCGGCTATCCCGCTGGGTGGTTACGTCAAGATGCTCGATGAGCGCGAGGGTGACGTACCACCGGATGAGCTCGACCGGGCATTTAACCGAAAAAGCGTCTGGGCTCGCAGTGCCATCGTGCTGGCAGGCCCGCTGGCCAATCTTATCCTGGCGGTACTGGTTTACTGGGTGGTGTTTATCGTTGGTATTACCGGCATTGCCCCCATTCTTAGTGCGCCATTGGCCAACACCCCGGCGGTAGAGGCTGGTTTCACTGAAGGGGATAAAATTACCCGCATAGGCGGCATGCACACACCAACCTGGGATACCGCGTTTGTCGCCATTCTCGACGGGATTGTTGAAAGTAGAGAGACGCTTGAGATCACAGTTCTGACCGAGTCCGGTAGTGAAGTGACACGCAGTTTGCCGATAGACAGTCGGGAGTTGCTCGCCGATCAGGGAGATTTGATTGGCAAGCTTGGTCTGCAGCGCTGGTGGCCAACCGTTGATCCGGTGATTGGTGGAATTGTACCGGGTGGAGCGGCTGAAGCAGCTGGACTGCTGCCAGGTGATCGGGTGGTACGAAGTGACGGGCAGTTGGTGCAGACGTGGACCGATTGGGTGCATATCATCCGTGACAGTCCGGAGAAAACGTTGCAGATCGAACTGCTGCGTGATGCGTCGCCTATGACTATTGCTCTTACTCCGGCGTTAAAGCAATTGGATAATGGCACTATTGGTTTTATCGGGGCGCGGGAAACACAGTCGCAGCAGTTGATCGATGAAAAACTCCGAACCGTAGAGCGGTATTCTCCGGGCGTGGCATTTGGCAAGGCTGTACAGCGCACCGGTAAGATGATCTCGGTAAGCCTGGGCATGATCGGTAAGTTATTTACCGGTGAGGCGTCTTTGAAAAATACCGTCAGCGGGCCGATATCCATCGCTCAGTTTGCCGGTCAGTCGGTGAGTGTCGGCGTTGATCATTACCTTAATTTTATTGCGCTGGTGTCAATCAGTCTCGGTATCTTTAATCTGTTTCCGGTGCCAATGCTTGATGGTGGGCATCTGGTGTATTTTGCGGTTGAAGCGGTCACCGGCAAACCGGTTTCCGAGCAAATTCAAATCTATGGTCAGCAGATCGGTCTGTTGCTTCTGGCCGGTCTGATGACCTTTGTTTTCTACCAGGATATTCTGCGCATACTGCCCTCGTGAGTTATCGCTGTTATGGGCTGTGGCTATAGGGTTTTTGGTGACTGAAACACTTTGACATACGTTTAGATTCGGTAATGCCTCTGCCAGAGTCGACTTGCTATTCTGGCGCAGAATCCAACACGCCATAAACCGTTAATGCCATCAGGTTCCGCCTTTAAACTCAGTGGCCTCCGGTCACTTGTCTTCCTCTGCTTTGCGCTCAGTGCACTCAGTTCCTTGAATGTCACTGCGGCCGAGCGCGCGTTTATCATTAGCGATATCGTTGTACGTGGTATTGAGCGGGTCGAGAAAGGCACGGTATTGAGCTATGTGCCGGTACGTGCCGGCGAACGTTTCGAGACGAACCGCGACAGCGGTCGTGTGATACGGGCCTTGTACGATACCGAGCTGTTCGATGATGTCGGTCTATCCCGTGACGACGGTGTGCTCATCGTTACTGTCGCCGAACGTCCTTCCATTGTCGAAGTCAATGTAGAAGGCAGCAAGGCTCTTCCAAAAGAACAGATGGATGACACTCTTCGCCAGATCGGTCTTGCGCCCGGCAGAATCTTTCGCCGGTCTGTGCTGGATAACCTTGAAACTGAAGTGCGTCAGGTTTATTTCAGCCGCGGCCAGTATGGAACCACAGTCACCTCGTCAGTGGACAAGCTGGAGCGCAATCGCGTCAACGTCAACGTCGAGGTGACGGAAGGCGCTATAGCGAAAATCAGTCATGTAAACATCGTTGGCAATAGCGCATTTTCTGAAAAGCAATTGCTGAAGTTACTCGACTCAGGGGTCGCTGGCTGGAATCCGTTAAGCGCACGCGACAAATACTCCCGTGCAAAATTGACCGCCGACACCGAAAAACTTCGCGCCTGGTATTTGGATCGTGGCTACCTGCGGTTTGATATCTCTTCCACGCAAGTGACGATCTCTCCGGACAAACGAGACATAAACGTGACCATTAACGTTGATGAAGGAGAGCAGTACAAAGTGGGTGACATCGCTATCTCCGGCAACAATCTCAGTGTCACTGAAGAGCAGTTAAAAAAATTGCTGGTGATGGCGCCGGGAGATATCTACTCGCGCAAGTTAATGACCCAGAGCAACAGTGCGATTGTTGATCGTCTAGGCGAAGACGGCTATGCATTTGCCGATGTGAATGTTATTCCGGATATTGACGACACTTCAAACACTGTCGGGCTGAATTTAAACGTCAACCCGGGCAAGCGGGTCTACGTAAGACGTATCACTTTCACGGGTCAGAATCGAACCCGCGATGAGGTATTGCGGCGCGAGATGCGACAAATGGAGGGCAGCCGCTTTTCGCCGCTCGCACTGACACGCTCACAGACCCGCTTGCAGCGATTGCCCTATATAGAACGTATCTCGATTAACACTCCGCGTGTACCTGGCTCGGAAGAGTTAGTGGACATTGCCGTAAGTGTGACTGAAGGTGCGTCGGGGTCGTTTGGTGCCGGTGCCGGCTATGGTACCGATGGCTTCATCTTTAATATAAATTTTACTCAGGAAAATCTGTTCGGAACCGGTGAGCGTATTGCGGTAACTTTTGACAACAGCACCAGTCAGGATAACTTTTCTGTTTCCTACACCGATCCCTACTACACGCCTGACGGCATTAGTCGCAACGTGCGGGCATTCATCAAAAAAACTGACACCAGTCAACTGAGTTCAACCACCAAATTTATTCTAGACAGCTACGGTGCCAAGGTCCGTTATGGCGTGCCGATGAGCGAGTTCTCAACCTTTAATTTTGGATTCGGTTATGAAAGAGTCGATGCCATTAGAACGGAAGAATCCTCGGACGAAATTCTTGGTTTTATTGATAAATTCGGTAGTGACTACGATCTATTCGATATAAACATTGGCTACACGCATGATACCCGGGATCGAACCGTGTTTGCGACGCGCGGAACCCGTAACTCGCTGAGCCTTGAGGCAACCACACCAAACAGCGATCTGAGCTACATCAAACTTGGGTATAGTTTTGAGTATTTCTATCCAATGACAGAGCGTTACACGTTGTCATTCAGTACCCGTCTCAACTACGGAGAAGGTGAAGACGGCCTGGAGACTCTGCCTTTTTTCCGGCGCTTTTACGCCGGTGGTATTCAGTCGGTTCGCGGATATCGGCGCAGTACGCTTGGTCCGGTCGACTCCGACGGAGATGCACAAGGGGGGGATTTCAGGACGATCGGGTCGCTTGAGGTGATCTTTCCGCCCCCATTTGTCGAGAGTGCAGGGTCCACGCGCTTGAGTTTGTTTGCCGATTTTGGCAATGTATTTAGCGATGTGTCAGACTTCGACGCGGACGAACTCCGTGGTTCCTACGGATTGGCGTTTGTCTGGCTGGCGCCGGTCGGCCCTCTTACCTTCAGCTTTGCCGAAACTTTTAATGATGATATCACCGACAGCAAGCAGGCATTTCAATTTACTATCGGCTCTCTGTTCTAATTGCCGGGTCTATGCGGATTGTCCGCACTCACAGTCTCTGTGCCAGTTCGGGTTTGTAATCTCGTGCTGAGTCGCCTATCGCTGATACTGGCAGCTTGCCTGCTTCCTATGTCTATGGCTAATGCAGCCGAGATGAAGATCGGGTTTGTCGATATTCCGTATTTGATTGACGAAGCGCCTCAGGCTCAGGCTGCAAGCAACAGGCTTGAGCGGGAGTTTGCGCCTCGGCAGGAGGGTATTAAAGCCCAGAAGGTCGTACTCGCTCAGTTGCGAAAGAAACTGGATGGGGAAGACGGCGAGCTCGATGGTAACGAACGCGCCAGCGTTGAGCGGGAGTTCCGCAAAACCGAGCGGCGTGTTAAGCGAGACGAGCAGGAATTCAGGGAAGAGCTCAACATCCAGAAAAATCAGGAATTCAAGCAAGTCCGGATCTATGTGCTCGATGCCATAGCGTCGTTTGCAAAGGAACAGGACTACGATCTAATCATTAGTGACGGGGTGTTGTTTGCCAACAAAAATGTTGACGTTACCGAGCAGGTGTTACGTGAGTTGCACCTGGCCGGAGACTTTGAGTCAGACGGCAGTTCTTCTGATGAAAACAAAAAATAGCTAAGCGGGTGGGCCGTATATCCTTTACCACCGGCGAGATTGCCGATGCGCTCAACCTCACTATTGCAGGCGATCCTACGCTTGAAATAAACCGCATTGCGCCAGTCGATAATGCAATGCCCGGAAGTATAACTTTTGTTACCGGTCGGAGTTTTCTACCGGCGCTGCAAATTTCTCAGGCGACGGCGGTGATTATGCCGCAAGCGTTTGTCGCAGAGACATCGGCCGTTCGGCTGCATAGCGATGATCCCTATCTGTGTTATGCACGCCTCACTCAATTGTGGGTTAATCAACAATCGATCACCACCGGGGTGCATCCGTCTGCTGTTATTGGTGAAGGTGTAGAGCTTGCCGTTTCGGCTACTGTTGGGCCGCATGCTGTAATCGCTGATCACAGCGTCATTGGTGATAATGTGCGTATTGACGCTGGGGCGTTTGTCGGCAATGGCTGTCATATCGGTGAAGGGTCGCATTTGTTCCCGAATGCGACGGTGATGCATGATTGTACCGTTGGTCGCTATTGTGAAATTCACTCTGCTGCGGTAATCGGCGCAGATGGTTTTGGCTGGGCGCCCTCGTCCGAGGGGTGGCAGAAAATACATCAGCTTGGCGGGGTGACACTAGGTGATCGAGTCAGTGTCGGGGCATCGACGACTATAGATCGTGGTGCTCTTGATGACACGGTTATCGGGGATGGTGTCATTTTGGACAACCAGATTCAGATTGCCCACAATGTTGTGATTGGCAGCAATACTGCGATCGCCGGGTGTACCGGTGTTGCCGGTAGTACAAAAATAGGCCGGAACTGTCGTATCGGTGGGGCGGTATCAATAGTTGGCCATCTTTCCATCTGTGATAACGTTATGATCACAGCGGATTCATTTGTGAATCGCTCCATTGCGACAGCGGGAAGCTACTCTTCCGGGTATCCGCTGGAAACCTCTGCGCAATGGCGGAAAAACGCAATACGCCTTCACAAGCTGGATGAATTTGTCCGCCAGTCACGAAAACCACCGCGCAGCTAACGAACCGGGAACGCACGTTTGGAACAGCTAGATATTACAGAGATCGTAAAGTACTTACCGCATCGTTATCCCTTTTTGTTGATCGACAAAGTCGTCGAGATGGATCCCGGTGTCAGTCTGACGGCGATAAAAAACGTAACCATCAATGAGCCGATATTTACCGGCCACTTTCCGCAGTTTCCGGTGTTCCCCGGTGTGCTGATTCTAGAGTCTATGGCTCAGAGTTGCGCTGTTTTTGCGTTTCGTGAGCTCGGAGGCTATCCCAGTGAGGAGACTCTGTATTTGTTGGTTGGCATAGACAAAGCCCGATTTAAGCGTCAAGTGGTTCCGGGAGATCGCCTAACGGTGAAGGTGACGCTTGAGCGCACCAGGCGTGGGATCTGGAGATTCGCAGCAACCGCAATGGTTGATGATGCGCTTTGTTGCAGCGCTGAGGTCCTGATAGCCAAAAACGAGATAGACTCTTGATTCATGCGACGGCGGTAATCGATGAAAGTGCCTTTGTCCACGAAACCTGCGAAATCGGGCCGTATTGTGTGATCGGTGCGCAAGTCGAGATTGGTGCGGAGACCGTGCTCGGACCGCATGTTGTTGTTAAAGGCCCAACCGTAATTGGCCGGGAAAACAGAATATTCCAGTTTGCTTCAATTGGCGATGATCCGCAGGACCTGAAATTTGACGGTGAGCAGAGCCGGTTGGAAATTGGTGATCGAAACAAGATACGCGAATTTGTCAGTATTAATCGCGGCACGACGGGTGGCGGTGGTGTGACACGCGTTGGCAACGATAACCTGCTGATGTCTTATGTGCACATTGCGCACGACTGCCTCGTCGGTAACAATACCGTTTTTGCTAACTCAGCATCGCTTGCGGGGCATGTTGAAGTCGGTGATTTTGCTATTCTCGGTGGTTTTTCTCTGGTTCATCAGTTTAGCCGGGTCGGGAGCCACAGTTTTTCCGGTATGGGGTCTGTTATCAACAAGGATGTGCCGCCATACGTGCTGGTCAGTGGTCACTACGCGGAGGCAATTGGCATCAATAGAGAAGGACTGAAGCGTCGCGGGTTTACGGCTGAGGAGATTTCAGCTATCCAGAAGGCCTTTGTCAAACTGGTCAAGCGCAAGGGAGTTAAAACCGACGAGGTGTATGCTGAGGTTGACGCTCTGGCAAAAAACTACCCCGGTGTGGCGGGTTTTGTTGAGTTTCTCCGCAAGGGCAAGCGTGGCACAGTCTAGTGGGGTTTGTCGGCGGGATGACTAACGACAAACAGCACCCTTGGATTGTTCACCGGCGCTGCTTTTAGAGTCGCCCACCATAGTGGTAATAATGTTGCACAGACGCAGTGCCGCGCCGCCGGACCCCAGTTGGTTATAGACGGACGCTAATTTTGAAACCTGATCTTTGTAGGTGTCTTTGTCGGTCAATAGTTTATCGGCTTCGTTAAATATATTGTCTGCGGTAGCATCATCCTGCAGCAGTTCGGGCACCACTGCGGCTCCGGCAATGATGTTAACCAGGCTTACGTTTTTAATCGTCAGCCATCGTTTGACGACCATATAACTCAGCGGATTCATTTTGTAGGCGACCACCATCGGGATACCCATGATCGCAAGCTCGAGAGTGGCTGTACCTGACGCGGCCAGCGCTACTTTGCATTCCGCCAGGCGACTGTAATTTGCTGCTTCGATTAGCTCTACAGAGATGTTGCGGGTGCCGACGATATCGATGATGACTGATTTGTCGATGGTCTCAGCTACCGGCAATACAAACTTCGCGTCAGGAAATTTTGTCTTGATCTTAAGCGATGCGTCGAGCATCGAGGGTAACAGGTAGTTAACTTCGCTCTTTCGACTGCCAGGCAGAAGTGCGATAAGTGTATCGGTGTCAGGTGCTTTATGGCGATTGCTGACAGCAATCAGGGCCTGATTGTCCAGCAATGGGTTGCCGACATAGGTGGCGCTGATATTGTGCTGTTCGAAGAGATCTGCTTCGAAAGGGAAAATAACCGCTGCGTGGTCAATGGTTTTTTTCAGTTCCTGTAGCCGACCGGCACGGGATGCCCAGACTTTTGGTGTGATGTAGTACAGAACCGGAATGCGTAGCGCCTTGGCCGTGATCGCAAGTTTCATATTAAAGTGCGGATAATCCACTAACAACAGAAGATCTGGTTTTCTGGCGCTCAGGGTACGGCGCAGCAGGTTTAGATGGCCACGTAGCGTTGGGTATTTGTGCAGTACTTCAACCAAACCCATCACCGAGTGTTCGGCATTATCGACAATCAGTTCCATACCGGCGGCAGACAGGCGCTTGCCGCCCATACCAAATGCTTCAATTGCTTGCGTGTCTAGAGACTGGAGCTTATGCAGCACATTTGCAGTGTGCATGTCTCCCGAGGCCTCGCCCACGCTGATCATAATTTTCATTGAATCAAGGCGTCGATCGTTAGAGTGCGTCCGAGCCTATCATAGTGATCGGGGATGTTCCTGACAAACATCCCCGATCAGAATCTCTTATTAATGATGTCTGCAGCAGCCCGTCAATCCTTGCTTTCGCTGCACTCGAATGAATGGAAACAGCACCAGCAGAAAGCCCAGGCTTAGCCAGTTGAATGCTCCACCGCCACCCGCACTGCCACCGGTCGCTTGTTGTGTATTTTGCTTTGCTGCGATTTCTGCAAATGGATCGGTCGTGGATGTGCCCGGGTTAGGGCTCAGTGCGGCGATGATTGGTTCATCACCGGTGGTTCCTACCACGTTGATGATTGCGGAGTCATGATTGTCGTTCTCGTTGGTGTCCGGCGTGCGACTCGACAGCGTGGCGTCGAAAAGTTGTTGCCCGGCAGTCGTTGCTGCAGAGATGCGCAAACCAATCGAGGTGTCTGCACCAGCTTCCAGCAGCGACGAGTCACATAGTATATTAGCGCCCGTGCCATTTTGTGTGCAAACCCAGTCGGTGGATGACGTTGACAGTAAGCTTGAGTCAGATGCTACCGGTAAACTCACTTGCAGAGAATTGGCACCAGTGGCTGAATTGTTAGTGACATACAGCGTCATATCGACAGCGCCCCCGGCATTTATAGATTGTGCTGCCGCACTCATGACCAGAGATAAGTTGCTTTGGTATAACGTGGCGACAGATTGCTTGTCTCCGGTGCTGGTGGTTTCACGCTGACCGATAGTGGCACTGGTGGGCTGAATTGCTTCCAGTGTTGGATTACCATCGTTACTGAAGAAGCCGGTGCCGTAGTGCATGATCGAACCATAGTCGTAAGCACCGAGTGGCACACCGCCGGCAATTATCTCAAAGTTGAGTTCCATATCAGTGGTGATACGATCCCAGTGTATTTTTACAAAGCTGTCCCGGTCCGGCCGGGTGTGCTCGTGCAGTAGCCCCAGTGCATGGCCAATCTCGTGAATCATGCTGCCAGCACTGCATCGGTCACCGGTATAGATTTGCTGTGGACCGGTGGCTTGATAACCTATCCAGCTGGCGCAACGGTTGGCGTTGACAAAATCGATGTAGTCTGGATAGGTGGTCGAGTTTGCTGCAGTGCGTTCGACCATCGTGATCGCGCCGATTGAGTTCCAGTGATCCACGGCAGCACGGATTTTAGCAACAACGGATGCTGATAAATCAGTATTGATGTTGTAAGGAACGATTCCGTTCGGCCAGGTGCGACCATAGGCGGTGTTGCTCAAGCCTTTGGCGGTGCGCTTATCGGCGAGTGCAAAGAAGTGCTCGGCGCTTCCGATGATCATGTCGCCCTCGGCAACTGCGTGGTCGCCGACACGCTCAACAGTGCGAATGTGTTCTTCTCCATTGCGGAATGTGAAAGTGGTGCGGACACGCTCCACCGCAGATGGTGTGGCATCCGAAGTATTCGGCATTGTTTCTGATGTTGCTGCATGTGAGTAGGCTGTTGCTCCCAGTAGGAATAACAGGCTCACGCGAAGCTCCCGTGTCTTGCACGGATTATTATTGTTCATTAACACAACCCCAATTTAAACGCGCCGCCGAGGCGGACGTGTATCAAATGGTTGGCCTTTCGTTGGGCTAACCTGCGACTATTTTTATTTTTCTATCGCGTCTTTCAACGTTTTAGACGAATGTGAAATAGTTATAGTTTTGAGCAAGATCGCTGGACGATGGCGACGCCCGCAATCTCACTGGACCATTGTTACGGCAGGCTGTTTGTAAACTTAAAAGTAATGTTAACTATCCTAAAGTTAGTTTCAGCAGATTAAGCGCAATAAATGCGGGGTAGGCTGAGTTTCCGGGGGGCGGAACTTCACTGAAAGGAAGATGAAAAGATATTTTTCCTGCATGGAGATGCGGGAGAAAGGGCAGGGTAGTTACTCCGTGGTCGCCAAAAACAACTCCGGGTCGACCCAGGTTCTGTTCAGGCCGACTGACCAATGCAGGTGAGCGCCGGTCACCCGGCCGGTTGCACCAACCTCGGCAATGAGCTGGCCGCGCTTTATGATATCGCCTGGCTTCACGTGAATTTTACTTAGGTGAGCGTAGAAAGTTTGCAGGCCCGCCCCATGACCGAGAAAGAGGCACTTGCCGCTGAAGAAATAATCGCCGCTTTCGACCACAATGGCGTCACCCGGTGCATACACGGGTGTGCCGGATGCTGCCGCGATATCCATACCGCCATGCGGTTGGCGAGGTTGCTTGTTCAAAATTCTGCGTGAGCCGAAAGAACTGCTGCGAATACCCTCGACCGGGATGTCAAGTCGGGTGCTCAGAATAGTGGGATGGCGGTAGCGTTTGGCATTCGCGATGTCGGTACGGTCGCGTCGGATACGCACCATGTCTTCGTCATTTGGATTGACTTTGCGTTTGTTTTCGATGGTCAGGTGTTGCTCGGGGTAGGCTTTCAAGTCCACCTCGAAGGTCTTTAACTCGACGCTGCCGTCGTATCTTGTTACCTCAACGCTGTGCGGGCCGGGTTTGGCAGACAGTGGGATGCCGATCATCGCGCGCCAGCCGGCAGTGGTGCGAACCACGGCAACTGGCACCTCGTTATAAGTCGCTGTTGGGCTGGTCGAGTCGGTGCTGCCGAGATCCAGAATAACCACTCCTCCCGGAGTTGTCTGAGTCCGGGGTAGCTGCCGATATTGCGGTTCGTCAGCCGCGTTTGTGTGGACTGAAAAACTGCAGAATAATAGCGTGCAAAGCAGGGATAAAAATCGGTTACTTTGGGTCATGGGTACATTTTTGTTTCTGAAATGAAACAGGATGCCTATAAACGCTTACAACTTGTAGGTAAAACAATTTGCAAGATGGTAATTAATTTATTTGGAAGGTGAAGAAAACACCAACGAGGCTCCCGAGCGAGGTATCATCCGCCAAGGCAGTTT
>CALKXD010000276.1 GCA_938003855.1 uncultured Granulosicoccaceae bacterium | reverse complement strand
GTGACAGGCAAGCAACAACCGCACGCTACGCGGCACGGTACTCCGAGGGTATCCCACGCTACCTCGATGATAGTGCGACAGGCTACCGCTCGACCTGCGCACACGGCTGATGCGGTCATGGGTCTATACATGATCATTTCCGATGGATTGTCGTTACGCTTTATCTCAGTCCACGGTGACTACAACCCCTTTCACAGCGCATACAAATAGTTATGTTAAATAACTTCACTTCGGCTGCCCGAAATACACAACAACTGGCATACTCACCCCACCACCAGCAAGATCAGATCGATGAAATTCAGCATTCAGCTATCAGCCGACTACCCGGACAAAACCTACGGCGGTGACCGCGTCTACGCCGATATGCTAAATCAGGCTATATCCGCTGACAATCTGGGCTTTGATGCCGTTTCGATTACCGAACACCATCTGGTGAATTGCCTGATGATGCCGGCGCCACTGCAATTTGCGGTCAAGATTGCCGCCCACACCAGCCGCATCAATATACTGACCTCTATTGTGGTGTTGCCACTGCACGATATGCGGACTTATGCCGGTGAGGTGGTGGTGGCCGATATTTTCACTGAAGGCCGATTAATGCTGGGGGTGGGCCGTGGTGCTTTTCGCTACGAGATGGAGCGCCTCGGTGTGCCAATGGATGAAACCCGGCCACGCTTTGACGAATCTCTAGAGGTATTGCAGGCGTTGCTGCGCGACGAGGAAGTATCGTGGGACGGTGACTACTACAAGTTTGACCCGATCACCATCATGCCACGCCCGCTGACGCAAGGCGGGCCGCCGATGATGATGGCCGTCATGAATCCGGAGGGTATCTATCAATGCACCCGGCGTGGCTTTCATATTCAAACCACCCCGCTGGCCGGCAACCATCAGTTACTCGAAGACCAGGTGAGCGCCTTCCGACGTGCCAAAGAAGACTCCGGGGAACAAGCCTGCGACCTGACACTGACGCTGTCACGAGTCGCTTTTGTTACTGACTCACCACAGGACAAAGATAGAAAATTACGCGCTGCAGAGGCGTATTACAGCCGCTTCGACAATATATTCACCGGGCCGGGTCTGGTCGATAACGGCATGGTCAGGCCGCTGCCACGCAGCCAGTCGAGGGACGAACTCGCAGAGAGCCTGCTGATCTGTACGACGTCGGAAATGATCGACAAACTGGGACCGTATGCCGCGCTTGGCATTGACCGGCTGATTATCAACGTGAACTTTGGCGTCGATGCGACCGAAACCCTCGATTGCATTCAACGCTTTGCTGAAGATGTTATGCCGCACTTTACCGACAACCACCATTAGCAGATTCGCAAGAAGGGTAACTCCGAAATGACAACCACAACGGCCCTCCCCTGCCAGTACAGCATCGATGGCAGTGGCCCGGCACTTATTCTGGTGCACGGCATCGGCGCTGCCCGCAATACCTGGGCAAAGGCACTGCCGGTGTTAACGCCGCACTTTACCGTGATCACCTATGATCTGCGTGGCCATGGCAAGTCGCCGATGCCGGAGGGTGAATTCGGCCTGGAGGAACTGGTCGAAGATCTGCAACTTGTACGACAACGCTGCGGTGTCGACAAAGCACATATTGCCGGCCACTCTCTCGGTGGCATGATCGGGCCGGCCTACGCGCTTAAGTACCCGCAGCACGTATTATCTCTAGGGCTGCTTTCGACCGCTGCATTTCGCACCGACGACGACGCCGCCAAAGTGATGGGCGTTGTTACCGCGATGGAGCAGAAAGGCATTCCGCAGATTCTTGAGACGCTGACGGACCGATGGTTTACCGACGAATTTATAGCCGACTATCCTGACGTTGTTGCAGCGCGTCTGCAGCAGGTTATCGATACCGACCCGAACGTTTTTCTGAATGTGTTTAGAATCTATGCGAGCACCGAAATGGCACCGTGGATTGCCCGCGTTGCCGCACCCAGCCTGGTGCTCACCGGTGAAAACGACGGTGGCTGCAATCCACGATTGAATCAACTAATTGCCGCCGCTTTGCCGGACGCTACACTGAAGATTCTACCCCGCTACAAGCACTCTTTGTTACTGGAGTGTGGTGATCTGGTCGCACAACATCTGGTTGACTTTATCCAGCCACTGCAGCGCTAGATATTGTCGTCAGTCCCAATGAACCGGCATGGTACCAGTCGGTGCGGCCGCCGGTGTTATCGACCGGTTTTACGAAGCAGCAGCACGCCGCCGATTATGATCAATACCGCACCAACCAACTCGGCGGCACCGGGTGTATCGTTAAACACCAGATAGCCGATGATCAGCGCACCAACCAGCTCAAGGTAGACCAGCGGCGACAGCACCGAGGTCTCTGCATAGCGAAAAGCCGAAATCGACATCAGGTGGCTTACCACTGACAGCAGCCCCAGCAAGGTAAACAGATGCAGCACTTCCAGCTGTGGCATTTGAAAGGTAAGTATCATCTGCGGCGTCAGCAGCAGGGTGCCAACGAGGCATTGAAACACCAGTGTTTTCACCGGATCACTTTGTCGCGAGGCCGCACGTGTTGCCACCAGATAAGCTGCAAACGCCACCCCGGCCAACAGCGCCAGCAGGATACCCGGCTGGATACCGCCTTGCGGCTGCACAATAAAAAATACACCGGCCACACCACACATCAGCGCGGCGATCTTCCAGCGTGTCAGGCGCTCCCCCAGAAACACCACGGCCATCGCAGTGGCACATACGGGGGCTATAAAAAACGCACTGATCGCTGTGGCCATCGGGATTAGCGAGATAGAGACAAAATACAGCGTCATCGCCACCACCAGACAGAGCGTTCTAAAAAAATGCGCTGCTAGATTGTGACGCGGCAAGACATTGCGACCGAAACGCAAAAAAGCCACCGGCAGAATAAACACACAGGCCACCGCATAGCGCGCCCAACTGATAAACAGTGGGGAATACCCGTCACTGAGATACTTGGCCAAACCGTCGACGACCGGGATTGTCAGCATCGCGGCGGCCATCAGCAGGATGCCTTTGCCGGTACCCGCCACTGGCGCACTGTCAGTCAAAAGGATTCAGGCCGGTTGGTCATTGATAAATGGATTGACACTAATATGACCGTGGCATGCCCAGAACATGTTCAGCGATATAGCTTAGAATCAGATTAGTGGAAATGGGTGCCACCTGATACAGGCGTGCTTCGCGAAACTTGCGTTCGATATCGTATTCTTCGGCAAAGCCGAACCCGCCGTGGGTCTGCACACAGGCTTCTGCCGCTGCCCACGAGGCATCCGCTGACAACAGCTTTGCCATGTTTGCTTCTTCACCGGGGTTTTCACCAGACTCATACAGGCGCGATGCCTGGTGCAGCATGAGCTCGGCGGCGCGCATATCGGCATAGGCTTTTGCAATCGGGAACTGTACACCCTGGTTCTGACCAATCGGGCGGCCGAAGACAGAACGTTCACTGGCGTAGGCGGAGGATTTATCGATAAACCATTTGGCGTCGCCAATGCATTCTGCTGATATTAAAATGCGCTCGGCGTTCATGCCTGACAAAATATAGCGAAAACCCTTGCCGGCCTGGCCAATCAGGTTTTCCACCGGCACCCGCATGTCGTCGAAGAACAGCTCGGTGGTGGCGTGATTCATCATGGTGCGAATGGGCCGGATACTGAGGTTTTTATCGCTGTACTGACGCATATCAACCAGCAATACCGACAAGCCATCAGTGCGCTTTGCGACCTGGTCTTTAGGTGTTGTTCGGCACAGCAACAATAGCAGGTCAGAGTGTTGTGCACGTGACGTCCAGATTTTCTGGCCATTTACCACGTAGTGATCCCCGTCGAGACGGGCGCTTGTCTGTAGCGCTGTGGTATCTGTACCACTGGTGGGCTCGGTGACGCCAAACGCCTGCAGACGTAATTCTGCGCTGGCAATTTGTGGCAGGTACTTTTGCTTTTGCGCTGGTGACCCATGCCGCAGCAGCGTGCCCATAGTGTACATCTGCGCGTGACAGGCCGCCGCGTTGGCACCGCAGTGATGAATGGTCTCAAGAATAGCGGCACCGGCCGAGATAGGCAGACCCGATCCGTCGTATTCTTCGGGGATAAGCGCTGCCAGGTATCCGGCGGCGGTCAGTGCCTGCACAAACTCTGTCGGGTAGGCCTGCTCTCTGTCGCACTGCTGCCAGTACTTACCGGGGAAATCGTCGCACAAGCGTCGGACCGCGTCGCGTATCTCACCGTGGTCAACCGGGTAATTTATTGTCGTCATTGATTGATCCCGGTCTGCGGTGAGGCGAATTTTTAAACGTCAGTCATTTTGTATCGGATGCTGTTTTTTCACAACATTCCAGAACTTGAAAAAACTCTGGAAGTATCCACCGACGTCGGGATACAACCAGTCTCTGGCGTCCTGCTGCCCCGGCCAGTGGTTTGTCAGTGGATACTCGCGGCTGGCAATATCCATCTGCCGGACGTCAGTCTGGCTCAACAACGACTCAATACGACCGACGTAGATCTCCAGACCGGGAATCTGCCCGGCCCAATACTCAACAAACTGCCAGCGCGCAGGCGATAAGGGATACTGTACGTAGCGGTCGGGTTCTATAACCAGTATACGCCTGGCATCTGATGATGCCTGCTGACGCCAGTGCGGATCAAGATTGAAAGGATGATACAGCACCAGTGGCTTTGATGCATCGACAGGCGTGGTCAGCGTAGTCTCAGGAAACTCATTTAATAGCGTCAGCGGCGCACGATCAAGCAATGGCTCAGGCACTGGCATGGCGGCAAGCCCGGTGTAGCTGACATCGATAAAAGTGCCGCGCTGTTCGGTCTGGCTGTACTTGTTGAGGTTGTCCTGATTGGCCAGGTAGCGTTTGTTACTGAACGTACCGGCTATCCATTGCCACGATAACGTATTGCTGGCCAGGTCTCCATCCAGCAGATGGTAGTGCATCCATTGCGCGCCACTTTGCCAGTGCGATTGGCCAATGTTTGCGGCGAGGCTTGCGATCCACATACGCGTATGGTTGTGCAGGTAGCCATGCTGGTAGAGATTACTTATAGATTGATCGATCACATCGATGCCCGTACTGTGGTCCAGCATGCGCGCGGGCAGCTGGTTTGATACCACGGATGCCTGCGGGTGCTTGATGTCGTGAAAAATATCGTCGCCCAGGGCTTGCCAGATGCGATGAAAGTACTCACGCCACGCCAGCTGGAATAGTAATTTTCCGGCTTGCTGCATGGTGTGGTCGGTAAGCGCTGCCTTTGCCAGTTGGGGCAGACTGATCACCCCATGAGTGATGTAGGGGCTGAGTTGCGTGACATCGCCCTCCAGAAAGTTGCGGGTGCGACCGTAACCAAGTGGATCAATGCTGGATACGCGCTGCAACAGTTCGGCGTAGCTGGTGAATTTATTCAAAGGGATTGCACCGGTTAACGAGCGGCTGGATGGGTGTCTTTGCTTTTTACTGTGTGGCTACCTGACTGCCACAGTGCGTATCAACTGCGATGGACCACGGCACATGACTGCAGGTGATCAGTGGGTCTAACACCGCACACTCAGGCGGCTTACTGCTGTGCCAGCAACCTGATTTTATTTTTTGCATCTACCAGCGGCTGCGCGTCATGCGGCTGTTGCCCCTCATAGATTACACCCTGATTGTCGGCGGTGTTCTTGATCAGCACCAGAAACGGCCACTGGCGAGCCTCGCAGCACTTTTCCCAGATATGCCACAGGTTTGCACGGTCCTTGGTGGTCAGCACCAGAAAGCGCGTTTTTAAGGCTCGCTGGTAGGTGCTGCGCTCCAGCGCGGTTAAGTGATGCCCGACCCCGCGGGAACCGACATGACCGCCAGAGCGCTTGCCACGACTGAGTCGCTCGACGTGATCCGCTGTTATACCCGGCGCTGCGCGTTTTGCTTTCATTGTTGCCGCTGTAGAAGCTCGTCGATGACGCCACTGACAACCTGCAGACTCTGATCTATCGACTGCCCGCTGGTGTTCACTGTGACATCCGCACTGGCGTATAAGGTTTCGCGGCTGGTTAAAATAGAGGTAAGCTGATCCATCGCTTTAGGATTGCCGACCATCGGACGCTCGTCGCCTTGTGCCCGCACCCGCTGCATATGCTCTTGCGGCAGTGCTTTCAGCCAGACGGTATAAAAGTGACTACACAGGTACTGGAAGGTATCGGGCTCCGCCACAATGCCACCCGCTGCTGCCAGCAATACACGCGCCCTGCCCTCGACAATACGCTCAAGCGCCTGGCGTTCCATACCGCGGAAGCCTTCCTGTCCGTAGAAATTTATCAGCTCATCGATCGGCAGACCGCACAGGGCTGAGATCTCAGAGTTGAGTTCTATAAATTCAAGTGACGATGCCTTGCCGGCCAGCGCACCCAGCGTCGACTTGCCGGCACCACGCAGGCCGATCAGACAGATACGCTGCGCCTTGAGGCTTTCGGGCGTTTTGGGTTTTAGAATACCCAGCACCTGATGACGGTTGAGGTTGCTGGCCTGGCGATATAGCTCGGCCACTTGCATAGCCTCTGACCGCCAGGGGTCTTCTGCACAGACAAACCATTCCACTCGATGCCCCAGTGCGGTGGCAATCTTGTGCAGCAGTGCTACTGATATATTGCCACCGCCGTTTTCCAGCTGGGCAAGGTAGCGTAGAGATACGCCAGAGAGCTCGGAGAGTTTTTTGCGCACAATACCGCGACGCTGGCGCGCTTCACGGACACGCTCGCCAACCATGGCGGCAAACTTTTCACTGTCTGACACTTGCGCGGCGGGTTCTGGCTGGTCGGTCGGGGGTACAGATTCTATCATTGCCGCACGACACCGATCACTGACAACATTCCGGTCACGCTAGTAAGTCTCAACATGATAGCGGCCCTGCTCACGCATTTGGTCACGAATCGTGATCCAGTCCTGCCCCACCCCTTGCGCGATCTCTGTCAGGGCTTGCTCAACACCGTCTTCCATCGCGCGCAACCCGCAGATATAAATATAGGCGTGCGGGTCTGCCAGCAAGCTTGCGACGTTTTCGTGCTGCTGTTTTAGCTCGTCCTGCACATAGCGTTTTTGCTGACCTTCCACCCGGCTGAATACCAGGTGCTTGCTGAGCATGGTGTCAGGAATTTTCTTTAACGGGCCGAAGTACGGCAGAGACTCGGGAGTTCTGGCACCAAACACCAACATCAATGGTGGCACCGCGGCGGTGTCGCCATGGCTGCGCTCATAGCGCATGGTAAAGCCACGGAACGGTGCGGAACCGGTACCGGTGCAGATCATCAGCAGTTTTGCTGACGGATCATCGGGCATCAGGAAGGTGGCACCGAATGGCCCGGTGATGTTGATGGTGTCGCCTTTTTTAAGATCACACAGATACCGTGAGCAAACACCCTGGTCTTCACGTTTAACCGTCAGCGACAGATTGTTGTAGTTGGGGCGCTCGCCATCGCGGGGGCTTGACACCGAATACAGTCTTGGCAGGTAGGGCTTTCCGCTGTCGTCGAGACCGGGCGGCACCACACCCACGCTTTGCCCTTCGAGCACCGGAAACGGCACACGGCCGAGGTCGAGAATAATATGCCGCACATCGCTGTCGGATTGCGGGCTGGTCAACCGGTAATTGCCCTGCACCGTGACTACTGCGGGCTTGCCTGCGTTATACAGGTTGATGGCGGGCTTGCTGGCACTGTCCGGTGCTCTGGACTTGCCACCGGCACCGGCATGCGCCTGCGCCAGCAGGTCGGCAACATCGGCGTCGAGCGCTTCGATGGAGCTGTCCTGCTCGGGGCTGGAAGCGGGGAAGTCTTCTTGTTCGGGGAGCTCAAGGAAGTCGAACTGTGCGTCAACGGTATACGGCACAGACACCACCCGCCACTCGTCTATCGAGCCGGTCGGGCATACCGGGATACAGTCCATGCAAAAATTGCATTTGTCGAAGTCTACCACCACGTTGTCATCGTTGTGGGTGATCGCCTCGATCGGGCAGGTTGCCTCACAGGTATGACAGCGAATGCATATCTCGGGGTCGATCAGGTGCTGCTTGAATGGTTTAGTCATGCATGTTCCGCAATTTTCTCATTCCCTGAGCGCTGAGAGCGCCTTTAGACGGCGCTCTTTGATTGATACGCACCAGCGGCCAAACGGATCACGCCATGTGCAATTGCACGTATTCAAAGTCACCGGGCTGATTATCGATGCCGACTTTCGGTGGCGCAATCCAGCCGGCATACTCGCCAGCGTCATAGACAGGCACCATCAGCGACTGAATGAAATCACCGTCTGCCTTGGTGGGCAGCCAGTCGGTTTGCTTGCGGGTAAATTCGTCCTGGCTTAGGAAATCACCATTGATATCAATCGGTTGACCCGCAAACACACCGATATGACGGTGAAATGCCTCGTGCGGTAGTTGCAGCTGGAACTCGACACCGGCTTTTTGAATGGCCTTGTTCCAACGCCCGACTCCACCGGCGGCGTCGCGTTTGTAGTCGTCACGCAAGCGCATGTTGATGGCGGTCAGCGCCGGGGCATCTTCGCGAACAATCTTGCCGTCGACCACACGCGCCACCGGATAGGTGGCGTTGGTAAGCTTGTGATCGTCGTCTATACGATGCTCCATGTAGCGCCCTTTAATACCGGCGTTGAACGCGTTGGCGGCATTGGTAGAGACCTCCTGACCAAACAGGTCGAGCGAAAGACTGTAGTGCAGGTTAAGCTTCTTTTGAATGGTTGGCAGATCGATCACGCCCAGTGCACGGATGCGGTCGGTATCGTAGGGGTCGTCGATACCTGCGGCTTTCATTGCCTCGCAGGTGCGCTGCACGATTCGGCCAACACCGGTCTCACCCACAAACATATGGTGTGCTTCTTCGGTGAGCATAAAGCGGCAGGTTCTGGACAGCGGATCAAACCCTGACTGCGCCAGACTTTCCAACTGCATTTTGCCGTCTCTGTCGGTGAAGTAGGTAAACATAAAAAACGACAGCCAGTCGGGGGTTTCTTCGTTAAAGGCACCGAGCATACGTGGCGCTTCTTCGGAGCCCGACGAGCGCTGCAACAAGCCGTCGGCTTCTTCGCGGCCATCGGCACCGAAATACTTTTGCAGCAGATACACCATTGACCATAAATGACGTCCTTCCTCGACATTAATCTGAAACAGATTGCGTAAGTCGTAGAGCGATGGTGCAGAATTCCCCAGAAAGCGCTGCTGTTCTATAGAGGCGGGTTCGGTATCACCCTGGATCACGATAAGCCGGCGCAGTGTAGAGCGGAATTCACCGGGCACTTCCTGCCAGACGGCTTCTCCGGTGCTTTCACCACAGGGTATTTTGCGATCTTCCACCTGTGGCGCAAGCAGAATGCCCCAGCGGTAATCCGGCATTTTTACGTAGTCGAATTTTGCCCAGCCTTTGGCATCGACGCTGACCGCGGTACGCAGATACACCAGGCTGTCCTGGAATTTCTGCGGTATCAGGTCGTTCCACCAGTTGATGTATCCGGGGTGCCATTTTTCCAGGGCTTTTAATACGCGTCGGTCGGAAGACAAACCAACGTTGTTCGGGATCATTGTATCGTAGCTAACGTTACTCATTGCAGCCATAGCAGTTACGCTCCAGAGGTTGGATTATTGTTGTCAGTTACACGCGACGCATGTCGTATTCGCCGCGCTTGCCAGTGCCATAGCGTTGCAGAGCACCGCTCTCACCCACCGCATTGGGGCGCTGGAATATCCAGTTCTGCCATGCGGTAAGCCGTCCGAAGATTCTTGTTTCCATGGTTTCCGGCCCGGCAAAGCGGAGGTTCGCCTCCATGCCGGTCATCGCGTCCGGTGAGAAGCTGGCGCGCTCTTCAAGGAACACGCGAATCTCGTCTTCCCAGTCGATGTCGTCGTAGGCGTAAGTCACCAGGCCCAGTTCATCGGCTTGCGCGGCCAGCAGATCCTGCCCGACCAGATTACCGGCCTGCGTGACATTGTCAGCACTACCAAGAAAACGGGTTTGCAGGCGGGTCAGATCATTGGACATGGGCAATGCGCCGAAGTTGGCGGCACTGAGCCGAATGCTCGCAGGCGGGCGAGTGTCGTCTTCGAATTCGCCGTCCATCATGTAGCTGCGGTCTACCGCGAACAGAATTTCGGCCAGAAAACCACTGAAGCATGAGCCGTTTTCAATCAAAGCAATGAGTGAGCGCGAGGTAAGATCGATGCGTTTGAGTACGCGCTTCCAGTACAGAGTAATTTCGCGCGCCAGCCAGTGGTCGCCGGCATTGTCGAACACCAGTGCTTCATGAGCGCTGACCAGATTGTTGTCACCCGCTGATTTAAACAACAGCACACCGGCTTCCAGTTCATTAAAGCGAAGGTGCAGTAAAGCATCGTCGAGTTCACGCGCCAGGGTTAGAATCCAGCTGTCTGCGCCCTGCTCCTGCAATGCATCGAGTGACTCTGGTGCGGGGGACTGCGGGCCTGACAGGGTAATAGTTGCGCGGCGCGAACGACGGTCTATATCGACGGAAACCAGTGAATAGCGCACCGAGCCGTCGTCACCAAACGTGCGTTGCAACGGTGTCAGTTGAATACCTTTGGCTGCAGTGCCGGCAGCGCTTTGCCGAGCGAGATCGGCCGCACGAGTGGCGATAAAGTCGTCGAATTTTGAATTGGCAACCACCTGATCCACCAGATTCCATTGCTCTGCGCGCTTGCCTTTGATGCCCTCTTCTAGAGAACAGAATACATCAGCGCGATCACGCCTGACTTTGCGTTTATCGGTGACCCGCGTTAACCCGCCGGTACCCGGCAAAACCGCCAGCAAGGGTACTTCGGGCAGTGCCACGCTGGTGGAGCCGTCGTCAGTCATATAGATATAATCGCAGGCCAATGCCAGCTCATAACCGCCACCGGCGCAGGCACCACGAACAGCCGCTATATAGTGCTGACCTGATTCGGCACCCGTGGCTTCAAAGGTGTTTCGGGTTTCATTGGTAAACTTGCAGAAATTAACTTTGTGCGCGTGCGTTGCACCGCCCAGCATTTTTATATTGGCTCCGGCGCAAAACACATTGTCTTTGGCTGAGCGCATGACCACCGCGCCTACGTGCGGGTGCTCGAAGCGCATCCTTTGCACGATATCAGCGAGCTCTATATCCACGCCAAGGTCATAGGAATTGAGTTTTAACGAGTAGCCGTCAAACAACCCGCCGTCTTCGTCAACATCCATGCTGAGCCACGCTACCGCGCCGTCATACTGCACCTGCCAATGGCGGTACTGCGAGGGATGGGTCTGGAAATCGATCAGCTTTTCCACAAGTTCTCCTGAAAACCGGGCTGGAAAAAATAATGCACTATATTGCGTATCCTACACCACCCCAATAAAAATATCATAATATCAGCAGAATATCAGCCCATATCGGCCTAACAGCAGACTACTTTCGCCAAGATAAGTGCATTATAATGCACATTTAGTTTTTAAAACAGACCTACTCAAAGTGCGCCGGTATCACCGCCCGGCCGTCTCCGATAGCTACCGCGGTAACGGTGCGGTGTAAGTCAGCACGAGCAACGCCCATCAACATCTGTGACTCCTGCGGGTAGGCCCGGGCAATGCACTCGCCTGCCAGCGCCAGCAGTCGCTGTACGGCCTGTGGTCGATGCATGTGGTGCTTTAACGCCGCATTGGCCAGGTGAATGACACCCTGCAACAGGTGGCGCTCGCAACTGTTGGGACGCGCGTTCATCCACACGGCCTCCAGAACCTCGTGGGTTTCCCAGTAGAAACCATCATTGAACAAGCGCAGGCCGTAACGCCACGCGGTGTTGTGGCGGGCCGTGTCATCAAGCGTCTGCGGCAATGCCGTGCGACAGGCGCGCTCCAGCACAGTGGCGTCTGCGGTGGTTGCCTGACCGGGGACATGACGGGTTGCGGGCAGCGCCAGCGCTTGCCAGTCGGTCATAGCGGTTTGATGTGCACAACGCTGTTTTCTATCGCATCGAGACGTGCGGTGAATTCGGCAATTGCGGCTATCGTCTGCTCTGGCTGATCGATGTGCGGGGCATGCTGACAATTGTCGAGCATAAGTATGTCGACCGGTGCATAGCAGCGATCCTGCACCACCTGCGGCTGTGCCGAGGTACCGTATTGATCGTCAGCCCCTTGTATCACCAATGTCGGTACGCGCAGATAGTCAATACAGTCGGTGATATCCCAGTCGGCAAAGTCTGCGTCCAGCCAGGCATCGCACCAACCGTAAAACGCGTTGTCCGGGTCGCGGTGGTAACGTGCCAGTGATTCCTGCAACGGACCGCGCTGGTAGGCCGCTTTGGTGGCGGTGATGGCGGCAATGGCGACGGGTTCGGTAAAAAAGTGCGGTGCCATAAGTATTAGTCCACGCACTCTATGATCAAGCACACTAGCGGGGTCAGGCACACTAGCGGGGTCAGGCACCCCACCGGCATAGAGCGCCGCTATCGATGCACCGTCACTGTGGCCAAGCAATACGCAGCGCTGGATACCGGCACCGTCGATAATATGCGGTAGCACCCTTTGTGCTTCGAGCGACATATAATCGAGCGGTCGTGGCAGCACTGCCGCATCGGATTGACCATACCCCTGCCGCGAATATGCCAGCACTCCGTAGCCGGTTGCCTGTGACAACGCTTGTGGAAACGCACGCCACAATGCCGCACAGCCCAGACCTTCGTGCAACAGCACAATGGTTGGTGCCTGGCCGGGCGCTGGCCCGACGCAAACCACTTCCAGTGCAGTGCCGCCAACCGTTATAAATTGAGTATTCTGCTGACTGTTGTCCGCCCCGCCCGACCACTGAAACGCCGTCACGATGATTAATCCCGCAGCTTAAAGCGCTGGATCTTGCCGGTGGCGGTTTTTGGCAATTCGGCGACGATGTCTATCGTACGCGGGTATTTCCACTTGCCGATGCGTTCTTTGACGTGGTCTTTTAATGCTTCTTTCAACGCCGGCAGATCGGCATCGGCGACCGCTGTTTTCAGCACCACAAAGGCTTTCGGTTTTTCCAGTTTCCGGTCATCCAGCGCCGGTACAACGGCCGCCTCCAGCACCGATGTGTGCGAGCCCAGTGCCTGCTCGACTTCAAACGGCGACACCCAGATACCACTGACTTTGAACATGTCATCGGTGCGACCACAGTAGATCATGCGGCCATCGGCGGCTTTTTCGTATTTGTCACCGGTGCGGGTCCAGATGCCTTCAAAGGTTGTGCGCGATTTATCGCGCTGATTCCAGTAATCGGTGGCAGCTGACGCACCGTCGACGAGTAGCTCACCGACCTCGCCGACGTCGACTTCAGCGCCGTCCTCATCGACCAGTCTGATCCGATAGCCCGGCACGGCAAACCCCGATGTGCCATAGGCGACGTTGCCGGGCTGATTGGATAAAAATATATGCAGCATTTCGGTTGAGCCGACGCCATCGAGAATTTCACAACCTGTCTGAGCCTGCCAGCCGTTGCCGACATTTTCGGGCAGCGCTTCCCCCGCAGAGATGCAACGCCGCAGAGGTGCGTCGACCTTTAGTGACTGACTCTCCAGGTAGGCGACAAGGGCTGCATAGAACGTGGGCACACCGTAGAAAATCGTCGGCTTTGCCGCATTGATGCTGTCGAGTATCGAGTCGGGGGTCGGCCTGCCGGAGAAAAGTATAGCCGTTGCACCGACCGACATCGGGAAGGTCATGGTGTTGCCGAGTCCATAGGCGAAGAAGATTTTCGCTATCGAAAACACGATATCGTCGGGCTCGATCCCAAGCACCTGCCGGCCGTAGGTGTCTGCGGTGTACTGCAGGCTGCTGTGGGTGTGCCGCACGCCTTTTGGCTTGCCGGTCGACCCCGATGAGTACAGCCAGAAGGCTGATTCATCGGCACAGACACTGATCAGCGGTTGTGGCTGGCAGTCGGCGATT
>CALKXD010000275.1 GCA_938003855.1 uncultured Granulosicoccaceae bacterium | reverse complement strand
GTAAACGGCGATGTGGATATCCCGGATTTACCGAGCAGTTTTAATAAACTATTTGAGCAGTGCTTTTGGTCAAATCTGAATTACACCTAAAAAATTTGGCAAATGAGCTAAAGACCGTAAGGCCGGTAGTGGGCACTTCTCTGACCTACAGATTTAAATGTTGTCGGACACTTTCCGCAACATCCAGTACCGACTTTTATGGCTTTGCGGTATGGAATGTGGCCATGCCCCAGGGTGAAGTCTGCTAACCGCGGTGCCAATCTAAATCGATTGTCATGTGTCACTGGCGATCCCTGCCAGCCAACAGTGCCGCCGTTCTGGATGCCGAACCCAAACCAGTTGCTAAACTGATCAGCTTGCAGCGGCGATGAGCACCATAACGTAATGCGGGTTGCCGCAAGCAGGCTAGGCGTTGATGTTCTCAAACCGATGTCTCGCTGATGGAGTGACTGCTCGCGCCAGATTAAGATCACCGAGTCTGGAGCATGCCAACCTTACGGTAAGCCGATAAACCGAGGTTGCTGGTATATTACGAATGATGCGTTGATCTGGTTGTGATCTGCATTGCCTGTTGGCGACACAGGAATATTATAGGGAGCGCTGTGTTAGGCGGCTATATTCGAGCTGCATTTTTTAGCGCGTGCAAACCCTGACATCAGTTGCGACCGATAAACCTGCTCAAAGATACTGTCTGGTCGGTTTGAATCGCACCGATACCGCAGCGCATTAACGTCCCCCAAACCTCATTCGGGTCGTCCAGTGCGCGTTGGTCTGAGAAAGACAGTGGGTGGACGTCATTTAGAGTATTGCACCAAAGTCGCACCCCGGAGTCACGTAAGTACTCAGTGGTTTCTGTCAGTTCACCCAGTGACAGGAATGAGGCTTCTACAATTTTGGCGTTAAAAAGCCCTGCGACTGTGACTGCATCTCTGGCCATTTGCCCGGGCCTTGGGTCTAGCATGACAGGCATAAAAGTCAGGTGCTCAAACCAGTTGGCGTCCAGAATAGTTAAATCAGGATCTATAGGATCAATAACCATTTTGATCAGAACCTGATCCTGCATATTCATTTCGACGACGAGTCGTCCGACAGCATCCAGGTCGCGCCGGTGCTTGGTGTCAATGTTTAAATGAATGCGCCCTCGCGCCGCATTGAGTGCGGTGCGCAGAGTCGGCACCGGAGTCTCTGTCAGTAATGATTGTTCCCCGCCGCTGTTGTTACGCAGTAAGAGCGTTTTAAATTCGTCATCAGTGACATCAACCGTGTTACCAGTTCTATTGGTCATGCGGTCGGTAGTATCGTCGTGCATCAGGTACAACATGCCCTGTCTGGTTTGTTGTACATCGATTTCGGCCATATCAGCACCTGCATCGGCGGCCTGTAATATAGCGGCAATCGAATTTTCAGGGGCGGTTGACCACTCGCCTCGATGCGAGATGATCATCAGGTCGGGGTTTTCGCACGATAGTGTGTGGGAAAGGCGTAAGGGTTTGCTCACAGGAATGGTGTTACTGGCAACGTAACGCGCAACGGTGTTGTGCGGATAGAGTGTTTAGCGGGTCCATGATGCGTATTGCGTATTGCGTATTGCGTATTATGCGGGTAGTACTTTACCCGGGTTTAGAATGCCTTTCGGGTCAAGGGCGGTTTTGATCGCGCGCATTGCAACAAGGCTGGTGTCTGATGTATTGCGGTCGAATATGTCCAGCTTTGCCAATCCTATGCCGTGCTCGGCGGATATAGCACCACCCATTTCCTTCACGCCGTTTTCCACAGCCATACCAAGTGCTGTTTTTTCCCGGGTGCTCCAGGGGGCTTCGCGACCCATTGACAGGTGCAGGTTGCCGTCGCCGAGGTGTGCCAGTGCCTGCAGGGAGATATCTCCGTCCATTGCGTCGAGGCGTTGCTGCAGGTTTTGCATGTAGCTATCAAGTTTGCCCAGCGGTATAGAGATATCGAACAGAGCCGGGTTTTTAAGTTGCTGATAAGCGGCCTGGCTGTCTTCGCGGATACGCCATATATCAGCGCTCTCACTTTTAGACTTTGCCATCACTGCATCGATAACATCACCGGTCTCGAAGAATGGTTCAAACAGTGCCAGCAGGGGGTCTTCGTCGAGGGTGCTTTCTACAACCAGATAGGCCGGTGCATCGTCACAGAAACTCAGCACATTGGTCAGGCCTGTGGCGTTGGCGACTCTTGTGGCGTATCCGTGCCACATCATTTCGCACAACAGTAACCCGCCGCTTTCCTGTATCGAGCGCATAACCCGTAAGGCTGATGCCGCACCCGGTACCGCGAGCAGGGTGGTGTTGCTTTCCGGCTCGGCCGGTTCCAGCTTAATGACAGCGCGGGTCACCACGCCCAGTGTGCCTTCTGCGCCGCAGAATAACTGCTTGAGGTCATAGCCTTCATTGGCCTTGGGCACACGTGTCATGTCTGATATAACCGAACCATCGGCAAGTACCGCCTCTATACCCAACAAGCGCTGGCGCATCATGCCGTGGCGGAACGCTTCCATACCACCGGCGTTGGTTGAGATCATGCCGCCGATGGTTGCTGAGCCACGTGACGCGGTATCAATGCCGAGTGACAAACCATGCTCTGCTGCGGCTTCTTGCAGTGCTTGTTGTGATACCGCCGTTGATACCACTGCTACCTGTTCTACCGGATCGATAGCAATGCCTCCTTGCAGTCGCTCTGTCAGCATGATGATCTGGCCGGCAGTGGAGACCGCACCGCCTGCCAGACCGGTTCGTCCGCCGTGGGTGACCACCGGGATGCCGTGCTCATTGCAGGCTTTTAAAACAGCGCTGACCTCTGCGGTATCACGGGGTCGTACGGCGACACCGGCTCCGGTGTTACCGGGGTCCCATCCCGGGTCCAGTGCGGCCACCTGATTAGAGCGCAATATTGATTCATCACCGATCGCGCGGCGCAGTATTTCCACCAGTTGTTGTTCAGAGGACATAGTAATTGACTGACTTTGTAGCAATGAGTGTTATCCGACGGGCCAGCCGGACTCCCGGAGGCGTGCCGCATGGATCTGAGCGTTGACCAGCTTCGACCTTAACTCAACTTACGCGCTCGTATCAAACTCTGCAACGCGGGATCGTGGTTCCCTGTATCGATGGTGCCAGCGGTGCTAGCCGCTCCAGGATTGGGGGCTTGTGGTTCAGGGCGTTGCACTGCTGTTTGGCTGCGCGAGGCGTAGTCATCTAACGCACCTATACACAGATTGATGTGCTACCAATGAGTGGATATCTGCGTGTGTGCAAAGCTATCATTGTTAAGCGAGTGATGGTGCAGGGCGGGCAGCCAGCTTTTCCGACGGGATTGTCCGGCCCGGTGTCAGGTTGATTCTTCGTTAGTACCGATGCAGCTCATCAATCAGAAAAACCGTGTCAACAGACGTATTTATTACAATAGTAAGGCCGTCACTGGAGGCAGCTCTGTATGAACTTTGAACTGAATGGTAAGGTTGCGCTCATCACTGGTGGCAGTCGTGGTATCGGGCGTGCTGTTGCACTAGCGCTTGCCGGGCAGGGGGCGCACATCGCAATCTGTGGGCGCACGCAGGAAAGCCTTGATGAGACTGCCAGAGCTATTGAGGCGCTTGGGGTGACGTGCTGGTCCTATCAGGCCGACGTCAGCCGCTTACCGGATATCGAAGATCTGGTCAGCAATACAGTTGCCGATAGCGGGCGGATTGACCTGTTGGTGAATAACGCAGTGACCTCCACCAGTGCGCCATTCGACGAGCAAACCGATGATCTGTTCCAGTATCATATTGATGTGAAATTGATGGCGTATATTCGGATCGCGCGGCTGGTTCTGCCGTTTATGCAGCAGCAAGGCTGGGGTCGAATCGTCAACATCGGCGGGATGACCGCCCGTATTGTCGCGCCGTTGCGGATGACCAATGGTGTTGTCAACGCGGGCGTCGCCAACTTCACGAAGCAGTTTTCCGGTTATGCCGCTCCGTCTAATGTGACCGTCAATTGTGTTCATCCCGGTTACACGGCAACCGAGCGGGTGCAGCAGATATTCGAAAGTGAGGCAAAGCAGTCCGGGCGGGGTGTCGAGGATATTGTAGCAAGCCGGACCCGTGACATTCCCCTGGGGCGGCTGATTCAACCCGAAGACCTGGCCGCAGCGGTGCTTTTTTTCTGCTCGCCAATGGCGCAGATGATCACCGGGCAATGCATTGCGGTTGATGGTGGCTCGGGTGCATCGATTCCGTATTGATTCTGCGGCATAATGCGTCGCGAAGCCGCGGCACGCATGCGGCTGCAAACCGCCGGCGCGCCCCCCGGGCTGGCAGACGCTTAAGATAACGTCTGCGGTGCGGGTTTAAAAATTACGCTGGAGCAGATGGTGCTGTGCCTGATGTTCCCCTCCAAACAGACGAGCTGTACTTTGAAAAACCGAAACGCCGACACTGTGGTGGTGCTCGACTACGAGACAACCGGCTTGTCGCCCAATCTGGGTGATCGAGGTATCGAGATTGGTGCTGTGTTGCTGCAGAGCGGCCGGGTCACCGACCGGTTTCAGCGCTTAATGAACCCGGGTTTTAAGGTGAATGATTTTATTGCTGAATACACCGGCATCAGTAATCACATGCTTAGTACCGCAGGTTGCTGTGAGTCGGCGACGCGTGATTTTGCCGATTTCATAAACGGCCACAATCTGGTAGCGCACAACGCCTCTTTTGACCGGCGCTTTCTCGATGCCGAAATGCAATACGCAGGGCGCAGTTATGACGGTAGCTTTGCCTGCTCTATGCTCGCCGCCCGACGACTCTACCCACAAGCACCTAATCATCAATTAGGTACCCTGGTGAAGTACCGCGCACTCGATAACGACGGTGTATTTCACCGTGCCCTGGCTGATGCCGAGATGACCGCTTTACTTTGGCTGGATATGCTTAAGGTCCTGGGCGAGCAGTACCAGTTGGAGCAGGTGACATTTAACACCATGCAGCGGCTCACGCGGACCGCCAAAGGGGCAGTGGAAAAGTTTTGCCGTCGGCAGGCGGTGATCGCTGTCAGTTGATTTCAACCTGAATGGCTGCGAGTATGGTGCTCTGAAATCGCTCACAGCAGAAAGATAATTACCGGTGAAATTCTGACACTGGCAACGTCACTGACGATATTCTATGTTGATGTTACCAGATGAAACTCTGGTTATTTGCTACTGCACTCGGCACGTGGTTTGCGGCGGTTAAATCAGTGGTGCCAGGTTGGCCATAGATTTGTCTGGATAGGTTATATGTTTCTGTGTTGTCCGGTTCTGCGGCAATCGCTCTTACTGTATTTTCTAATCGGATTTGTGTAAACGTCACATGATTAAAGCTAACTGGTAATATTACCGGCCAATTCTCGAAACTTTACCATTGATTGATCTATAGGCCCCGTCATACTACAGCGTTGAAGACGACTGATTTCATACGGCTCGCGCAGCGAGAAACGACCAGCAGATGTAGAGGAGGCCAGTAACATGCCGTTTACCGATATTAATCCGCTTGAATACTATTACATGCACGGCTACAAGATCATGAACCCGTTGTGCCGGCTGCTTAGTGCTAATCCCCAGTATCGTACCGTGTACGGGTCTAAAGATATCACCGATCTCAGTAAAGACCCTGGGGGTCTGATGCTGCTGAACAGCATAACAATCGATGCACTTCAATATCTTAAGAAGTGCACAGACAGTAAAAGCTGGGATCTTCTGTCTATCGATGAGATGCAGATGCGCACAATGCTTACCGGACAGGCCACGCACGAAAGGCAGGCTTACATTGATGCGGGTGTGCCTGAGGCCAATCTGCCGAGCGAAAGTGCACTGCGCAAAGGCACGCGCAAAGCAGTGGCTGACCGAATCCGCGATCTATGGGAGTTGTGCATCGCGGCCCGAACTGAACTCGCTGCAGCCGAGCCGGCAACTGATCCATGGATTATTCGAGGCGATGGTAATCGTTCTGCCAGTGCTCTGGCCGCCGCAGGTGCGGCGTTTCCCGACGGTGGACTCATCCCCGACACGACGCGCTTTGGAAAGACCTGGCACACAAATCAATTCTGGTCAACGAGTGAGGGAGATGACCTCGCTTCTGTGGCTGGCAAGGCAGTCGTTTGGTTGGTAAGGATAAAAGCGGGGGCGACACAAGGGCGAGCCGGTGGGCTCTATCTCTCAGAGAAAGAAGTGCTTTTTCCCTATGATATGCCGATCTTTATGGAGGGCGGGGTGTCGATCAGCGCGGCTGATCAAATTGCCGGTTTGAAGCTGGACATCTTTACCAGGCCCGAGGAGCTGCGATCTAAAATCAGCAGCGTCTTCGCTGCTAACTCCTGGCCGAGCGGCAAAGCGAAATTCCTGGTTGGTCACGAGGAATAAGGTGCTCCGCTTGCAGGTAAAGCGCAAAACGAACCGGCGGTGTAAAGCGTTGTTCAGCGGGCACAAAAAGATAGGATGATTCCTGCACGAGCGAGGTAGCCCGGCAGGATTGGCTGTTTATGGCGCAAGCCTGAAGCTGCTACATCAGTGATCCGACAAGGCTGTTGGTTGCCTGGCGCTTTTTTACAACGGTGTGCTGTGAGCCGCAACCGGGTGTGCCCGCAGCTTTCGGACCTTAACGGTCGTAACGCGGGAAGCGTGTCCATGGGTGGTGTTGGTATTTATTGTCAAGGTGATGCCTAGTGCTTAGGCACGGACGTTTCAGCAGCACGGTGCGCCGGATACACTGGCGCTTAGGCCGCCTAAGCTTATGATACCCCTGCAGATATTAAACCGATACTGCTCTCCCTGCTTTGAGTGTTCAGGCGGGGGTGTGGCTGGTATCGGCGGCATTTTCCAGCGCTATTTGTACCTCAAGCTTTAATGCTCAATTCCGATATGTCTGATGTAAATCACATTTTCCGGATTCGTAATCAGCAATGTTCAATGCACTATGGAAG
>CALKXD010000274.1 GCA_938003855.1 uncultured Granulosicoccaceae bacterium | reverse complement strand
GATTTCGTCGTACTCGTGTTGCGTCAGTGTGTGTTGCATTAATAAGCCTCCGAAAACTCAAACTCTGCGGACAATTTACTCGCAAACAGTGTGAACCAATTGTATTTTCACGACAATTCAGGGGTAACGGTAAAGGTTTGTACCGATAAGATAAAGCACCGCGAACCCGCTGACCTTTTTGCCGTGTTGCCTTTTCGGCTTGCCCGGTATCAGCCTCGCAGCGGTGAACGTATCGACGGGGTAGGGAGAACGCAGGCAGGGTGCCTGACCATCTGTCTGAGGACTCGGTGGTTCTGCAATTGTGCGGTCTCACGGGGATCTATGCAGGGAAGTAGGTCGGTGTTGATAGTGCCAGGAGCGAAATCTGGAAGGTCACTAAAATACCTGCAGGTTCACCATAATCTACAGATAATTACCCGTTGCTGTTGACAAAGCGTTATACCTCTATATACTTCCGCCGCCATGAAACAGTTATCTACTTATAAAATAGACCAACCGACCGGTGCAGCCGCGAATGCTTATCGCTTCGCTGACACGCCCGGTACGGGTGTGGTGTGGTTAATTTCTGCGATGCTTATAGTGATGAAAAATTCAATAAACAAAACACTACCCGGTTGCTTTTGGATCGGGAGAACCGCGCGCTGAGCCCTCGCTGATAGTATCCGGCAGGGTTCAGATTACGAACCTTGTCGAGTGCACTTCAAAATGCCTCGAATGGTTTGCGTCATTCGGGGCTTTTTTTTACCTGCGATATGGCTCAAATACAAACAGGGTCTAGACAAAACAGAATTTTGCAGATGAATCTTGGCGTCAGTATCAACAACACTGATGGATGAACATCTGAATTATTTTTCGATGCTTCTTCGGCGGCATTGCTGCAACCGCGTGACACCGGCGCAGTAGTTCGATTTTTCCGGACCGGAATACCAGGGAGGTTCATGTGAGTAACGCCTTGCGGTTCAGGGTTTTTGCCCCTGCCGGCACACCAACGCTAACCATCGCACCGTGTGTACCAGGCTTGCTTCGTGATTTCCGCGCGATATAGCTCATCGGGTAGAGCAGCAGGTTTTGAATCTGCGGGGAGCCGGTTCGAATCCGGCTATCGCTCCTGATCCTTTGCGGATCGTTTGGTAGGCTGTAAAGCCCGTGGTTCGACTCCACATGATCGGGTGAGTGATCACCCACCAATGCCTCTGCCGTCAGCTGGTTGATGATGTGCTGCCTGTAAGGGCACACAGTCGTTAGCCGGCAGCAGCATGATGGCCGGTTGCTGTGTTGCAGGGTAGTCCGGCGCTTCATCCTCCAGACGAATGGCTGGTGTCTTTTTTAGCGAAAGCTAAGGTGATGTCAGTCAGTTGATCTGGCGCGTGTGGTGTTCGGCTGGCTCGAGCCAGTGATCCGCGATGATGCTGTGATGGCGGGGCACACTAATTTTTATGCTTCAGGAGGAAGTTTCTATGAGCCTAAAACGACTTGCTGAAGTCGAAAGAGCAGTGCTGGCGCGCAACGCAAAACCCCGTGTTGGTGGTGCGAGTACAGCGAAGCAAACCGGGTTGCCGTCGGGTAACTCATCATCCTTAACATTAACCCAACAAGGAGAACGCACTATGTTTTTTTACGTTAAATTTATTGTGCGCAAGCACGAACGCGGTCTCTTGTTCAGGGACGGAGATTTTCAATCCTTTCTTGCACCAGGAGACTATCGTTTTTTCAACTTGCTACAGTTTGTCACTGTCGAAACCTTCGATACAGCAAAGCCTGTATTTGAGCACCGGCTGGCAGACTACCTGCTGGACGCAGAGCGTGCCACGGTCGATCAACTGTTTGAGTTTGTCGAAACCGGCTCCAGTGAAATGGCGCTGGTCTATTTCAATGAGCAACCGGCAGCGCTGCTTGCCCCGGCATCCAGAGCATTGTACTGGAAGGGGCCGGTATCTATACGGGTGCAGCGGGTTGACCTGAAACAGGAATTGTCGGTTGATAGTGCATTCGCACGTCGGTTGCTGAGTGATAAAAACAGCGCAATAGCTGAGCAGGTTGCCCGTGTGATTCATGCGGTTACTGTGCCTGTAGGTCACGTGGGTCTGTTGTACCTGGATGGTCAGTTTACCGACACACTGGGTGCGGGGCTGCAGGCATTCTGGAAAGTCGATCGTGATATTGCAGTGGATCTGGTTGATCTTCGAGTGAGAACTCTGGAGGTGCAGGGGCAGGAAATTCTGACCCGTGACAAAGTCGCCCTGCGTATTAACGTTACGGCTACCTATCAGTTTGTCGATGCGGCTAGAGCTCTGCAACAGGTGAAAGACCCACTGGATCACCTGTACAAGGAAATTCAGTTTGGTTTGCGTGCCGCTGTTGGCACACGAACCCTGGATAACCTGCTCGAGGACAAAAGCACCATTGATCGTGATGTTGCCAACTACCTTGAGGGGCCTTTTGCAGCGCTGGGGATCGAAGTCAAAAGCGTCGGTGTCAAAGACATCATTCTGCCCGGTGACATGAAAGAGTTACTGGCTAGAGTGGTTGAAGCCGAGAAAGCGGCACAGGCTAATGTTATTCGCAGGCGTGAAGAAACCAACGCGACCCGGTCGCTGCTGAACACTGCGAAAGTGATGGAGAGCAATACTGTGGCGCTGCGCCTGAAGGAGCTTGAGACTCTGGAGCGGGTTACCGAGAATGTGGGTAGTCTGTCCGTGTACGGTGGTCTTGATGCGGTGATGAATGGTTTGGTGAAGCTTGGCCCGCAAAAGTCTGGCTGAAACCCGACATAGTCATGCCGGCAGTGGAGGAGGGTGGCCCGATCTGTTTAGTCGGGTTGGGTCACCCTCTTATTTATCCGCAAAGCACTTTCACGCGATGCCGGTCGCGGCTTTATGTGTGTTGGCAGTTTTTTGAGGCGGTTGTCCTGTGGCTGCTGCAAATAGCTTGCAACCGGCACGGGATAGTTCAATAGTGGGGTGCCGGAGTAATGCCCGCAGCCGCAATAAAATACAATGTACCGAATGCAGACGCCGTATTCTTACCAGTCCGTGGTCGCGATTGATCATCAGGGGCCAATTTGTGTGATGGACGCGCACTGTGCTTTGTGTGCCCGGGGTGCAAGGTGGATTTCACGCAATGATCGCAGCGTTGAGTTTCGCATTGTGCCATTGCAGTCCAGCCTGGGACGCGCTCTGATGGAACACTACGAACTCGATCCGGACGATCCGGTATCGTGGTTATTGATCGTTGACGGCCTGGCTTATTCGGCATCTGACGCTGTCGTTCGCACCGCTGTGAAGCTGGGCGGTGGATGGCGTTGTCTGGGAGCACTTCGAATCATACCGCAACGGCTTCTCGATGCACTGTACTACCTGATTGCGCGCAATCGTATCCGATGGTTTGGACGCGCTGATTTATGCCGTACAGTTGACTTTGAAGTACAGCGGCGGCTGCTGCAGTGAAGGTACTGATTCTGGGGGGTTACGGTTTTTTTGGTGGACGGCTGGTGTCACTGCTGAGCGATGAATCCGCACTGACACTGATCATTGCGGGCCGCTGTGCTGACAAGACAAAAAATTTTATAGAGGCGTACAGTGGTGCGTCGACGCTGATCCCTGCGGCGTTTGACCGGGCTGATGTGGTCGGCTATCTGATTACACACCAACCTGATCTGGTCGTTGACGCAAGCGGACCCTTTCAAATTTACGGTGATGATCCGTATTTTGTCATTAACGCCTGTATAGCGGCTGGCGTCCCCTATATTGATCTTGCCGATGGCAGTGAGTTCGTTACTGGTATTACGCGCTTTGATAACGCTGCTACAGATGCCGGGGTATTTGTGTTGTCCGGTGTCAGTACTTGTCCTGCGTTAACGTCAGCCGTTGTGACCGAGGTTGCCAGGGATTTCGAGCCGGAAACGATACGGGCAGGTATTTCACCTGCCCCGCATGCCGTGCCCGGTTTGTCGGTGATGCGATCAATTCTGAGTTATGCCGGTGACGAGGTGCTGCGCTGGCAGGATGGTCGCCTGGCGAAAACACGCGCGTTTGTTGATTCTTATTATTACCGAATTGCGCCCCCCGGATACCGGCCACTCAAGCGGCTGCGCTACTCATTGGTCGACGTACCCGATCTGCGATTGTTACAGCACCGTTTTACCGGACTTGCAGATGTCTGGTTTGGTGCAGGTCCGACTCCCGCCATCTACCACCGGATACTAAGTACCTTAGCGTGGTGCCGCGGGCGTCTGCGACTGCCGGCGCTGCACCCGCTTGCGCCGGCTGTGCACTGGCTGCTAACACGCTTTAGCTGGGGGCCGAATCGTGGCGGGATGTTTGTCGAAGTACGTGGCAGGTTGGACGGCGTAGCCGTGACACGGTCCTGGCATCTGATTGCTGAAGGGGATGACGGGCCTTTTATTCCTGCCATTCCTGCCAGTGTTGTGATTAAAAAATTGCTTAATGGAACAACGCCCGACAGCGGCGCTCGTGCCGCCGTCGATCTGATCAGTCTGTCGGACTATCAGAGAGCCTTTCAAAAACTGCAGGTGCACAGTGGTTTCCGGCAAACGGGTTCGGGTGGGCAGGCACGCGCAGACACGGTGTATGACACCGTGCTGGCTGCGGCGATGACAAGATTGCCGGCACCGGTTCGCGATCTGCACAATGTGACGGCAATGCACCGATGGCAGGGGACGGCTCAGGTTCGCGGTAGCAGTAACTTACTTGCGCGGTTAGTCGCCGCTGTGATCGGGTTTCCCGGGTCGGGCCGGGATGTTCCCTTGACGGTGACTCTGACCAGGCAGGGCGATCGGGAGGTCTGGGAGCGGGACTTTAACGGGCAGAAGTTTCACTCAGTGCAGTGGGCCGGGACCGGCGTGCACCATCATCTGCTGATGGAACGCTTTGGTTTTGTCACGGTGCAGTTGACACTTGATCTGCGTGATGACGAACTCCACCTGGTGCCGGTCGGCTGGACCTTTGCCGGACTGCCGCTGCCCGTAATGCTGCTGCCGACGGGCGCGGCGTTTGAAACCGCCAGAGACGGGCGATTTGTTTTTGATGTCACTGTTAATGCACCGATTATCGGTCGCATTGTGGCTTACCGGGGCGTGCTTAAAAGAGTGTCTGATTGAGGCTGACGGTGTTGTGGTTGGTGATTGCTCACCTGACGCCTTGTGTCGCTGTTACCTGACTGATCGCACCACGTTGTTGCTATGGGCCCGCATTCCAACGCGCGTCGTCGGCTAGCTAAGGTGTCTACAGCACCGTTGAATTTATCATTCCGGGCCTTACGTTGGCGTAGTGGAATTGAGCACGCGAAAGCGCCGCAAATCTCCCCTGAAGCCTGTATTGTTAAGGCTCTGATCCAACCTATGCGACTGTGTTTCTGCACGGTTGTTTATAACTCCCGGGAAATACATGTCCGTCGACACTATCGACAATCAAGCAGAAGCCGACAGTCAAACAGAGGCCCGGCGCAGCGGCCTTCGCACCATCCGCCGTGTCCTGCCGTATTTGTGGCCAGCGGACAACCGTGAAATACGAGTACGGGTGGTGTTGGCACTGGTAGCACTGGTGGTGGCACGTGTGGTGTCAGTGATAACACCGTTTTTGTACAAGGGAGCGGTTGACGCGATGGCGCCGGATGACGGCGGGTCGGATGCGACTTTCATGCTGATCACCGGTGCGGTCGGTCTGACTATCGCCTATGGTGTGGCGCGGCTGATGACGGTGGGTTTTAATCAGTTGCGTGATGTGATTTTTGCCAAGGTCGGGCAGCGCTCTTTGCGCAAGCTTGCGCTGGAGACTTTTCGCCATATGCACGCGTTGTCGTTGCGCTATCACCTGACGCGCAAGACCGGTGGTTTGAGCCGGATCATCGAACGCGGGGTGAAGGGGGTCGACTTCCTGCTGCGGTTTATGTTGTTCTCGATAGGGCCATTAGTCCTTGAACTGGTGATGATTGGCGCGATCATGTTTTTTGTCTTCGATGTTTGGTACCTGACTGTCATTGTTGTGACCATTGCCGTTTATATCTGGTTTACCTTTAAAGTGACTGAATGGCGGGTGCAGGTTCGCAAGCAAATGAACGACAAGGACACGGATGCCAATCAAAAGGCCATCGACAGCTTGCTCAACTACGAAACCGTTAAGTACTTTAATGCTGAGGATCGTGAAGCCGAGCGCTACGACGAATCCATGAAAGGCTACGAGAAAGCCGCGCTGACGACATCCTATTCACTGGCATTTCTTAATTTCGGGCAGTCACTGCTGATCACCGCGGGTTTGGTGATTGTTATGGTGATGGCTGCTATCGGGGTAAATAACGGTGATCTGACCGTTGGTGATTTTGTACTGGTGAATGCCTACATGATTCAAATCACTATGCCGTTAAATTTTCTCGGTACCGTCTACCGGGAAATTCGCCAGTCATTGATCGATATGGGTGAGATGTTTGACCTGCTCCGATATCAGCGCGAAGTGCAGGACAAGCCCGACGCCACCGACCTGCAGATTGCCGGCGGCGCGATGCACTTTGATTCGATAAAATTTGGCTACGACAGTGAGCGACCCATTCTGCAAGGGCTCAGTTTGTCAGTGGCCGCTGGAGAGACCGTGGCGATAGTGGGTCCTTCCGGTTCGGGGAAGTCGACCATCGGCCGGTTGATGTTTCGCTTTTACGATGTCACCGGGGGGGCGCTAAGCATCGATGGGCAGGACGTTCGTGATGTTACCCAGAATAGCCTGCATCAGAACATTGGAATTGTGCCTCAGGATACCGTGTTGTTTAACGATACCATCGGCTATAACATCGCCTATGGCCGACCCGATGCAAGCTTTGAAGAAATTGTCGCCGCAGCTAAAGCGGCCAGGATACACGACTTTATCGATGGCCTGGTCGCCGGTTACGATACCGCCGTCGGCGAGCGTGGGTTAAAACTGTCCGGTGGTGAAAAGCAGCGGGTCGGCATAGCCCGCACGCTGCTGAAAAACCCGCCGGTGCTGCTGCTCGACGAGGCGACCTCGGCACTGGACACCGATACCGAGCGTGATATACAAGAGAGCTTGCGGCAGATGAGTGAAGGACGCACGGTGATCACCATTGCGCATCGCCTTTCAACGGTGGTAGACGCAGACAAAATTGTTGTGCTCGACGCCGGGCAGATAATAGAGCAGGGTACGCATGAGCAACTGCTCGCCAGAGAAGGGCGCTACTCGCAGATGTGGTTGCGGCAGGCGTCCGGAGAGGACGAGTCAATATAGTCAGCTCGGGCGGTGGTATTCTCTGTGAGTTGTTTACTCTGCTTGCATGGCACTCAGGGCCAGCGGTAGCTGGTTTTCTATAATGGATGTATTTACCGGTTGAGCCGATGACAACACACTACCTTGACGACAGCATTTCTCAGCCGTTCTGGGATAATTCAGTAGAGCCACGGCTGGTAATTGAGCCTGGCGACACGGTGGTTTTCGAGTGTCTGGAGGCCAGTGGGCAATACACTAAAGACTCCACGCTGGACAACTACCTGAACGTTGATCGCAGCAAAGTGCATGCACTGAACGGTTCGGTCTATGTAAACGGTGCAGAACCCGGTGATGCACTGGAAGTTGAAATACTCGATATGCAGCATAAGGGCTGGGGCTGGACGGCTTTTCGCCCCGGCTTTGGATTGCTGTCTGATGATTTTCCAGAGCCACATTTTCATCAGTGGGTGCTCGACGGTGATACCTGTCACTTTGGTGTCAATGACATCACCTTGCCGTTTGAGCCGATGCCCGGTTGTGTCGGTGTGGCTCCGCGGGATGCCGGACGGTTGAATACTATTCCGCCGCGTGAGAATGGTGGGAATGTCGATGTGCGCGATCTTACCACTGGCAGCACATTCTGGTTACCGGTGCTGGTACCCGGTGCGTTGTTCTCGACGGGAGACTGCCATGCTAATCAGGGGCAGGGAGAGATCTGTGGTACGGGCATAGAGTGCCCGATGACAGTCACCATGCGTTTTTCGGTGAAGAAAAATTCCGCTATCAAAGAGCTGCAGTACATCCGCCCCAGTCCGATGACAAAGACCGACAGCGGCGGTCACTTTGGTACCACCGCGCACGGACCGGATCTCTACCTCAATGCACAGAATGCGGTGCGACAGATGATCGACTGGCTGGCTACTGAAAAAGGCCTTACCCGTGCAGAAGCCTATATTCTGTGTGGCGCTATCGTTGATCTGAAAATAGCCGAGATTGTCGATGTTCCCAACTGGATTGTGTCTGCGCAGATACCGCTGCAGATTTTTCCCGAGTGACGGCTCGCCGATTTAGACCGGCGGCATCAGTAAACCAATATCGTTGCTGTAAAGAACCACAGAATGCGCTGCAAATAGGGTAATATCCAGTCGTGGCCAACTATCAATTTTCCACGGTATGAACGTCGCAGAAGCGCTGGACCTACTCAATCAATCACTGCAGCAGCACGGGCTGTCCAACTGGACCGGCGGCCTCGATAATGCACGCAGGCGCTTTGGTGTTTGCCGGATCGACAAAAAGCACATCAGTCTGAGTCGCACGCTGTGCGAGCTCAATGACCGGGCTGAAGTCTATGACACCATCTTGCACGAGATAGCCCATGCACTGGCATGGCAGCGTCATGGTGAAAACTGCGCGCACGACAAGCGCTGGAAGGCTATTTGCGTTGAAATTGGTGCGCGTCCGGTTGCCTGTTATGATGGCGAAGTAATCCAGCCGGCTGCACCCTGGGTGCTGGTGCATCGCGATACCGGTGAAGTGTTCCGTAGCTACCACAAAAAACCGCGGCGCAATTGGTCGACGGTGTGGATTCGCGGCCGCAAGGCCGACACACTCGGCAAGCTTGAGATCAGGGCCTGTGATTCAGACGGCAAAACGTCAGCGGTAGAAAGTGGCACCTCAACCCCGTCCTCAGCTTTTACGGCCGGGTCTGTGGCTGCTTTTCGTAAAGGGTTGCTTGAGCATGTTGAAAAATACGCCAGCGACCACGGTCTGGCAATCTCCGGATCAAAGGGCAGCTACAGCGATCAGGGGTGTGAAATCACTCTAAACTTCAATCTTGCGGGCGTTGACCCCGTTGATACACAACGGCTTGAGTTTGAAGCATTGGCCGCCTATTTTGCGCTTGCGGCGGACGATTACCTGCGCCGCTTCACTGTCAATGGCAGGGCGTTTCGCCTGATCGGCTTTAAACCGAATAATCGCAAGTATCCCGTCATTGGCGTTGACGAGACCGGCCAGAAATACAAATTCGAGAAAGCCGTGCTGGCTACACTGAAACAGACATCGCCGTAGCGGGCAGAGTGTCGATTGGCGCATGGAGCGACACGCGTCACTGCCTGATGTTCACTGTATTTACCGGATCGCTGTGTTGTTGTGTGGCATGGTAGGACGGACTGCCCGGCCTGCTTATAAAGGCGGTCCCGGACAATGTAACGGGCAGGGTATCGTGGAGCATAAATGCCGAACTCACAAAGTGACTGAAAGCGGAACAGGATAAGCCACTATGATTGATCAGACGCTTGCCACAGAGCGGGATGCTGTAGCGCTTTGTGCGCAGGGTATTGATAAATTTGTACATTGGCGGGCGGATGCCATGCAAAGCATTGATGCCGCTATTGCCGCCGATGATAGTTATGCCACGCCGCGCATAGTCAAAGCCTGGATGCTGCATGGCGCGGGCGATGCGGCGTTGGCTGAGAGCATTGGCACCCTGATCGATGAGGTGCAACAGCGCCTGCCCGCACCGGTCTCACGAGACCATCAGTTACTGTCGGCGTTGAAGTTTGCCAGCGGTGGTAACCGGGAGGCGGGTGCTGCAATACTCGCACAGTGGCTTGAAAATAATCCTACCGACTCGCTGATGCATCTGTTACTGCAGGAAGAGTATTTCTGGATGGGGCAGTTTGAGCATATGCGCAACGTCACTGAGCGTGCGGCACCGGCATGGCTTGACGATACCGACGGCTATGGTGCGTTTTTATCGCTGCGCTCGTTTGCCAACGAAGAAGCTGGTTATCTGGATTCCGCGGAGCGTTTTGGTCGAATGGCGGTTGAGATTGATCCGACCGATGTATGGGGTGCTCATGCGGTTGCCCATGTACTGTTGATGAAAGGAGAGATGCGCAGTGGCATTGAGTGGCTGAAGTCTCTCTGCGGGCAATGGCAGCAAGCCAATCAGATGCGCCATCACCTCTGGTGGCACATGTGTCTGTTTTTACTGGAGGTCGGGCGCTATGAGCAGGTACTGCAACTGCTGACGACCGAGGTCAGAGATCCGGACTCGGCGCTGGTTGTCGCCGCTCCGGCTGCCACTATCGATATAACCAATGTTGCGTCGCTGTTGATGCGTCTTGAGTTGTACGGCGTTGATGTCGGTGATCACTGGCATGTGCTTGGTGACATCTGCGCCGGTCGTGTGGCTAACCACGGCAGTGCGTTTAGCAATACCCATGACATGATGGTACTTGCTGCGACCGGCCAATACCGTAAAGCTAATGAGCTACTGGCAAGTATGCGCGAGCAGGTGCTGTCTCAGTCCGGATCGCTGGCGTTATCCTATAGCGTTGTCGGCATTCCGGTTTGTGAGGCAGTGCTGGCTCACCGTCGCAAAGATTATCAGCGGGTGATTGACGTACTCGGGGCAGTGCGTGGTGACCTGGCATTGATGGGGGCCAGTCATGCGCAGCGTGATGTGTATTATTATTTACTGGTAGACGCGGCGCGCAAACTTGGCCGCAGTGATTTGCAGGGAGTTTATCTAGACGATATAGCACTGCTGGGTTTTAGTAACGTGTCACATCGTGCGGCCTACGCAGGTGCCTGTGTGTAGGGCCTTGCGGCTGTAGGTTCTGATCAGTGCTGTGATTAAGTTGCTACAGGCAATCGACGGTTGGCTACTTAAGCGGGTAAGGGGCAGGCGGTGAGTACTTCAGTTAAAGATCTTTCGAAAATGCTGGTGCATGGATGCTCGCTGGAGTCTCCGCTGGAACACCAGAAAGAATTCATCACTCCGAATGAGCGCTTTTTTGTCTGCAGTAGTGGCACTGCGCCACGTATTTCAGCCGGCGAATACGCGCTGCGAATTCATGGTGACGGTGTCAGACAAGCGCTGACGATACGCTATAACCAGCTTCTTGGGATGCAACAGCGTAGCCTGCCGGCAGTGCTTGAATGTGCCGGTAATCATCGTGCCTTTTTTATCCGGGTTGATCGTAAAACCCTGCGGCCGCCGTCCGGTACCGCCGATCTTCTCTGGTCGACAGGCGCGGTTGGTATGGCGGAGTGGACCGGTGTTGCACTGCGTGATGTCCTGCGGCTGGCTGGTGTGAAAGACAGCGCGCTGCAAGTGTGTGCCAGTGGTTCAGAAACCGACTCCTGTGAAGGGGTAGTGCGGCTGCCGATGCCAATAGACAAAGCACTCGATATGGACACATTGTTAGCGCTGACGATGAACGGCGAGCCATTGCCTGTTGAGCACGGGTTTCCGGTTCGGGTTCTGGTACCGGGCTGGATTGGTGCTTACAGCATTAAGTGGGTTCAGGATATCGAAGTATCCACTAAGCCGATCTGGGTCAGGCGCAATACCACATCGTATGTTCTAAGGGGCGAGCACTGGCCGGCCGGGGTGTATCAACCCGCTGACGGCGCGCCAATCACCCGGTTTAATATTAAAAGCAGCCTTGCTTTGCCGTGGCCGGCGCAACTGACTGGTGGTCACCATACGATTCACGGCTATGCGCGCTCATCGGGGTCGCCTGTCGCGTCGGTTCTGTGGAGTGATGATGGTGGTCGTCACTGGCGTAATGCTGTGCTGGGTGAGCACAACGACAAATATGGCTGGGTCCGTTTTGAGTTTGAGTGGCACGTGACGGCAGGGGAGCGTGTGTTAATGACTCGTGCGACGGACTCTGCCGGGCGGGCACAGCCTGATGCAGTAAAGTTTAATGCTGGAGGATACCTCTACAACGGCGTGCATCCGCACCCGGTAACGGTAAGCTAGATTCAGTGATTGCCGTACCTGCTCCACCGGATCATGGCTGCTGACGCGCGGCAATAAGGTTGTGCCGGATAACAAAACAGTTAGTGATCCGGGTCGAGGTGAACGGCCGGCACTGCGCCCGGCACTCTGATACCCCCGCGTACTGCGCCAGGGTCAATGTTGCCCCAGCGTTCTGCCATAAACGCCGGCAGCCGTCGTCCGTGCGGAGAGGACAGCCACAATCGGATAAGGTAGCGTCGTTTGTCGGGTTCGGGGAAGTCTTCAAATTCCTCGCGGGCGTGGACCACTGTGAGGTTGTTGACCAGTTGGATGTCGCCGCGTGCGAGAGTCATGTTCAGCGCAAGCGTACCGGCTGCCTGCTGGAATGCCTGCAGCGCTGATAACTGCAATGTTGATAACGGTGCTACTCCGTCAAGTCGTTGGGCCGAGCGTATGTCGGGATCCATACCGCAGCAGACCAGATTCCCGTCAACGTTATTAAAAACACGAACTGTGTAGTGGGGCAGCTTGCCTTGCGGAATTTCACCGTAGCGGTCGCATTGAAATTCGCCACATAAAGTGTTGAGTGTTTCCGGGTCGTTGTCGAGCAGTTTGTTGTAGATTGCTGCAGAACTTGCTATTGAACTTGCGCCACCGTGTTTTGCCTGACGCAGGCAGAGCAGACCGACGATGTCGCAGGAGTCAGAGTGAAACGGTTGAGCCTGGTTTGTCTGATAGATACGAGTTCCGGCAGCCGGTGTCGCACGTTGATCGATGACATGGCCGAGCAGGTGGGCCCTGGCGTTCTGCGATACCGGATCACCAAACCAGGTGCCTATACCCCAGTAAGCTCTTATGAGATCTTCGTCGCTGCCGGTTAAGCCACGCAGTACAGCGAATCCGCGTCCGTTCAGTACATCGTCACGCAGTGCCAGCAATCGAGGGCCTGTGTGTCGCAGATTGAAGTCTGCACGCGTTAGTTGGCCTATCGGTTTGCCGGTTGATTTGCTTTTACCAACACAGGTCAGAATCTCGCTGATTTCACGGTCATCCAGATTGACAATCCAGTCGCTGTCGTCGCCAACGGTTTGGTTATCCCATACGGCATCACCAGACCAGCGAATTTTTTGGAAAGATTGCTGCTGCGTTGGTATGCCCGCCATCTGTTGAAGATCCGTTCGGTGATTGAATGTTGCGCTACGGTTGCCAACTCCGATGCCGGTCTACTGCAGACACTATAAATATAAAGTCTCCAGCGGCCGGGCAATCCAGTGCGAGTAAGTTGTCCGGGAACGTGAACGCCGTTTTAATCATACGGTCTGGTGGGTGGTCAGTCTAGCTGTGATAAATAGATCAACCCACGGCTGAGGTCATTGCCTTGCATGATGCCCGAATCCGCATCATGTGTTCAGCCCTTACACAATTTTTTAAGGTTACCACTTAAGTGTTTTCAACATTTAGCGTGAGCGACCATCCGGGTAATCTCAGTACATTGCCGAGACGATATTCTGTAGTCCTTAACTGACAGGCGTTTTTCCTGTGGCCTGGTATTTTCTTAATGCAAGCGAGACGCGGGTCCGGGTTGAGTCAATGCATAGGTTTTCTCAACGGACGTAGTCAGCACCGGTGATATCGACCGTACAGCCGGTTGCATGTCGGGCACGTCCGGACGCCAGAAACACCACAGTTTCGGCAACGTCTGAAGGTGGAGTAATCTCGCGCATAGGCAATGCGGCGATGATTTGCTGTTCTCCCACGTTTGCGATATGCATTTCGGCCATCTCCGTTCTGACCCATGCCGGTGCGATTGCGTAAGCCAGTGTGCCGCGACTGGCAAAGCTACGGGAGATCCCTTTGGTTAAAGCGAGGAGGCCACCTTTGGTGGCACCATACGCAAGATGCTCGGCGTCATCCCCACGGTGCGAAGATCGGCTTGCCATGTTTATGATGATTCCTTCGCCGCTGGCTTCAAAGTGTTGAATGGCGTGCCTGCAAAAGCGGGCCGGAGCCTCAAGGTTTACCTGCAGATTAGCTTTCCAGCCAGTCTCCCATTGGTCGATATCGTTGATCGGGGATGGCGTATAAATGCCGGCGTTATTGATCAGCACATCAACGCGACCGCGCCAGGCAAGTGCTGAAGCCCAAATAGAATCCACGTCGGCCGTGCTGGTCAGATCGCCGTAGAGTTGATACAGGTCAGGGTGGGGGTTCGATGCTTCAGGTGGCTGATCTCCCGGCCTGCGCCCCAGGTGGGCAATAACTTGTGCACCCTCGCGTCTGGCGGTGGTAACAATTGCCTGTCCGATGCCACGGCCAGCGCCTGTGACCAGCACGGTTTTGTTGGTGAGTAGCATTAGCGCACCCTCGAAGTTGTTGAGTGCTTAGGCAGGTCCCTGCCTGCAAAGCACTGGTAAGGACGGTGTTGTTGTGAACTCTCTTGCGCTATGGTGATACTCCGCCACGACGAAATGCGCAGCGCCCGGTATTAGTCGAGATCGGTGAGCTTGACGTCGCGGTAAAAAGCTTCGGTGACATCCGGGTGCGATCGCATTCTGATTTTCAGGGTGTTTGCGCCGAAAGTTGCGAATACCGGATCACCCGGATCGGCGTTCTGCCCGCCCTCTGCCATTGCCGCGAGATCTGCCGGCAGGCTGATGGGTTCGAAGCGCGCATCGAGTCGTGGGTTCATAAAGTAGGCGACAGAAATCCGTTGCCTACCGGCTGGCGGGCTGACCACCTGGTGCTTTGTTGCGCGCAAGTAACCGTTAGTTGCCGATTGCATCATCTCTCCGAGGTTTACGACGTATGCTCCCGGCATAGATTTGACATCTACTAATTTGCCCTCGCTCATTACTTGCAGCCCGGGAATTTCATCTTGCAGGATGAAAGTCATGATGCCGGAATCGTGATGCAATCCCAGCCCCTGTCCACTACCGTCGTTTTCCGGCTGTGCAGGATAGCGAATGATTTTCACCCGGGTGTAGGCATCAGGTGTCATGCGATCGTCGAAAAAATCAGCGCGTTGTCCAAGGCCGGTTGCCAACGCCTGCATCAGTGCCATTCCAACGGGGTGGATGTGGCTCATCCAGTCGGTGACAATGTCAGGCATATCGGGCAGGCTGTCCGGCCACTGGTTCGGGCCGCGCAGTTGCAGCCATGGTGGAGCGCCCGGGGTTAATTCGGGGGTTGCTTCGTCCGGGCCGATATCGATCTGATCGCGCCAGTCGATGCGGCCATTTGTCATCTCGTTTTTTAACAGCGTGTAACCGCGGAAGTGCGGGGAATTGCCGATTGCCAGTGCTTCGCGCTGTTTGTCTGGTAAATCAAAAAAGCGGTTGGCAACATCGAGTGTGTTCCGGTCGAGTTGCGGGTCAACGCCGTGGCCGGTTAAATAAAAGAATCCAGGGCCATGGCAGGTGTCTCGCAGTTGCTGTACAAATGCACGTCCCTGATCGCTGTCCGGGGCTTGGAGGTAATTGGCAATATCGAGTACCGGTAGCATCAGTGTACCGGCTTTAAAGTTGATGGTCGTTGCCACACCGGGTGAGGTGTGTGGTTTGTGTGGATTGTCTGTTTCATCTCTGGTACCTGGAGTATGTTGGGGCATCCTAAGCAATACGTACAGGCTTGTAAATCGAAATCCGGCGTCGATGGCGGGGTGAAACCACTGAACGGGCCGGGGGCCTGTTACGGTGTCGCGGGACAGGCGCGCAGGTCAGAGGAGGTCGTGGGGGTATATTGTGTTATGCACCCTTTGCATCAATAATACCGCCGGCTGGATGGTGCAGAGTCCAACGTCTGCCTTTTACCTTCGCGTCTATCTCCGTCGTATCATGTAAACCCTGTTGTACCAGCCGCTAAACGACAATGTCGCCGGTGGCACGGGATTATGCCGGTGCCACCTTATCACCAGCGCAGCGGAGCTGGCTGTTTTCGATTGCGGAAAGCGAGTTCTCATCAGGTGAACGGAATGATATCACCGGTGAAGGTGCGCTGGACGATGAGGGCGCTGAATAACTAACTTGAGAATCTATTGAAACAAAGTAAAAAATACACTAGCCGATTGCAGGAGGTCGAGGGGGCCTGGAGTGCAGAAATACTAAGACGGGTTTCGGCGAGAAAAACCAGCACGTCTAAAAAGCAGGACGGCTTTGCCACTGAGGAGGAGGCGCAGGCCTGGGCTTCGACTCAGCTTGCTGAGTTTCATCAACAACAGACCAAAAAAAACAAACGCAGTCGCGAAAATAAAACGGCGAATTAAGGTGTGCGAAGGATTGGGACGCGCGGGTGGCATACTCGAAGGGCGCTAGCTGATTGCGGCTGGCTGAGCAAGCAGGCGGAGCACACTCCCTGCATCGACCTCGCGTTGCAGAGCTAACAGCTGATTGCGGGTAAGCTGCTGAGTCAGGCAGTTTTCACTGCAGTCTGATTGGCCCAGGAAGCTCCAGTGAATAAGGATATCCCTCTGGCAACAAGGTAGATGTTCACCAACAGGCTGATGCCGATGGCTTGCTGCATTCCGGCGTCGTGGTCTTTTTTCCTGAACGCCAGTAACAGCAGAGGAGCTTGCCAGACTACCACGCCCGCGATCCACCAGGTCAGTGGAAAGACGCCACCGAGCGATAGTGCCAATGTCAGCGACGCCACGGCTACCAGGATCAGTTGCACAAGGGGAAACAGCAAGCTGGGTAACTCCGCCAGGTTGTAGCCGTGCTTTCTGAAGCTCTGTACATTACTGATGCCGCGCCAGCGTTCTTTCTGATAAAAATGCAGCGGTGTTGCAGCTTCACCGTGATGAATAGCGACAATGCTGCTGTCACACACAATAGCGCCATGGCTTTTCAGGCGCATGCACAGATCGTAGTCCTCGCAGGTGACCATGCTCTCATCGAAGCCGCCGATCGCATTAAATGCCGAGCGCCTGACAAAAAGGTTCATTGATTCGAGCCACTCGATGGGAAATGCTCCGTCCTCAGCCGACCCTTTGCGCCTGATCTGGTACCAGCAGCGCTGGACCCAGGTGGCACTAGCGGGAATGTCCGGTGGACTGCCAAAGCAGATGGTGGTGTCATCCTGACTGTAGTGGTCAATTTGCTTGAACCAGTTCTCGCTTACTGTGCAATCAGAATCCAGGAAAGCCAGTAGGGTGCCGCTGGATTTCTCTGCACCGATATTGCGAAGCGCTGCAACGGTAGCGTCAGGAACAACCCTGGTATTTGACGTGTACTGCTGGGCGACGGCTAAGGTGTTGTCGTCGGAGCCGTTGTCGATGACTATAATTTCGTAGTCGATGCCGTGCGTGTGAGCATCTTTGATTGACTGCAGGCAGGCCTGTAAGTTGGCTGCATCGTTTTTCACTGGGATAATTATAGATAAAATCATTTACTTACGGTTCATTTGATTCAGGCGCAAAAACTACCTTGGCTATACTGTTCCACGTTCGCACGGGTGGTGCGTGATGAGTGCTGATCGATGTTCTTACATGGCTGCCAAAGCACCGCTGTCCTGTGTTGGTGTTCGCCCGGCGATGCCGTGTTGCCGGTTGCGTAGTTGCTGATGCAGTGGCAATGGACTCATTGCGGGGTAACTCCATGTTGGTGAATGGGTCAGTGTGGTTAGGAACTGATGTTGCGACCGATCTGAGTATCACGTGTGTGCCTGGTTGTTGTGCTGCATTGAAACATGGTTCGCGATAGTGTCAGCATGTTGATGTTCAGTTTTTACAATATTTATTACGGTTTGCTGTCAGAAGACAAGTGATGTTATGTCAACTTATGGTGTCGGCGTTGTTCAATATCATTGCCAAATATGAGCCAGTAGGTAGGTCATAGTTCAATGTCATGAACTAAAGCGTCGAGTACAACAGCTCTATCGTTTAGGTTGACATGTCAGTATGCTTGCCTTGCGCTGGTGGCACGTCAGTGACAAAGTAAAATACCCTATCACGGAATTGTCATAGGGATAGATCAGCGGCAGGTACAGGTTTTGAAAACGGCCATTAGCTACTGATGCTGTTATCGTTGAATCGGTCTGCTGCTGGCAAATACCTACCGTCGGATCCTGCGCCCGGGGGCTAACTCAACGGCACTTGGAGATTAATCTGGCCATGGCGTCACTCTCCCCTGTTAATAGCGGGCTCTATGATCGGCAGCAGGAACGGTAATTTGTGGTGTTTCCTATAAGACGACTGGTACGGCTGTCGATTAATATAGTGTGACAAGAGTCTCTATATTTTCGGCATATTTAACACGCGGCGAGTGCAAAGTATCAGTGGGAGGGACGGTGGGTTTGGTATCTTTGTATGCCGGTGGTCGACTCTAGTGTGGTTGTCAGTGGTCTAAAACCAGAGCTCTGGTTTTAGACCGGTGGTGTCGAGGTATCCTGAAACCACCTTGTGGCTAGGCTGATCCGGCGACAAGGTTTGCCATCAGTCTGAAACCACCGGGGATCAGTTTTTCCATCTGGTGGTGCAGGATTAACGAGGTATGCGTGTGCCGGCCCCGCCCAATGCGTGCACTGACTAGCGCACCATGATGCGCGGCTTCATCTGGATCGGCCATGGATAATAAGGCCTCATAGCTGTCGTCCCATTCGCTGGCAAAATAGAGTCCGCGCTCCTTGTGCCAGTGTTGCCAGTCTGAATCATTGATCCGGTTGGGGATGTTCAGCAGTGAGTGCTTTGGTAGCAAGTGCGTCACCGTGGCGTTTTCATCGGTGACGCGCCAGCGCAGAGAGGGCTTTCCTATACGGAGGCGCTTTGGCGGAATGGTGTGTTCGTTCCAGTCGTCCCAGGGTCGATGATACAGCGTAAGCAGATTGCCGCCGCGCTCTACCCAGTCGTGAATGGCGGGTATGATGTGTTGTAGCGTCGGTCTGGTGCGTATGGCGAACAGCCCGATGATCAAGGTATCGAACAGTGCCAGTGCCGAGTCACTTGTAAGGTCTGCATCGGTGAGTTCGGTGATGGACAGGCCGATTGTCGAGAGCCAGTGTGGCACGCGGTCATTGCCACCGCCGACGTAGGCGATGCGGACATCCGGGATGGCCACATCAAGTACTCTGATGGACAACTCTGCGGGATAGGTGCGCATGCACGGTTTTATATGCGGGTATTTAAATACGTTGGCGACACTGGCCGGTTGTCCGTCGAGTAGCAGTGCTGCTGTATACAGTCCGGGGGCGATGTTGTCAGGGGCGTGAATGTCAAAGCCATTGCCGCTGCGTTCACTGCGCCACCCGTCTGGAAGTTTTAACGAGGCTGTGGCGCTCGCCGGATGCTGATCGCCGAGAGTCAGTGTGATTTTCCGGTTGTCGGTTAGGGTATTCAGCACGGCGGACTCAGGGTCAAGCCTGGCAGACAACGCCGGCAGCAGCAGCGGGCTTGATTCCAGTGCTATGTTTGTGACGGATGTCTGGCCGTCGACAGTCAGGCTTACCTGCAGTGATGGATCGGCAGGGTTGTGAGGCTGGTAAATGGCTGGATAATTGTTATGCGATTGTGCCGCATCGGTAGCGGTTACGCTGTTACCCGTGTGTGTCCAGCCGGCCGGTACCTGAATCGATACCTCAAGTGCATCGGCGTCGCCGCTGGTTGACTCCAGCTGCAGAGGAATGGAGTCGCCAGTGTGCAATGTGTCTGTGGCCAGCCATCCGCGTGCACTGACACGTGAGGCCAGTCTGATGACCCGGGCCAGTTGGTTGGATTTATCCTGAAGTCGGTGTATGACCTCGGCTCTGGCGGTCTGTGGACAGTTTTTTTCGGCGTCGCGGATAAGGGTTAAGGCCCTTGATGCGGCTTTGCGAACTTTGTCGCAGGCGGGAAAAGCATCCAGTGCTCTGGTGATTTCAGATTGTGCTTGTTCCAGAGTAGCGGCTATTGCCGGTGCGTTGGCAAAGGCGGCAAGCCGGTCAAGGGTTGCCGGTAGCGCTGACATCAGAGATGAGTCGGTCTCGGCAGTGTGTGAGTAACACAGGTGCAGAGGCCAATTCCGCTCCTGGCCGGGAGACACCCAGCGCCCCATGCCCTGTGTCAGATGGAACCGTCGGGAGTGCTGGCCGATCTGCTCGTAGGTCCAGCCACTGACCGGATCTTCGCCGCTGGCTTGAACCACCAGCGTAGCGGCAGGCGGGGGAAGATCGTCATCATAAGCGTCACCGGCACCACTCCAGGCAGGAAGGTACATTTTTTTAATTTGCCAGGGCGCAAGTGTTACACCATTGAAGCTCGCGTCTGCTGCTGCGACGACGACGGTGTGCGCCAGTTGTGTCATCGCGCGGTGGTGGCCGTGTTGTCCGGGTATATCTAGAAACGTCGGGCAGAGGATGTCGGGTTTTTCCAGGCGTACGATTTCTACAAAGCGGAGCAGGGTACGTTGGTAGCCCCACTTGGCTAGTGTTTCAACACCGCTTTTGGAAAAACCGAAATCAAAGATTGAGTCCTCCGGCGACTCACTTAGCCAGTACATGTTTAAGTTCAATGCGTCTGCGGCTTGTTCCATCTCTGCGGTGCGCAGCACACCGAGATCACAGGTTGTCTGAGCGCCAATATCGTTTTGACCACCTTCGCCGCGGTTGGCGCAGGCATAGGAGATTTTGATCCCGTCTCGCAGGCTGAGTGCCGCGAGCATCGCGGAGGTTTCATCATCGGGATGAGCGCCGGTATTCATAAAAGACACGCAGCTTTTCAGCGCCTGCAGTGCTTGCCACAGTTCTAGAATTCGCGGTGAGAATTGTTGTGCGATAATCCGTTGGCGGGCGGTCTCAGTCATTGATGTTTCCCTGTCAGTGTTCAGGCTGCAGCGATTCGCGGCACAAAGAGCTCATTGATTATTATTGCAGCGCCACCCAATGCCGCAGTCATTCGACCGGACTTCCCGCGCACTACCCTGGGTGTTAGTCGATCGCTGCGATCGGCGATGGAGCCCGGCGCCAGTGTTATCTGGCTGATTAAGTAGTCGAGCAGCGGAGCCGGCATGGCACCGCCCAGAATTATAGATTGCGGATCAAACAGGTTTTCCACCATGCCGATAACTTGCGCTAATGGTGCACTGGCATGATCCAGCCAGTCATTGAGATGGGGGTTGCCAGCGTCGTATAACGCTTCAAGCTCGTTGCCGTCGCTGACATAGATGTTGTTTTTTGCCAGGTGTTTATGCAGGGAGAATCGGCTGACGTAAGTTTCAAGGCAACCTGAATTGCCACAGGCGCACGGGTTGCCCCCCCGCTCTATAACGACATGTCCCAACTCGCCGGCATTGCCAAACGCTCCGCGCAGTACCTGGCCGTTTGCCATCACACCCAGGCCGATGCCTGTGCCGAAATAGATAAATGCATAGGAGTCCAGGTCAATGGCGTGGCCGCTGACGCGTTCGGCAAACACGGCGGCAATGGTATCGTGCTCGATCACCACGGGAATGTTCAATGCCCTGGAGAACAAGGCCTGCGGATCGACATCGTGCCATCCCACCAGTGTTGATTGGCCGGCGTCGGACAGTCCCACGCGACCAAACGGGCCGGGCATAACGATACCGGCTCCGAGCAACGAGCTCGCCGGTATCTTTGCTTTGTCGATGACCGAGCTTTTCATTTTTGAGACGGCCGCTGCGACGCGCTCGGGTCTGGAGTCAGTGACTGGTGTGCGGTCACTTGCAAGTGTATTGCCGGCCAGATCGACTACCGCAGCGAATACGGCATCAGATCGGATCTCCATGCCCAGCGCGGTGGCGGCGGTGGGGCGAATGCTGTACTGAATTGCCGGCAGACCCCGCCCCTTTGAGACACGACCGGCTTCAAGCAGCCAGCCCTCCGATTGCAGCTCACTGATAATGTTGCTGACGGTTTGTGTACTTAACTTTGAGGCGCGCGCTATTTGCGCCCTGCCTGCGGTTTGCAAGGTGCGTAGGCATTGCAGCACTACCTGCCGGTTGTGAAGTTTGGTGCGTTCGGCATTAGAGCCGACATGGATGGGTGATATCGATTTCATTCGGGCAGTTTCAATCAAATTTCTTGATAATTCAAATAAATTGAGTTAATACTTGAGTGGCAACGTCAGAGTGGTCAGTAACGGAAGTCATAACAGCGCGTTTTCTCCGCGCTTAAAAATCGCATAATCAGCCCGCGGGTCGGGTTGTTGAACCAGGAGAAGCATGTGGGAAAAATTCGAAATTGGGTAGCGGGAACCGCTGCGGCCGGCGTTTTGTCATTTGCCGGCGGTCAGGCACAGGCCGTTGAAATTGAATATTGGCAGTACTTTTTTCAGGCACGCGTGACTGCGATGGATACGCTTATCGAAAACTTCGAGAAAGCAAACCCGGATATCACGGTGAAGATGACGCATTTCCCCTACGCTGACTATCGGACGAAGGTGGCAGCAGCGATTCCTGCAGGTGAAGGACCCGATGTTGTGCAGTTATTCTATGGTTGGTTGAACGACTATGTTGAAGCCAAGCTTATTCAGCCACTGCCGGCCGACACCTTTGTCCCTGCAGAAATAGAAAAAGAGTTTTTTCCGATGGTGCAGGCGATGAAGCGCGACGGAGAATACATGGCGCTGCCGACCGCTGTACGTTCTCTGGCACTGTTTTACAACGAACGGCTGTTTAAGGATGCTGGAATCGAAAACCCACCGGCGACACTGGACGAACTCGTCGAGACGGCAAAAAAGCTGACTCAGAAAGACGCGGCAGGTAATCTGACAACGGTCGGAATCACGACGGGGATGACAGCGCAGGATCATCACTGGTTCCGCGAAGTGCTGGTGCGACAGTTTGGTGGTGAGCCTTACAACGACGACTATCAAACCGTCAACTATACCGATGAGGCCGGTCAGAGTGCATTGGCATTCTATGACGGTCTGCGCAGCGAGCATGGCGTGACTTTAGCCGGTTTTATGGATGAGCCCCAGGCGGCATTTAAGGCGGGACGCGCAGGTATGCATATAGATGGATCGTTTCGTATCGGTGCGCTCAACAAAACACGCGGTCTGAAGTATGGCGTAGCAGAGCTACCGGCAGGCCCGACAGGGGTTAAGTCGAACTATTCATCTTACTGGGTCAATGCCATAACCTCCAAGGCGACTGATGAAAAACATGCCGCGGCTGTCAAGTTTATGCAGTACGTTACCTCCGATGAAGCAATGCAGATATGGCTTGATACGGTCGGCGAATTGCCAGCCAAACCATCAGCCGCTTTGACGGAAGCTAACAGCGCTGACCCGGTATTCGGACCGTTCATCAAGGGGCTGGAATACGCCAATACGACCAAGTTTGCCAATGAAAGTGCGCAGCGCCAGGTGATGGTCGATATGCTGAGCCGTGTTGAACTGGAAAATCAGTCGGTGGAAGACTCCCTAAAGGCGGCGGCCGCCGAAGAGCAGAAAATACTCGACGAGTATTACAAGTAGTACTCTGTTGACGGTAGCTATAACTGGATCGATGAACTAATGACAGCTAAGGACGGCTTGCGGTAATGAGCTATTATCGCAACCTGTCTATTGCACAGAAGCAGATTGCCTGGGCGTGGGGTTTTTTAGCGATTCCCGTGGTGTTCTATGCGCTGATCCGTTTTTACCCTACCGGCAATGCCATTGTACTTGCCTTTCAGGACTGGAACCTGCTCGGTGATCGCACCTGGGCAGGTCTTGATAACTTTGACAAGCTTGTCGCTGATCCTGTTTTCTGGATTGTTTTTAAGAACACCTTTGTCTATCTGTTGCTTGGCACGCCAGTGAGCTTGTTGATTGCGTTTGCCATTGCGTTTCATCTGGACCGTGTGCGCTTTATGCACGGTTTTATCAGAGCGTTATACTTTCTGCCATTTTTAACCAGCGCTGTAGCGATGGCCTGGGTCTGGCGATGGTTTTATCAGCCGGTTCCAATTGGTCTGTTTAATAACTTTTTATCGACTCTGGGTATCCCGCAGATTTCGTTTCTGAACTCTACCACTAACGCATTGCCAGCCATTCTGGCGCCGGCTATCTGGGCGGGACTGGGATTTCAGATTATCATTTTTATGGCGGGCTTGCGGTCTATCCCGCAAACCTACTACGAAGCAGCGCGAATCGATGGTGTCTCTGGCTGGACGGTGCTCACGGAGATCACACTGCCGCTGTTAAAACCCACTATGGTGTTTCTGGTGGTGTTTTCATCAATCGGATTTTTACGCATATTTGACCATGTGTTTAATATGACGACCAACAACCCGGGTGGGCCGTTGAATTCGACCAAGCCGATGGTACTGATGATCTATGACACGGCATTCAACGGCTACGATATGGGTTACGCAGCCGCGCAGACGGTGGTACTGTTTACAGTACTGCTGATCGTCAGTTTGTTGCAACTATTCTTACTGCGGAGCCGCTGAAGTGGCGGCCGGGCAATCCATAAAACCGGTCAGCGATGCGTTGCTGGAAGTAAAACGCCCGCCGGTTCCGCGCAGCTATGGTCAATATATCCGCTGGTTGTTGTTGTTCTCTGGTGGTGTGTTGATGGTAATGCCGATTGCGTACATGTTATCGGCATCGTTCAAGTATCCGTTTGAGCTCTACAATCTGAACTTGATTCCAGAAGAGCCGACCATAGAAAACTATACCTATGTGCTGGAGGACGGGCGTTTTTACCAGTGGTTTATCAACTCGATGGTCATTGCCGTGATTACGACTATCTCCAATGTGCTGTTTGATAGTCTGGTGGGCTACACGCTATGCAAGTTCCGCTTTCCCGGACGGATGTTTGTATTTATAGCGATACTTTCGACACTCATGATACCCACCGAGATGCTGATTATACCCTGGTATCTCATGAGCAAATCTTTTGGCTGGCTGGATTCCTACTGGGGAATCATGTTTCCGGGCCTGATGACTGCTTTCGGGACATTTTTAATGAAGCAGTTTTTCGAAACCGTACCGGACGATTTCATCGAGGCGGCACGCATTGATGGCTTAAACGAACTGCAGATCTGGTGGACTGTTGCAATGCCGCTAGTCAAACCGGCACTTGCAGCATTAGCCATTTTTGTTTTTCTGGGCAACTGGACGGCGTTTATCTGGCCGTTGATTGTCACCAATGATCAGTCTCTCTACACACTACCAATCGGGCTGACAACATTCAGTGTTGAGCAACAGGTGGAGTGGGAGTTAATAATGACCGGTGCTGCACTGGCGACTATCCCGACACTGATCGTTTTCCTGATTTTTCAACGCTATATCATTCGAGGCGTGGTTATGGCCGGGTTAAAGGGATAGTTTCGTGATTAAGGACAGCAGCAAGTTTCCGGATTCGGTCTACAAGCGCACGGTTCTGGCGCCTTTGTTTGAAGGCGCTAAAAGACACTTTGTCGATCCCGTCAGGGATATAAACCAGGCCCATCTGGTGATGTTAGCTGATACCGGTATTGTCGATGAGCAATCAGCCCGTGAAATAGCCGTGGCATTGGCCGATATCGATGCGACGGTAGATCCTGCCACGCTTGAGTATACCGGTGAGGTTGAAGATTATTTTTTTCTGGTTGAGTCCGAGCTTGGTAAACGCCTGGGGACAGACAAGGCAGGCATGCTTCATACAGCCCGGTCCCGAAACGATATGGATCACACCTTGTTTAAGCAGGTGCTTAAGACCAAAGCAGAGACTCTGCTTGACCAGGTGTTATTGCTGACCGATACCGTGTTGGCCAAAGCACACACCGAGCGTGATACGTTAATTGTTGCCTACACCCACGGGCAGCCGGCGCAGCCGAGTACCTATGGCCACTATTTGTGCGCTGCGGCGGAAGTGCTGCAGCGCGACACTGATCGACTGCTGAGCGCCTACCGCAATCTGGATCATTGTCCGATGGGTGCTGCTGCCATTACCACCAGCGGTTTTGCAATCGACAGGGATCGCATGGCGCAGTTGCTGGGGTTTCAGTCACCGTTACTGAATTCCTACGGCTGCATTGCTTCTATCGATTACATCACCGGCTGGTACTCGGCGGTCAAACTATTGTTTCTTCATTTAGGCCGCGTTATACAAGACATGCAATTCTGGACGGCGTTCGAAGTGGGGCAGCTGTATGTGCCAAACAGTCTGGTGCAAATCAGTTCGATCATGCCGCAAAAGCGCAATCCGGTACCTATCGAGCATCTGCGCCATCTGGCGTCGGTCACCTGCGGCCGTTGCGATACCATTGTTAATACGATGCACAATACGCCGTTTACCGACATGAACGACAGTGAAGGCGAAGTGCAGCAAGCCGGCTACGCGGTGTTTGAATCAGCGGGGCGGGTGCTGGAACTACTCACCACCGTGGTAGCACTTAGCAGTATCGATGATGAGCGCGTTTGTGCCACGGCAGATAAAGCCTGTATCACGGTCACTGAGTTAGCTGATACGCTGGTTCGCCGCGATGCGTTGTCGTTCAGGAATGCCCACGAGATTGCTGCAGAGACCGCCAGATCGGTCATTGCCGGAAATACCGCATTGATGGATGGCTACGACAGCTTTGTTCTGGCATTTGACAGGCACACTGAAACGACCAGTAATTTATCGAAAGACGAATATATAGATGCCGTCAGCGCGCGCAATTTTGTGGCTGTTCGGGATCGCCCCGGTGGGCCGGCACCTGCGGCGATGGACCGCGCTCTGAACACCTATGCTGCAACGCTCAATGGACAAAAGCTGCAATTGCAGGACGCGCGTCAGCAACGGGTTGCCGCCAGTCAAGCGCTTGCCCGAGCTTTTCAACAGTTACTGGATTCCTGAGCCATGGCAAGTGTCGCACTGCAAAATCTGGTGAAGTTCTATGGCAAAACGCAGGTTCTGCACGGTATTGATCTGACCGTTGCGGACGGAGAATTTATTGTACTGGTGGGGCCTTCCGGTTGTGGAAAATCGACCAGCTTGCGGATTATATCGGGGCTGGAGGGTGCTACCTCCGGCGATGTGATGATTGGTGAGCGGGTGGTAAATAACCTTGAACCCAAAGAGCGTGATATCGCCATGGTATTTCAAAACTATGCGATCTACCCGCATATGTCAGTGCGCAGGAATATCGGTTTCGGGTTGCGCACTGCAAAGATGAGCAAGGCGGATAAAACCGCACGCGTTGATGAAGTCGCCAGGATTCTAAGCATGACTGAACTCCTTGATCGCAAGCCCGATCAACTGTCGGGTGGGCAGAGACAACGCGTCGCTATCGGCCGCGCCATGGTTCGTGACCCGGCTGTGTTTCTGTTTGACGAGCCGCTTTCCAACCTTGATGCGCAATTGCGTACGCAAATGCGTCTGGAGATCAAAAAGCTGCATCAGCGGGTTGGCAATACCATTATCTTTGTTACCCACGATCAAGTCGAAGCCATGACAATGGCCGATCGCATTGTCATTATGAAGGAGGGGCGTATACAACAGGTCGGAACACCGCAGGAAGTGTTTCACTTGCCAGCCAATCTGTTTGTCGCGCGCTTCATCGGAGCGCCGGAGATGAATATACTCAAAGGCCATTGGCGGGACGGGCTGGTGTTTCTCGATGGTGTTGCCCCGTTTAAATCTGATGTATCGTCTCTGCTTAAGAGTCAGCCAGTGCTGGTGGGTGTTAGACCGGATCATCTAACCGTTGGTGGCGAGTCACCGTTGTTCGCGGGGACTGTCAATGTGCTCGAACCGCTAGGGTCTGAGACGCTGGTGTATGTCACGGTCAACGGTACCGAGGTGATCGCCAAAGCATCCGGCCGTGCGCCGCCCGCCGTTGGTGACGTCGTGTCACTGAGTGCTTCTGCTGAGGATATGCACTTGTTTGATGAAACCTCCGGACAGCGAATTACGTGAGTATGCCCGGATGCAGCGGTGTGCTTTGCGTCGGGCGTGTGTACTGCGATTTGATTTTCAGTGGTCTCAGTAAACTACCGGTACTTGGCGAAGAACAATTCGCCAGTGCGTTGTCTCTGCATGCCGGTGGTGGTGCCTATATCACCGCCGCGTACCTGGCAGCGCTTGATCAGCGGGTATCCCTGTTGGCGACGCTTCCTGCTGGTCCGTTTGCCGCCGTCATCCAGCAACAGTTGCAGCAAAGCCGTATTGGTACCGAGCATTGTCATTGCGCGCAGGGGGCTGATGACCCGCAAATTACTGTTGCCATGACGATGAATGAAGAACGTGCCTTCCTGACACGACGCAGTGGAACAGCGCTGCCCGTGGAGCGAATTGACTGGTCGCAGTTGCGCGGATTTTCTCATCTGCACATTGGTGAGCTGGCTTCATTAGCGGAGCATCCTCAGCTGATAACAGACGCGCATGCGGCGGGTATTTCGGTGTCTGTCGATTGCGGGTGGGACGACGAGGTATTCAAGCGGACAGATCTGGCTGAGTTACTTCGGCACGTTGATGTGTTTCTGCCCAACCAGGATGAATATGATCAATTGCTCCAGCGTGGGGTCCACGCATCAGATGTTACATTGTGTGTCATCAAGCAGGGGCAGGTCGGTGCAGCGGTTGTCTTTGAGGGGTCGACCATTACCAGTCCGGCGCACGCTGTTGAGGTGATAGATACGACTGGCGCCGGTGATGCGTTTAATGCCGGATTTATTCATGGCTGGCTGCAGCAGCAACCGCTGCAACACTGTCTGGCGCTAGGGAATACCTGTGGCGCGAAAGCCGTGGCGAGTGTTGGTGGCGCAGTAAACCTAGATGATTGGGATCACCGGAACTCGTCATTGTCGATGGTTGAAAACTAGCTTGTATTGATACTGCCGGAGTCAGGCTTGCCGAGGGTGTGAGCTGTCAATACCGTTATGTTGAACGCCTGTTGTTTGTGCTCGATGTGCTACCCGCGGGGTTCAACAGTCGCTGCAGCATTGGTACTCAGCTTTTGCCACGGATGTTTCAGCGATCATGCTCAGCGTCTGTTGTGGCGGTACGCACACTAAGTGCCAGCTGCTGCCTGAAGCAAGGCAAAGGTATTTCTTTCGGGTAACGCAGGGATCCGCTGCACTGCCGTAACCCTTAACGGCGATAGCCACAGCCGTATGTGATTTTCCTCGCGATACTGTATTGCTATTGGTGACTGTGTTGAGCGATCCGATATGCGTGAGATCGTCTCGTGTGATTTTACCGCCGGAAGCGTACGCTGATCTGGGTGAATACAGTTCGCCTCGTCACGGCGGTATTGCTAATCCGCTATTGCGCTAGCTAAAACTGCGAAGCGCTTAATGGTCATAATCACTTTGCAGAGAATTTAGAATAATTCTAGATTAAACCTGATTTGATGTGATTGCCGTCAGCGGGGTTCTACGTTTGTAGGTTCAATGACTACATGATCGTTCTATCGTTGAGGATACGGCACTGAAACGACCGCTGATGGCGATACCGTATTTTTGTGTTTCGCGATCAGACAGTGCGTAGTATTGATGGCGTAATTTTCTGTTGGCAGTGTTTTTTGTAAACCACACGTGTCTGATGTTATGGAAGTTTGTAAAGCACATGGAGTTCAGTTTACCCGGCAAGCCGGGCAGTTAGAGTTTATTGCGCTGATATCACTAATGACCTCGCTCACTGCGGTCAGTATTGATGCGTTGCTACCAGCGTTGTATTCGATCGGGACTTCACTGTCTGTAGGTAACACTTTAAACACTCAGTGGGTCATTTCAGTATTCATCGCAGGAATGGTACTTGGCGAACTTTTTTTCGGCCCACTGTCCGATGCCATCGGGCGCAAAAAATCGATTATTGTCGGCCTCGTTGTCTATTGCCTGGGTACACTGATCGCTATGTCCTCAGTGACACTTGAGCAGATGTTGCTGGGCAGAGTAATACAGGGGGTTGGCATTTCGGGCCCGAAGATCGCGAGCCGGGCATTGGTCCGGGATTTATACCGAGGCGACGAAATGGCGAGAATTATGTCGCTGGTTTTGATGGTCTTTATTTTGGTTCCAATGCTTGCGCCGCTGATCGGACAGGTGGTGCTTGATTTTCTGGCCTGGCGTTGGATCTTCGTACTGTATTTACTTATGGCTGCTGTCAGCGGTGTGTGGCTGTGTGCCAGGCAGCGCGAAACGCTTCCGGTGAAAGATAGAATCCCCTGGTGTTATGCATCGTTGCGGGAAAACGCGCGATTGATTGTCGGACACCGGCGAGTGATGATCTACACGGCGGTTGCCGGTAGCGTGTTCGGTGCCCAGTTGCTTTTTTTGAGTGTTGTGCCAGCAGTCTTTACTGATGTCTACGGTGTGACCCGGCAGTTTCCAATGTATTTTGCGGTGTTGGCCTTAGGCCTCGGTGGTGCTGCCTTTGTCAACAGCAAAGTGGTGAAGCGTTACGGTATGCAGGGGATGTCGTCATTGGGCCTGTTGGGTATGTTGATGTTTGCTTCCGTGTTGCTGGTTGCCTGTGTTGTGAGCGACGGCAGGCCATCGCTCGCTGTGTTTATGTTTTGTCTGTTTTTTACCATGGCGAGTTTCGGGATTCTTTTCGGTAACCTGAATTCTCTGGCTATGCAATACCTGGGGAGGGTCGCTGGACTTGGTGCGGCAATTGTCGCGTCAGTGTCGAGTGCCATCGGGGTAGTTTTTGCAATGTCACTGGGTCGACTTTACGCTGAAACGGTCAATGTCGTTGCGGTTGGCTATTTGCTTGCCGCGGGCGCTGGTTTACTGTTGCTGGCGTTGGTCCAGGGAACAAATGACGATGCCGTATAGAACATTGTCGGGATCATCCCGCATTCAGTCGCAGGGCGATACTACGGCACGCCTAAGTTGCCCGGTGCCGTCTTTAACGGACTGATCTTCGATGAGGCGGGGTTGCGCTGTTCACTCTGTCGGCAGGGGCAGGTTATTATCCCGCTTGCCATTGCTCCCGTGCAGGCCGAGCTGAAAAAGAACGCGCTACACGTGCAGGGCGGTTGCTTACCTGCAGCACGTTGATGCTGAGTTGGTGTCGGTTAGTGTGGATTGTGCGGCTGTGCTGCCACCGACAGAAGCCGGGTTATTGTCGGTGCGCTGGCTTGATCTGGCCTGAGCAAGCATGCGCTGGAAAGGCTTGCACTGAGTTTGCAGTCCCTGCAAGCCCACGTGTACCACGCCGTCCGCTTCAGTGATGGATGCAACAGCGAACTTCTGCAGCGTATTATCCGTGGGGGCAAATTCGAAGTAGAGCTCTGCGCTGTCACATGAAGATTGTTGAGCCAGAGCCCTGTCGAGGATAGACAGCAATTTTGCGACGTTCATGTACCCCGCAGTGGAGGCGGGGTTGCCATCGAGCAGTTGCACGATTACTTCATCCCATTGATCGGCTTTGCTGCTGCAATCAAGTGACCGCACGGTGGCCAGTTTAATTTCCGTCAGGTGGTAACCGGGAGACAGGGCAGTGCCGGCGGCGTTGAAAGCCAAAGGCAGGTCCCGGTGGTGTTGCAGGTTTTCTCTGAAGCGTAACAAACTGGATTGCTGTTTCATGTATAAGATATCCTTCTTATATTTCAATAATACTGATAATATAAAAATATGAATGAAAGTCAAGCGGTCGATTGCTTTGCAGCGCTGGCGCACGAGGTACGCCTGAATATTTTCCGGCAGCTGATCACCAGTGGCAGTGCCGGTGTGTCGGCCGGTGCTATTGGTGAGGCGGTGGGGGCAGCACCGTCTAAAGTGTCGTTCCATGTGTCGGCACTGGAACGCGCCGGACTGGCGTCGTCAGAGCGCGTTTCCCGGCAGATTATCTACCGGATTGATTTTAACCAGGTGGCGGGCTTGCTTAGCTATGTGCTGAAAGATTGCTGTGGTAATGACCCACAGGTGCTGTCGTGTTGTGGCATTGCGCTCTGTTGCCGGCCAGATGAATAGCGTGCCGAAGTCACATTCACACCGCTTAATAATGTCCGCAGAGGTGTGATGGCACGGCAAACCATCACTCCAATATCGTAACGATTCCGGCTGCCGGGTTTACCTCCAGCAGTTGGCCGTTTTTAATCAGAGTGGTGATATCGCCATCGATGAATTGATCGCACATACTCAGGTCGGCGAGGGCAGCACCCTGCATCAGTATGGTGTTGGCTTGATTAAAAAGTATGGCTTTTGGCGTGATGCCGCGTGATTTCATTTCGTGCAGCATCCAGGCACTGGCAACACCGCCTTTTGCGGTATTTAATACCAGTATTTTGTCTTTGTAGGATTGCCCGTGCAAAGCGTGTTGCGGGCGGGAAAAAACACCGTTGATTCGGTCTAGATCGTAGCGTGCTGAAAAATTATCACGGGCGACCAGTGCGACACCGCTGACTGTCGGACCAATCCCGACGTGGCATTTGAAAGTTGTCATCAGACGATTACTCCCGCGACTGCAGAATCAATACACCGTTCCATGCTGGCCAGTGCCGGTTGATAGCCGTATCCGCCGAGTATATTAACGATTTTGGCCGAATTACTCAGCAGGTGTGTCCAGCCGTTTGCTTCGCCGATTTCCCGTGCATACTGGTTATAGAAGCAGGTGCCTTGCAGTACTTTGCCACCCGCATCTTCGATAGCATTGACCAGTTTCATCCGCTGTGCATCGGGATAGACCTGTGGTGAAGTGCACACTAACAATGGAACGCTGAATTTTTTACCGACACACAGGGCGGCGAGTTCACTCATTTCGATTAACGATAACTGTGGGGCGGCAAACACCACAACATCGACCGGGTCACCGGTGCTGCCATAGGCCGCGAGTGTTGTTTGCAGATCTTGCGCGGTGATCTTTTCGATTGCCAGGGCGTCGCCGCCGACGCTAGCCAGGCTGTGTGCTTCGGGTGTGACTCCGACAATATGAAACAGCGGCGTAGAGCCGAAGCTTGCCATGGCCGCGCCCATGTGTTTGAGCTGGTCAGAAGTCGGGGCTTCGTTGATCCCTTCAATCACCGGTACTTCCCAATAGGAGCCGGCCATTTTGCCAATAGTCGCACCGAGTACTCCCCAATCGGTCAGATGCTGTGGCGATTCCTCTACCGAAAAGCGGCGCGTTGCCAGGCGGTGCTTATCCAGGTGTAAACCGTAGCGCGGGGTTCGACCGGTGAGTCCCGCCGCTAGAGCCGAGGGGCCGCCTTCGAAATTTGACCGTGCGCCGCAAACGCTGTTGCTGTAGATGACCACGCCGGTGTCACCGAATGCGACGTTGTCGCCGATGGCGGGCGACATGATGGTTTGATAGTTGATGCAGGTATTCGTCATTAAAATACCCATCTGCTCGCAGGCAGCAATTGTGCGGCGATCCAGGTTGGCCATCTCTTCGGTTTGACCCAGCGGATGGTAGTAGTCGAGGTCGACACCGCGCGGGTCGGTAATCATCGGGATCTGCACGTGCGCTCCATTGGCGGCCAGCTGTTCCAGAAACAGCACACCCGGCTCTCCGACACTCTCCGGGTCAACCATCATGTGGGACTGACTGACCGGCACCATGTCTTCGGCGTCGAAAGCCGTGCCGACTTTGATCTGGTGATCAATTGCCCAGCGCAGTGGCTCACCCAGTTTCCCGGCCAGCATGGCGTTTTCTTCTTCAGTGAGTTTCATCAGGAGCCTTTAGTCTGCTGTAAGGTGGTGGCTGTAACGGGTTATCGTCCGGCTGCATAGGCTTGCATTAAGCGGGGGGTTGCCGCTGCGCGTAGCAAGCCGTCGGGCTCACGACGGGTGGCGGTCAGACGACCGATTGTCCATTCGTCGGCGACCGTGACCTGGTGTCCGCGTGCTTCAAGGTCCGCTAATACCGCGCTGCCGAAATTACGCTCTGCCATAATGTGCCCCGGTTGCTGTGAGCGTGGATAGAACGAGCTTGGGAAATGGGTCGTGTGAAAAAGCGGCTGGTCAATGACCTGCTGTAAATTCGTGCAGTGGTGGACATGACGCAGGAAAAACGCCAGTTGCCATTGATCCTGCTGATCGCCGCCGGGTGTGCCAAACGCCATCGCTGCGCCGTCCTCGTGTATGGCAATGGTCGGGGTTAGTGTGGTGCGTGGCCGTTTGCCCGGGTGCAGCGATGTTGGCAGTCCCGGGGTCAGCCAGTACATTTGCGCGCGCGAGTTCAGACAAAACCCGAGTGCTTCTATGGTCGGTGATGATTGCAGCCAGCCACCGGATGGAGTAACGGCGACCATATTGCCGTGTTTGTCTATGACATCTATATGGACAGTGTCACCGCGTTTGTCGGACAAGTGCGCCATGGTGGGCTCATAGACGCTCTCTGTGGAGACCCCCATATCCGCCAGCATTGCCAGTGTTTGCTGTCGCACTGTTTCAAAGCCCGGAATATCTCCAGGGCGCAGGGTCTGGTCGGCAGAGTGCGAAAGCAGTGCTCTGCGTTGTGCGTTGTAGCGCTTCGAGAGCAGGTGCTCGAGCGGCACGTCGGTATGGTCGGGATCTCCGTAGTAAACCTCGCGGTCTGCATACGACAGTTTCATGGTCTCGACTACGTGGTGAACAAAGTCTGCTCCGCAGGGATCCATCGACCCGATATCAATGCCATCGAGAATTGCCAGTGATTGCAGCAACACCGGTCCCTGGCCCCAGGCGGCGGTCTTCGATACCTGCCAGCCTTGATACTGATAACTGGCAGGCGACTCTACCGTTGCCTGCCAGTTGGCCATGTCGTCGCCGGTCAAAACACCTTTATGCCTATTGCCGCTGCCGTCCATCACCTCTGTGGTTTGCAAAAACCGATCAATCTCCTCAGCCACAAAACCTTTGTAGAATGCCGCTCGAGCCAGTTCAATCTGCTCCTCTCTATCGGATTTGATTCCAGCCTCGTCAATGATTTTTTTCCAGGTGCGGGCGAGCGCCGGGTTGCGTATGTTCTGATTGCCAACGGGGGCGTTGCCGGTGGGTAGCCAGGTTTTATAGGACGTTGGCCATTCGCGTTTGAAAAATTCAGCCATGTCGGCGATGGTGTCCGCGACTCGAGGCAACACCGGATGCCCGCGCTCGGCGTAATAGATGGCGGGTTCCAGAACGTCGCTCAAGTGCATGGATCCGTAGTTGCGCAACATCAGCATCCAACCGTCGAAAGCACCGGGTATGACGGTGGCCAGCAGTCCGTCACCGGGAATCAGGTCCAGCCCCTCTGAGCGATAGTGTTCTATGGTCGCTCCTGCCGGTGCCGGCCCCTGTCCGCAGATCACCTCCACCTGGTTGCGGGCAGCGTTGTACAGCACCGCTGGCATATCGCCTCCGGGACCATTCAGATTCGGCTCGACCACCTGCAGTACAAAACCGGTGGCAACCGCAGCATCGAAGGCATTGCCGCCTTTTTCAAGGATGCTCATGCCGACTGCGGTAGCGATCCAGTGGGTGGACGCTACCACTCCGAAGTTGCCGAGTATTTCCGGTCGCGTTGTAAATGCAGACATAGTGTGACTCTGAAAGGCGGTGGCAGCTGACTGTTGCCAGACCCTGAAAGTATGGGCGTGCGACCGGTCGGGATCAAGCAATCAGCGCCGCCGGTTGCCGGCCAGTGGCTGATGTAACCGTGTCAGTGATTATGGCTGTCCTGTGCGGCACTGACGTTCACCGCGTTAGTCTGGCGCGTGCTTTTCTGATATCGTCACGCCTTAACGATTGAATACTCTCTTATGACGAACAATGACATGCTCCGGCGGCTTCGCTACACCTTCGACCTCAATGACTCAGCCGTGATTTCGATCTTCCGTCTGGCTGGCAAAGAGGTTACCCGCGAAGAAATCAGTGACTGGTTGAAAAAACCTGACGATGCAGCATTCAAGAGTTGCAATGACACCGTTTTTGCCACCTTCCTGAATGGATTCATTGTCTCGCAGCGCGGTGTCAAAGAAGGGCCTGCACCGACTATAGAGAAGCACCTGACCAACAATATAATATTCCGCAAACTGAAAATAGCTCTGAATCTGCAGGCCGATGAAGTACTAGCGGTACTGGCCAGTGGTGGCTCCGAGATCAGCAAGCATGAGCTCAGTGCCTTCTTTCGAAAGACAGGCCATAAACATTTTCGCGAATGCAAAGACCAGATATTGCGAAATTTTCTGCATGGTCTGCAGCTGCACTTTCGAGAGGGCAAGCCTGCGTCCGAGGACGGCGGTTTTTCATGGGGCGAGTAGCCGTCCCTGCGAAGGAGAGCGCAACAATCCCACGTTGATTGCCACTACTACCGCCGTAGCGTTGGCCTGCGGCCGCCGTTAACCGGTAAAGATGCCTTAGCCCGGGTTATGCCGTATACCTGGTAAGACCCTTTTTTGTCCTGCTATCTGTACCGGGCTTTGTGTCAGGGGTGCTGTGCCAGCTTTGTATTGCACGCGCGGTTGTCTGTCGATTGCCGTGGAATCCCTAGGCCAGGTGGTTGATGACTGCGTACTCGTAACGCATCTTCAATGCGTTTAAATTTACTTGGCAGTGGCGGTTTGATTCGGGTTGTGTGTTTTGCGTCGCATCGCCACGCGGTGGATAAATCGCCTCTATTGCCGCACCGGCCCTTGATATCGGGTTCGTCTCTGAATACTGTGAGCATACCAGCATCGTTGACTAACAAATTGATACAGAAACAGGGCAATTAGACATGTTAAAAGGTATTCCTTCCGTAATTAATGCAGATCTGTTGTGGGTGTTACGCGCCATGGGTCATGGAGATGATCTGGTCATAGCGGATCGAAATTTCCCTGCCCATTCCGTATCGAGCTGCACCAGCAGTGGTAAGCTGTTGCGTTTGGACGGGCTAAATGATTCGCAGGCGGTTGCGGCAATTCTGCAGTTGTTTCCGCTTGATTCGTTTGTCGACTGCCCGGTCCATCATATGCAGGTTGTGGGAGAGCCGGAGACACGCCTGGAGGTTCATCAGGAGGTGCTGGATGAATGCAACAGGGCCACTGACGGTGAGGTTGTTATGGGATCCATTGAGCGATTCGCCTTTTATGAGGCAGCCAAAAAGGCTTATGCCGTGGTACAGACATCGGAAGATCGTCCCTATGGGTGCTTTATTCTAAAAAAGGGGGTGGTGTTCGATTAGTTTGATGGTGCCACTGCCTGCGCATCATCGGGTGTTGTTCTTAAGGCAAGGTACTTCAATTAAAAGTGTGTAATGGTATGCCACTACTATGAGCAGTAAAACACGTATCGTTGCAATCGATATACTACGAGGTTTTGCACTATTGGGGATCGTTGGCGCCAATATTGTCCTCTACGATATCGACAGTGTCGAGCAAATTGAGGCGGCGTTTACTGACCTCCCAATGGGTACCTGGGGAGCCCCGTTTATGGTGTTCTCACTGGTGCTGGTGGTAAACAAAATGATGGCGGTTTTTTCGATGTTGTTCGGAGCATCAGTGCTGCTTGGTCTAGGGGAGGTTACCGGCCGGTCATTTGTGATTTTCTTCCGACGCAATTTTCTTTTGCTCGGAATCGGGTTACTCCACAGTGCCCTCTGGGTGGGTGATATCCTGGCTGTGTATGCCGTGTGTGCGATGTTGTTGTTTCTGTGTAGAAATCTACCGGCGCTGGTGCTTGCCGGCTTAGCACTGGTGCTTTGGTACTGGGCACCAGTGGCCTGGTTGTTGTCGGGTGCAGGGCCGGGCGGCGATGAGTTTTTCAGTCGGGCGCTGGCGATGATGCTGTTCGGGATGAGCCTCTACCGTCGTGGAATTATTACCGGTGATCGACCCCGTCAATGGTATCGAGTGCGTTTTATGGTTTTTTTTCTACTCGGGCTGCCTTTTGTGTCATTGGCCTGGATTACCGATGAAAACGCGGCGGCCATTAACAATATCGGTGCCCCCGCCGTTGCATTTTCCTATGTCTGTCTGGTGATGTGGTGGTGTAAGACAGAATGGTTCTCTGGCTTAAAAACACGCCTGGCTGCTGCGGGCCGTATGGCGCTGAGCAATTACCTGTTGCAGACAATTCTAGGGGTGTGTTTTTATCATCTGCTGCAAGCCGGCAGTTTCACTGCGACTGCAACGCTTCTGGGGAGCGGAATGCTATTGATCTGGGCGATGATTCTCTATGGGTCATCCGTCTGGTTAAGACACTTTCGCCACGGGCCCGTCGAGTATCTCTGGCGCAGGGCGGCCAATGGTAGCGCATTGTCTGTGCGCTGAAACTGGCGGCTTTTAGTGCCGCCGTGGCGCTCGCTTTAGTGTCGATCATGAATCGACGCGTCGCCGCATTAAGGGTGGGGGAAGTTTTGACACGGGCTCTTACTAAAATCCGGCGTGGCATCGTTTGTGTGTTCCACGCTTTGAGCCGCCCACTGTAATCCTTTGAATTTATTAGCCTATTGCCGTTTCATTCTTAAATTATCCAGGGTCCTGTACGGTTTGTTTTGCGACGGCTGAGGATTTCGCTGCCATTGCCCTGACGTCTGGGTTCGAATAACAGGTTTAGATAAATAAAGCTTCGCCGATTACCTGACTGCGTTTCGACACAAAAGTTAACTCAATCGACCTGACGCCGTATTACAGGTCGAAACCAGGGATACGGCATGAAAAAAATAATAATATTCGCGGCCTTTCTAAATACCGGACCAGTACTGGCGGGGTCTGCTGGAGTCAATACCGGGTCGAGTATGACTATGGGCCCGTCCTCCAGCATTTATTCAATTCAATCTGCAGTTAACAATCCTGCGATGAATTCAATACTGGTTCCTGAGAATCAAGCCTGGCGCTTCTCGTATTTTCCAAGTTTCGGTTTCAGT
>CALKXD010000273.1 GCA_938003855.1 uncultured Granulosicoccaceae bacterium | reverse complement strand
CGCGAGGATCATTCAGGTGCGTGAGATTTTGCCTACCACATGTAGGCGCTTAGTTGTTCTTAAGTAACTACATGTGGTCGGCAAAAGATCGCGTGTCTGAGTGGTACGCAGTAGCGCTTGTTTCTGGATGGGCACTAGCTAACTCGGCCCCTGCGTTGAAAATCTCTGGACGGCGCGCCGTGCAGCGAAAATAAGAGTGCTCTACGGTTCCTCTGTTAGCTTCTAAAACTATCTTGTTCGGGCGAGAAAGAGTTAAGAAGTATTACAGACACGTCGAATAACCCTCTGAATTTTCATAAAGTCTGGCCGTTAGGGTACGATTGTTGCCACTACCCTTTAGCATTAATTAGAGACCATGTCATGCACGAATCTGTGGGTTCCAATTTTCCTGTTATTTTAGCCGGCGGTTCCGGCACACGCTTGTGGCCGCTGTCGAGATCGCTATATCCCAAACAATTTCTGAAGCTTGGCAGTGACCAGTCACTGCTTCAGAACACAGTCCGGCGGGCAACCTCTGCCTGTGGCGGGAAACTGCTGGTGGTATGTAATGAGGAACATCGGTTCCTAACCGCCGAACAAATGCGGGAAATTGACTCAGAGGGGTCGATCATTCTTGAGCCGGTTGCGCGTAACACGGCCCCCGCCATCGCTCTTGCAGCCCTCCACGCGCTACAACTGAACCCGGAAGCCATGCTGACGGTTCTGTCTGCTGACCACATCATTGAGGACAACGACAAGTTCAACGAGCACGTTACCGAGGCAATGGAGGCAGCCAAAGACGGGGCTCTGGTCACTTTTGGCGTTGTCGCCGATCGACCGGAAACCGGTTACGGTTACATCAAAGCTGAATCATCCGGCGTGAGCAAGATAGCCAACTTTGAAGAAAAACCTGATGCTGAAACAGCCAAAAAATATGTCGACTCAGGTGACTACTACTGGAACAGCGGGATGTTTGTATTTCGCGCTCAGTCCTACCTTGATGCATTGCAAACACATGCCCCCGGTGTGCTGAAGGCGTGTACAGCGGCCTACTCAAACGCGGAAACCGATTTGGATTTTATCCGTGTTGAAGAAGAGGCCTTTACAGCCAGTGATAATATTTCAGTCGACTATGCTGTCATGGAAAAAGCCAGCAACGCGATGGTTGTGCCCTTCCGTGCCGGTTGGTCAGATATAGGCTCGTGGGACGCTGTGCATGCTGTCAGCGAAAAAGACGAACACGGTAACGCTGCCACCGGTGACACGATGATTGTCGACAGTGAAAACTGCTATGTCAACGCAGGCTCACGATTAGTTGCCGCTCTCGGGCTACAAAACATATCAATCATTGAAACTCGCGACAGCGTGTTGGTGACCAACAACGCCAGCGCGCAAGACGCTAAGAAATTCGCCTTAATGCTTAAAACAGCGGGTCGAGGCGAAGCAGACACGCATACGCAGGTATTCCGTCCGTGGGGAAGCTATCAAACGATCAATCTGGGCACACGCTTTCAGGTCAAAAGAATCACGGTTAAGCCCGGCGCAAAGCTCTCACTGCAGAAGCACCATCACCGCGCCGAGCATTGGGTTGTTGTCGAGGGCACCGCCATTGTAACGTGCGATGACGATGAAATAATGCTCACGGAAAATCAGTCAACCTATCTTCCTCTGGGGGCTACACATCGCTTAGAGAATCCAGGCAAAATCCCCCTGGAATTGATAGAGGTTCAATCCGGCAGCTACCTTGGTGAAGACGACATTGTGCGATTCGACGATGTATACGGCCGAGCTCCAGAGTAGCGGGCCCGCAAGTTCATCCCACAAAAAAAGCCGCTGTAAGCGGCTTTTTTTTAAAACACCTTTCAAACAGGCTGACCGTTGGCCAGCCTGCAGAACTACCTAAGCGACTGTATCGTCACCGATTGACGGATCACGCCTTTCGCGTCGATCCCGAAGATCAGAGATTTTCTTCGCATCTCGTTTCTCTTCCCGGCGCCTGGACTTCTCGGCAAAGGTATTGTCATCTCGCAGCAATGCCTTTTTCTGCCGGTTACGCGGCTTGCTGGTTGCATCACCGTAACCGTAGTAATCGTAGTAACCCTGGTAGTAGTAATCCCCACCGTAGGAGGCCACTTTGCTGAGATCAACCTGCGATATAACCGCGCCTGCGACGTTGATACCGACTTCCCGCAGCCTGTCTACACCGCGCTGTACCACCGGCATTGCCGTGCTGTCAGCCTTCACGACATAGATCGCTGAATCAGCATACTTACCCACAACAATCGCATCACTAACAGCTTGAACCGGTGCCAGATCGATAACGATACGATCGTATCTGGACTTCAACAAGTCGATCAGTTCAGCAAATTCAGGCGATGCCAGAAGCTCAAGGTGGGTTTCAGGAATTCGGCCGGCCGGAATGATGTCAAGCTTGCCGATCGCATCAAAGCGCATGCAATCTTCCAGATAGGCTTCGCCTTCCAGCAAATCAGAGAGGCCGTGACTCTTGATGCCCAGCGCTCTACCCAAACCAGGCCGACGCATATCCGCTTCGATCAACACGACATTTTCCAGCTTAGACATTGAGTAAGCCAGGTTGCTCGCCACAGTAGACTTACCTTCACCCGGGACCGATGACGTCACCATAATGACCTGCTGATGCTCTTCCAGATCAGACACAGTGGCACTGGTACGAATAGTACGTATCGCTTCTTCGAATGCGCCTCGCTTGTCTTCAAACTCACCTGGAATCAACGGCACCGTCTTTTTGCCGAACAAACCGCCCTTGACCACCGGCACGATACCAAAGACAGGTATGCCTAATTTCTTTTCGACGTCGTTAATGCCTTGCACGGTTTCTTTCATGCTTTCATAGGCAAACAGTATTGCCGATATTCCAAACAGACTGAGGAGGAAACCCAGCATGACCATCAGTGTTTTCTTAGGTCGAACCGGCGTTTCCGGAATCGCTGCCAAATCAGAGATAGACATTGGTACGGTCTGGAGATTCTTTTCCTGGTAATCCCGCAGTTCTGACAGCGCCTCTTCGTAGTAGCGCTTCGTGGCATCACGCGTAAGTTCTACCTCTTTGATTGCAACTCGCCCTTCACTCAAGCCATATTGCTTTTGTTCTTCTCGACGAATATCCGCTTCGATAGACTGAACTTGTCGCTGAGCTGCCAGAAACTGCTTTTCAGTTGAGGAAATAACATTTGCTATCTGCCGATCAAGATTGGCAGTCGCTGTTTCGAAATTTGACAGTGCGTCTACCACCCTGGGATGTTTGCGACCATAGCGGTTACTCAGTTCGTCCAACTGTCGACGGCTCTCCTGCACCAGTTGCTTATTGCGCTGAACCAACGGATTAGAATCAACGACAGGCAAAACCTCAGCCGCTGTACCGACATACTGATATTGAATTGCGCTGGGAGATTCACCGGCTCCAACCTCTGACAAGGTAACCTGCCCGCTGGATACCGGCCCAGCAGCTTGCACGCCTCTCACTTCATTCCACTGTATGCGAGCCACCTCCAGGTTGGTCTTGGCATCCACCAGGCGATTATTGAATAACGCAATCGTTTGATTGAGGTAATCACCGCCATCGCCACTGATACCCACCCGGCGTCTCTCGGCAAGCAGGGACTGCTCAGACTGATCGAGTTTTACCTTTAACTCATCGACCTTTTCCTGCAAAAAGGCCTTTGCTTCAGAATTCCGGCCATCCGATTGCTCAAGCTGGTAAGTGACGTAGGCGTAGCCCATGCCATTCGCGATTTTCGTTGCCAGAGCCCTGTCAACGCCATCGACACTCACTTGAACCAGATTAGTCTGCTTGAGAGGAAACACACTGGTCCGGCGCATCAGCTTGCGTACCATTTGATCGCGAAGGTACTGCTCATCAGCAGCCAGTAAATCAGCTTCGTCAGTCTGGCCGGCTGGCAACAGTGCCTTCACCTGGTCTTTAACCTGAGCCAGAGGCCCGGCGTCTCGGTACTGATCCGGAACCGGCAATTGGCTGTTGTACTCCCAATGCTCCTTTAGATTCAGCTCAGCAACCACACGCTCAGCGAGGGTACGTGACTTAAGCACCTCAACCTGGGTCTGGATGTCCTGCTTTGATTGACCAAACTCCACAAAGGGGTTTTCGAACCCGGTTTTGGACTGACCGTCTTCAAACAACAGAGTTGCTGTCGAACGATATTCGGGAGTAATGCTCGACACAACCAACGCGGTGACTGCCGTTGCCAGTGCCGTTGTAAGTATAATAGGCCACTTATACTTGCGTAGCGTGATTATGATGCCGCGCAAATCGACTGCATCTTCTCCACGATTTGATGTGTCGTCCCTGAACCTTTCAGCTTGCCGGACGTCACTGGCTGAGGTCTCACTCATCTAACTACTACCTTTTGGTAAGTTCACTGTAGGTAACGCACAAAATTCCGCTTGAACCCTGGCGTCGTTCTATTGAATTCACAGCGAGATCAAATCTTTTGTCTCACCCGACCAGCTTAACGTGAGGATGTATTAATTACAGTGATATGTGTTCAGATTTCTGAACGAACTGTAAAAAATCATCATCCCCGGGGAGACTATAGACTCACCAATCTGCATCCATGCTCTTGATACAACTAGCTTTGCCACGACAACCTCCCTGTATTCGCAATCGCCGCACCCCTCCAATCTTGCGACTTAACTCGCAATAGTAGCTTGCCGTACCTCGACTCGTCAAAGCGAGTCACAACGCCGCAGCTACTAATCTTAAAGTGACTTCGAGATAGGCAGTAAATCTAGCTGCAATCTAAGTGTAAACTCGTTGTATTGCCTATAGTTGTGCCAGCAGTCTCCGGGTCAAAGGACCAGAGACTTTCCCGTAGGCATCCAGCGCAGATCTCCCGCCAGCGGCAAAAACAGCGACAGCTGTCAGTAATTCTCCGAGTTGAGATGCACTATTCTGATCGAGCGAACAGTGCGCGCCGCCACTCAAGATAGCCAACTGCCGAAAAGCATCGCTCGCACTGAAATTGTTCCCTTCCTGAAACAAAAACATCGGCAACTTCCTGAGCTTCAGTTCACCAGCCAACTCACCAACGACGTCAATCTGCTCTTCAAAACTGTCACCGACATATACAATTGCATCGACTTCGGTTGTTTTTACCTCGTGCAATGCGTGTTTAATGACACGCTCAATCTGCGTTCTGCCGGCAAGACACTGAACAGAACGCATCAAGCGCAGCATTTCGCCGGCAGAGCCGACCCATTTCGATGCCTTACACTCCTTGTATCCTCTAAAAAATACCAACTGGATGTCCAGCGGTCCAATCGCCCCGGTTTCGCTGAACATCTGGCTTTGAAGGTGACACGCCATATCCCAAGTGGGCGCTCGACTCGCCGTCGCATCCATCGCGAAAATGAGACGACCGGGACGCCCATCACGAGCAGGTCGCTGCGGTGTTGCTTCCAGTTGACGCAGAAAGCCATCAACACTGGTGGTTTCACCAGACTTTCGCAGCTTGCCGCTGTCGCTTTTAGTCATGACACCATTATAAACCACACAATTGCACCGCTGTAAATTGCAATCGTTAAAATTACCGGTTTAGCGCTGCATCAATCTGCAACAAAGCCGCTTTTTTAAGTACACTGCAGTTTCGCACTCACGACACACTCTCTTGACCAGATTCATATTTCTGTTGATCCTTTTCGGCGTGGGTTATTTGCTGTACCACCTGTACGGTAAAAAACTCATTAGCCAAGGCCCGAAAGGGCTGGTGAAACCCGCGCTGATACTGTTGTTTGCGATTGTATTGCTGGCTGTCGCTACCGGCAGAGCGAACGCGATCTTCGCGTTAATCGGTGGCCTGGTGGCTGCAGCCTGGCGGGTCGCGCCGCTGCTGATGCGTTTTTATCCGCAAATTCGGCAATTTCTGCATCGCAGCGGAGCTCAGCAGCATTCCACTGCAGGTGCTTCCCGTGTCACCACGGCCACACTTGCGATGACCCTTGACCACCAAACCGGTCAAATTGACGGTTCAATCACCAGCGGATCATTTGCTGGTAGAACCCTGTCCTCACTCAATCTGACTGAGCTCGAGCACTTTTACGAGTTTTGCATAAAAAAGGACCCGGAAGCGGTTCGTTTACTGGACGCCTACATTCAAAAGGTACACCCTGAAGCTGCTCAGCATTGGGCCGGAGCGGGCCAACAGTCGACACCCGCGGAAGAAGCAGGCATTTCGCTGGATGATGCATGGAATATTCTGGGGCTATCCCCCGGTGCGAGCAAAGCAGAAATCACACGCGCACATCGAACCCTGATGACAAAATTACATCCCGACAAAGGTGGAAACGACTATCTCGCGACCCGCGTAAATCAGGCCAAGGATCGGCTTTTAGCTGAGTTAAACAAGTGAGTTGAGCCGCCGATGAAAACCCTGCTTTCGATTCCGCTAAACATGCTTCTGCTGTTTTCCTACAACCTGATTATTTTCCTCAGCACACCCGAGGACTACATTCCGGACTCTACAATCGCCTCATTTGAGATCCCGTCATCCGGTGCTACGCTCACCATCACATGGAATATTCTCTTCGTCCTGGTGGGGATCGCCATACTCTATATAGAGATTCTCAAATCGACCCGAGCCACCTATCAAGCCCTGCTGGATCACGTACTGTCGCTCTGCGTATTTGTTGTGTTTCTAGTGGAGTTGTTGATTGTCCGTGAGATGGGATCAGCGACATTTCTGATCCTGACACTGCTTTCACTCGTTGATGTGATTGCCGGATTCACTGTGTCGTTGTCCACAGCCAGACGCGATATCACCATCGAAGGCTGAATTCATCTATTGACTACCGCGCAATCTCAGCCCACAAGTCATAATCACCCGACCCGGTTATTTTAACCGTATGGAAGTCACCGATGCCAATTCCGGTCGGTGGGTGCTCGATAATTACACTCCCATCTATTTCGGGGGCATCGGCACTGCTCCGGCCTATGGCCGCCCCGTTATCATCGTAACTGTCAATCAGCACCTGCATGGTACGGCCAACTTTCTCGCTTAGTCGCTGCGAACTGATCTCAGCCTGAGTTTCCATAAATCTGTGCCACCGCTCTTCCGAGACTTCAGGCGCGACGGGATCAGGCAGTGCATTTGCGGCTGCCCCTTCGACAGGTGAGTATTGAAAACAACCGACACGATCCAGACGGGCCTCACGCAGAAAGCCAAGCAACTCGTCGAAATCGTCATCGGTCTCACCGGGAAATCCGACAATAAAGGTACTGCGAAGGGTGATATCCGGGCATATATTCCGCCAGGCCTCTATTCGATCGAGGTTGCGTTCAGTGGCCGCCGGCCGCTTCATTGATTTGAGAATACCCGCACTGGCGTGCTGAAACGGAATATCCAGATAGGGGAGTATTTTCCCCTCTGCCATAAGCGGGATAATATCATCGACATGCGGATAGGGATAAACGTAGTGCAGCCGCACCCAAACGCCGAACCCGGCAAGCGTTTCACACAGCTCTTTCAAGCGTGCCTTCACCGGTCGACCATTCCAGAAAGAAGTGGCATACCGGGTATCGAGACCATAAGCGCTCGTGTCTTGTGAAATCACCAATAATTCTTTAACCCCTGAGGCCACCAGTCGCTCGGCCTCCGCTACTACATCGCCAGCCGGCCGGCTCACGAGCTTCCCGCGCATGGACGGGATAATGCAAAAACTGCAATTATGATTGCAGCCTTCTGATATTTTCAGGTAGGCATAATGTCTAGGTGTCAGTTTGATGCCCTGTGGTGGCACCAGGTCAATCTTTGCATCGTAGCTGCGCGGTGGCAAATGCCGATGCACTGCTGTCATCACTTCCTCGTATGCCTGAGGCCCGGTTACTGCCAGAACTTTAGGGAAGCGCGCTTCAATGTCACCCGGCTTAGCCCCCAGACACCCTGTCACGATTACGCGGCCGTTTTCATCCAACGCCTCGCCAATCGCATCAAACGACTCCTCAATGGCACTGTCAATAAAGCCGCAGGTATTAACAATAACCAAATCGGCCCCCTCATACTGAGGTTCGATGTCATAACCCTCAATGCGTAATTGGGTCAAAATTCGTTCGGAGTCCACCAGAGCTTTCGGGCAGCCAAGACTGACAAAACCAACTTTTTGCGAATTACTCATAATCTGACGCCCGGCGGTAAAGAAATGCGGGTACTTTACTTGAGTTGCAGAGGCTAATTGATCATTTTTTTCATCTTCCACAGCATAAGCACTACTTGCCTCACAAACGCCTGACTCGAGACTCCTGTCGACGCAAAGTTTCCCGCTTGTTACATCAGAGCGACAAGCATGTTCGGTTCGCTATATACCCACGTGACGGTTGATGCAATAATCATTAAGTTGCAAATACAACACCCCTAACCGCAACGTCGCTGGTGAGTACGACCAGCCTCAGAACTCAAGTCAAACAGGGAATAACGCTTGTGAAAGACGGTGACGATAGTGGCAACCCTACGGATGAGAACACGGATGCCGGACTGGCTCGCCTCCTTCACGACCATCAGGTCAATCCAACCCGGCAACGACTGGCCATTGCCCGCTGCATGTTTAAACACAGGCAGCATTTGTCAGCTGACAGCGTGCTTGTTCAGGTTAATCTCGGCGATACGTACGTGTCAAAAGCTACGGTGTATAACACCCTAAAGCTGTTTGTCGAGCAAGGCATGCTACGGGAAGTTGTTATCGATTCACAACGCACTTTGTTCGATAGCAATATCTCTGATCACCACCATATATTGAATGTTGATACTGGAGAAATCCGCGATATAGACCCGATCCAACTTGCTGTTCCAAAGCTCAGAGAACTCGCCCCGGAGGAATCAATCACCAGCGTGGATCTTGTCCTTCGGGTTAGTTCAAAAACATAGCCTGCAATACGCTGTGGGCAGATGAGGTTGTTGATTGCGGCAAAAGCCCGCAAGCTGCCGCCCCCAACTTTAGCATTTGCCACGCTTGGTCAAATCCCGTGCTGCACACAGGACAGCTGGTTTTTGGCGTCCTGTTAAGCGAACTTGCGATGCGTTCAGACCGCCAGTGACTGTTTCATCTAATGACCACGAAGCTTGGTTTTGGCTTCTACAACGCAAGCAAAAAACGTATTCCTAACTGGCAACTGCCAACGCCAGTACGCCAGTCAGCGGCCCCAAGCCAACGCTATTAGCGGATCATTAGTCCGCAGTTTCGCTCTCGATCTTTTCCAGTAGTTTCTGCAGTTTTGCAGCATGCGCCTTCTCACTTCTGGCCAGCGTCTCGAACCAGTCGGCAATGTCATTGAGGCCCTCCTCCCGTGCCTGCTGCACCATTGCGGGGTAGAAGGTATCAAATTCAAAAGTCTCGCCAGCGATGGCACTTTTCAGATTAGCTACAGTGCCGCCGAACGGCGATCCGGTTACCGGATCACCACACTCTTCAAGGTATTCCAAATGACCGGAAGAATGCCCGGTTTCATCTTCAGCGGCTGAACGAAACGCTACAGCAACATCACTGAATCCTTCGATTTCGGCTTTCGAGGCAAAGTAAACATAGCGTCTGTTCGCTTGTGCTTCTCGTGCGAAAGCCGCTTTTAGATTTTTTTCTGTATTACTACCCTTGAGGGTCATCTTGGTGCTCTGGCAGGAGTTAAATCGAGGCCACATAAAGGCGTTAGCTGCATTTTACCAAACGACAGCAAGTCACACGAGTGTACCGCTCGCGGTAGAAATTAGGTAAAGGAATACGATACCAGTAAAGAAAAATACATCGCCGCCGTAACAGTGGCCGAGCAAGTTCATCGGCTGTATCAACCTGCTCGCAATACAACCATAAAACCGATCGCGTTACCACACCGCGTGGTACCCGTGACGCACACGATATTTGGGGAAAGACATGACAATAAGTAGCGAAGCCGAGTACCAGGCCGCCCAGGATATTTTCCGGAAGTACAAATTCAGTCCTGGTCGGTCTAAAAATCACCCGTTGCAAGCGAGTCTGGAAATTCTGGCGGATGCCGTCAGCAATTACCAGTACCTGACACGCGACCTTGCCAAAGCTGCCTGATCACCGGGTAAGCTAAACACCTCTCATGTGCCTGCCGGCGTGTTACGCCGGCATCTCACGCAACGGCAATCTACCTCGCGCCAAAGCCGGCAATTCTCCTTCAAGGCCCATCGCCATACGCATGCAAAGCTTGTTGATCGGTCCAACGTTGCCTGCAGCGCGCAAAGCAACCGCCCGGGCAGTCTTCAGCACCGCGCGCTCCATTCCACCTGCCGCATCACCATCATCCTGGAAGGTGTGGTGAATTCCGTCCAGCAGTTTGATCATCAGCTTGTTCTCGCCACGGCGCCATCGCTCATAGCGACGCAGCGTGCGAAGACTGCCGATATCAGCTCCAGCGTGGTATCGATCCATAACACATTCCACCAGCGCTGCCGCATCCAGCATGCCCATGTTAACCCCCTGGCCTGCTAGCGGGTGAACTGAATGGGCCGCATCACCCACCAGAGCGACGCGCGGCACCACATAGCTTTTTGCCTGTTGCCAATGCAACGGAAAACTGCCACGCGACTCCAGGGTCAGCAACCTGGCCAGGCGGTCGGGAAATTCGGCCTGCATCCGCTGTAAAAATTCATGTTCCGGTAATTCCTTCAGCTCGGCAACCACCTCTGCACTCTGGTACCAAACCATCGATGCGCGATTACCGCACAAGGGCAAAAACGCCTGCGGACCCTCGGGAGTAAAACGCTGCCAGGTGATGTCCTGCTGGGACGACTCTGTAGTGACCGTTGCTACCAGTGCGTGCTGCGCATAGCTCTCACCGTCGACATCAATACCAGCCAGTTCTCGAACCAGAGACTGCGCTCCATCGGCTGCGATAATCAATGGCGCAGTCAATGTAAAACCACAATCGAGCTGAATCCGCGCCTGATTGTCATCGATACTCAGTGACTGCAAGCTTGCCGGGCACATCAACCGTACATTCGGAAGTTCTTGCAGGCACTGCCATAATCCCGATTGGATTACCCGGTTCTCAACGATATGTCCCAACCAATCCTGATCAATCTTTTTACTGTCGAACAAAGTGCTGGCCTCCGACAGTCTATCCCAAACCAACATACGCCTGAACGGGCAGACGCGCATAGCACGCATAGCCTCCCATGCACCGACCGCCTCGAACATACGCTCAGTGGCATAGCTTATTGCCGACACACGGATATCGTGCTGCTCGACTGAAAACGGGGCTGGCAGCCGCTTTTCCAACACCGTCACCTCGAGACCACAACGCGCAAATGCCGCTGCCGTTAACCCGCCAACCATGCCGCCACCCACAACAATAACGTCGGCGGTTTGCGCTATCTTTACGGTTTGATTCATCCTCGAATTTTACGAGCTTGTGCAGGCCGAGACAACAGCGACCGCCATGCGACTAATCTACAACCGCCACGGTATCCGGATTCAGATTTCTTCGCTGCCAGCCGGAATCCGTTCGCCAGAGTTCCGTGGTCGGCCAGAAATTATACTCAGGCTGAATACTGACCACCGAACGATAACCGTTCATTGCAACCACCGTGAGACGCACAGGATCGGCTGGATCTTTCTTAGCAACCTCGGAGATAAAGTCGTCGATAGAAGCTATCGGTACACCTTCAACAGCGACAATAAATCGATTGCGGTAGAGCCGATCCTGGATCGAAGGAGAACCGCTCAGAGTGCCGCTGATGAAGACTCCTTCGGTAATGTTGCCACGCTGATACCCCAGCTCAAAGTGCGCTTCCTGAATCAGAGACCCAGCCCAGAGGAGAGCCCGGTCGGTACCCTGCCGGGCATGCTCAATGGGGGTGACTTCCACACTGATTTCCTGCCCGTTGCGCAGCACCAGCACACTGACGCGCTCCCTTTGAAACAGCGCTTCAAGTTCACTCAGAGTAGATGGCAGCTGCCCATCAACGTCAAGAAGTATATCCCCGGTCTTAAGCGAATTAGCAGCTGTACCGACGACCTGACTAATTGAAATAGCGCGCCGATGCTCGACACCTGACGCCGCTATTTTTGCAATCCATTCGTCCGCCAGGCCTTGCTCTCTGGCCAGATCAAGCGACTTGTACTGGAACATCGCCGGGGCAACATAAAACGGCTTTTCACTCAAATATTGCTCAACCACTCTGCGCACCATTGCAGCGGGCATTGCCCACTCAGCTTCCTTGATATCGTCACCGTCCTGATAGGCAAAACTCTGCCACAACGCCTGCACAACGCCATCCCCATCGACCAGCGGACCACCCAGGGTCGGACCCGGCAGCGCGACACTGAGAACATCAATCGGCACTTGCTGGAAGCGAGACAGCTGCGGAAGACTGAAGTACAAAGTTACTTCAGAGGGATTCGGTACATTTTGCTTTCGAATAGTGCCGTCATTTCGATAACCAATTAACTCGAGCGGGTTATCCAGCGCAGGAAAGCTGTCCGCCAATGGCAACGGTTTTATCGTCACATCACCAAGCAATGACGGGTCGTATTCCAGCAACGCTATATTGTGCAAAGGATGTAAATACGCAACTCGCCCGGGTATTTTGTAGGTTGAGAAAAAAGTCATTTCCAGATCACCCAACTCAATAGGCACAGTATTTCGATCCGTAACCACCAGCCCTCGCTCTGCATCAACGATCAAGCCTACTCCACTAAAACTCTTGGCATAAACGTTATCAACCGCATGCGGTATATCAAACGACAATCGCACCAACGAGGGCGCTACGGCCTGAATACGTGGATCTTTATAGCCGGGCAATACAACGTTGGTGAGTGGCTTTGGGGGTTCACTACTTTCCGACACTTCCACAGCCTCGCACGCCCAGAAACGGACGTCATCGCGCTGATCACAGGTTTTTGCACCAAACCATTTACTATTGATATCGACACGCGCCACAGCCGAAGTAAACTCTCTACCCGGCTCTATAAAGCGCAGCCGCCACTCGGTGCTTCCGGTGGCTGTGCGGATTGTCTCCAGTAAGTCTTCTACGGTGTTGACCGGCAGTCCATTCAGCTCAGTGATCAGTGCATCACGAGGCACACCTGCCCGGGCAAACTCATAACCGGATTTGGCCACGATCACACCACGCTGCGGCAGATTCATGCCACGCGCTCGCTGCACGGAAACATTATGGAAAACCGATCCACCCAACTCCACCAGTCGCCTGGGTTGCAGGGACTCCATATCCTGCACAACAACTTTCTCGACCACCGTCTGCCCTTGTCGAATGACAGAAAACTCGATCTCCTTTCCAATCGACGAATCCAGAATCTCCGCCAGGCGAATAAATTCGGGGACCGGCTGACCGTTGATCGCCAGCAGAATATCCCCTTCCTGCAGACTCTGTTCAGCAACACCACCGACCAGTATTTGCCTGGCCAGCAGCATGCCGTTACTTTGCGGAAACTCCTGCTGGATACGCTGTGCAACATCGTCACTCAACCCCAACCGGCTCAGCAACCGAAACGGACGCTGCTCAAATACCGTTTGCACAGTACCGCGTGCGACAGGCTCACCCGCCTGGAGTTTTTCCAGCGCGTATTTAATTCTGTCCAGCGGCAGAAAGAAACTGCTTGCCGTGCTGCTGTTTGCCGCAGCATTTAAAGCAATGACTTCTCCTGATTGATTCAGCACCGGAGAGCCGGAGGATCCACCAGACGTTGACGAAGCCGCCTGCAAATAAAAGGTATTGAAATCATTGTGGCCATAGCGACCATAATTCGGAGCACGCCGATCGACGCGCGCTATCGTTCCCGCCAGAATTGACAACTGCTCACCACCATCACTGCCTATCACACGTATATCGGTCCCAACCGCCGCACCCGCCGGGTTAAGCGTCAATGACTCAGGCGCATTACGTTTTAGCTCATTGGGGTCATACCGCAAAAAACCAAAATCATGCACCGGATCCCGGTACAGCGGAACCACGTCTATTCGCTCGAGATTTTGAAAGGTCGCGGTGATGGCAACCGGACCGGCACCAACCACATGCCGGTTCGTCAAAATTATGCCCTTTTCGGCATCGACCACAAACCCGGTTGCAGAACTCACCCCTTGATCCGCTTCAACAAAATCGCGCACATAGGAGATCTGCAAAGACACCACCGAAGGCACCGCTTTGGCGATTACCCCCGACCACTCAACACTGGCCTCCTGCGCACGAGCAGGTAACACGGCAAGCGCCAGGGAAAACACCAGAAAGCCCAATTTTAATTTTCGCAAAAGTTTATCCAGGATGAGTCAGTGACACCGGAGCCACCCACTATAGCGGTTACCCGACATCGGCCTTACAAGTATAGCGTCGACGACAGAATCGCAAGCGTCCGTGTGCAGAAGAAGTCCACTCAACGAAAATTAGAACCCCATTGCATGCTTATGGTTCCGTTATCGTATGATTGTCTGGTGAAAACCCCTCTTGATAGGCCGAAACAACACCAATCGGGCTGATCTCGGAGAAAATACCGCGTCGCAGGTGACGCACGAACTAATTCTCAGTGATACATTACTACCATGACGTCAGATCAAGGCAGCACCGATTTCCCTATCCACTGGCTGCGCCATACCTCGCCGTACATCAATTCGCATCGCGACAGTACGCTGGTGATCTGGTTTAACGGGGAGCTACTCAATAGCGCGGGGTTTGCAAGCTTCATCCACGACCTGACGCTGCTCAGTCATATGGGTGTTCGACTGGTACTGGTCCACGGCATGCGCCCGCAAATCGATGCGGAGATGACGGCAAGCGGAATCGAAGCACACTTCGGTCCACCCGCCCTCGCAGATCAACCTGCGGTGGCCAGCAGCGACAAAGTTCGCATCACAGACAGCACTGTACTGCCGGCTTTACACGCTGCCTTAGGTAAAATTCGCTGCCAGATTGAATCCGCATTCTCCTCCGGCCTGCCAAACACACCGATGTCAGGGGCGCAGGTGACCGTTTGCAGCGGTAATTTTGTCGTTGCGAAACCCTACGGCATACGCCTTGGTATCGACTACTGTCATACCGGTGAAGTCAGAAAATTCCGCAAGAGCAAGGTCCGGCAGTTACTTGACAACGGTATGGTGGTGTTGCTGTCGCCGATAGGTTACTCCACTACCGGAGAGTTGTTTAACCTGCATGCCGAAGATGTCGCGCTACAGGCGGCCATCGATCTGAACGCTGAAAAACTGATCTTTCTTCACCAGGATGCCACCTGCCAATCTGCCGATAAAGCATTCGCACTGCGTGAAATTTCAGCCACTGATTCCTCCTTTTCGGCACAATCCCTACCAGAGTCGCTGCTACCGCTTCAATCTATAATCGAGCGCTCTCTGCACGCTTGTCGCAATGGTGTTAAAAGATGCCACATCGTCAGTAGCGAGCAAGATGGTGCTCTTTTAAAGGAGCTACTTACTCGCGACGGCAGCGGGCTGCTGGTCGACTCCGGCTCTTACGACACCATTCGCCCCGCCAGCAATCGTGATGTTGCTGGTATCATGCAATTGATCCAACCGCTCATTGACGATGGCACACTGCGCAACCGCTCAAAGCAGGATCTCGAAAGACAGCTGGCAGAGTTTATTGTCGCCGAACGCGATGGCAGTGTCATGGGGTGCGCCAGCTTGACTGTCTACGACAATCAAGCAGAACTCGGCTGCCTTGCCGTACACCCTAAATTTCGCGACAGCGGAAAGGCTGCAGAACTGGTTCAGTACCTGATAAAGGCCGCTAGAAAAATGCACTGCATCAGCCTTTTCGCACTCACCACGCGCAGTGGCCACTGGTTTCGTGAGCAAGGTTTTGTACCGGCTGACCTGCAGCAGCTACCAGACATTCGCAACAATTTATGCGACCAATCCAACCGGGGCTCAAAGCTCTATACACTGGATCTGCAATAGCAACAGCGCCACCCGCATCACTGGTCAGGAGTCTTGCACCGCCACTGAAAATGCAGCCATTAAATCTGCAATCGATCTGAGCCGACCTACAGGATCATTCATCGCCACCAACTCGTGTTTGACATCCCCTGGCACCGGCAGTAACTCAACATAGCGACTACCCAGCCACAACGCATCATCAAACTGCGGTTGCTGATACTCAATTGACGGTGCGACCTGTCGCAGAATCTGCTGCATGGAGTCCTGCAGGTAGGAGAGATCATCAGGCACTGGCGCCGGTACCTCGAGAGGCAGAAGCTCGACCTCACCAGACAGCAGTTGAGCGTCGTCAACGCTGGTTTCGGTGATTCGAAATTTCTGCTCACCCTGCACAACAATGTTCAGCAAACCACCGTCATCCTGATCCCAGTCAATTATTTTTATCAGGGTTCCACATGGATAAGGCAACGCAGCATCGCCCACCTCCCCGCCTTGCTTGACCAGGCACACACCGAAACCAGACTGTTGCCGGAAACAGTCCCGCACCATATCCAGATAACGCCGCTCAAACAGGCGTAGCGGCAGCAATCCGCCAGGCAAAACAATGCTGGACAACGGGAACAGAGGTATGCGCATAAACTCGCCGGTCTCGACTATTAGATAAACAGCGGAGACAGGCCCATCCCTGTCTCTCGCCGTACAATCGCCTCTGCATCACAGAAGCACGCTATCGTCTCGGGTAAAGCACTATCTCGACACGACGGTTCTGCTCGCGACCGGCATCGGTCTCATTATCGGCCACGGGATTGTACTCGCCAAAACCTACCGCAGACATACGATTGGCTTCGATCCCGCCCTGACTGCTCAGATACCGAACCGCTGACGCAGCCCGCGCCACCGATAGTTCCCAGTTGCTCTTGTAGACCTGTGCCAGTGCTTCACCTATGGGGATGTTGTCAGTGTGGCCTTCAACACGAATGCCGTAGTCATCATAACCACCGATCGTGTCACCAACGATACCCAGCACCGATTGTCCTTCGGGACTCACCGTTGTACTTCCCGTCGTAAACAAGCTGCCACTGGCGACTCGAATACCGATCGAATTATCACTTCTTACCCGCACCGTAGCATCGTTAACACCCGCATCCAGCAAGCTCGTTGTCACAGACTCACCAACATCGATCGCTCTTACCTGATCGGCGCGTAACTTATCTTCAGTTGATACTTTCACCGCCATCAACTGATCAATCTCACGACGCGAGCTAATTAACTGCTCTTCCGCGTTGTCAAGATTACTACGTAAATCATCAAGCTCTCGTCGTGCTGCATCCCGCGACTCAGACAGCGCCGACAGCTGCGTGTTCAGCTTGTCAATTTGTCCCTCAAATTTATCTACCTGAGTTTCAAGCATCTGTGTCTGATCACCACGTTGCTCGCTGGCTGCCCGGGCAGTTTCAAGCTCGCCCTTGAGCGCAACAAGCTCGCCGTCCAGGTCAGCGATACGCTCACTCTGAGCTTCCTTGTCTGTCGTTGCTGCGTGCAGCAAATCTCGCTCATTATCCAGTAAACCAAGCAGGTAGTCCCGTTCCTCGGCAAGACTTTTTCCGGTTGCAGCAAGCTCCGTGGCCTTGCTGAGTGCCGCTTCAAGTTCAGCGTCGAGCCCCGCCTTAGCTTCCACCAGCCCGGCAAGCTCAGCTTCGGTTGCGGCTTTCTCTGCGGCCAGCGCTGCAAAGTCGGCATCAAGCCCTGCTTTCTCATCGACCACACCGGCCAAATCACTCTCAACAGCAGTCTGTGCTGCCGCCATACGTGCAAGCTCACTCTCCACCGCAGCCGTGGCAGCTGTGACACTGGCAAGGTTGTTCTCTACGGCAGCCTTGGCTTCCGTGACACTGGCAAGTTCAGCTTCCAGGGCAACCTTAGCCTCTGCAACACCGGCAAGTTCACTCTCTACAGCAGCCTTCGCATCAGTGACACTGGCAAGCTCGCTTTCCAACGCAACCTTAGCCTCCGTTACACCGGCGAGCTCACTCTCAACCGCCGCTTTGGCTTGCGCAGCATCGGCAAGCTCACCCTCAATAGCTGTCCTGGCAGCTAACGCATCGGCGAGTTCGCCCTCAACCGCCGACTTGGCCGCCACCACCTCGGCAAGCTCCTTGTCCGCGGCTGCCTTTGCTTGAGTCAAGGCACCAAGATCACCGTTCAGTTTATCAAGCGTTGCTGAATTGTCGGCGTTGAGGCTTTCCAACTCTGCCAACAGAGCATCCCGACGCTGAGACACCTCCAGCAATTGTGCTTCCAGCGCGGTAGAGGCATTGGTACTGTCAGCCAGCGCAGCATTGAGCTTTGCCTCCATAGCTGCGCGGTCTTCCAGAATGGTCGAATTCTGATTACTTAGCTCATCCACTGTGGCCTGTAACGAAGCTACACGCTGGGAATTTTCCAGCTTTAAACCATCCAGCTCCTGTTGCAACGAAGAGCGCTGCTCGGCATCGCTGGCTAGACGAAGGTTCAGATCGGCCAGTAAACTGTCCAACTCACCAATCTGCGCTTGACTGCTCTGTATTTGCGAAAACAAACCGTTGCGCTCTGTGGCGACAGAATCTCTTGCCAGCCTCATTTCATTGAGTTGGCGGTCCATATCGGCCACCTGCGCTGCGGCCTCCTGCTCACTGGCTTTGACGGCGCTGAGCTCTGTGTTCAGGGCAGCCACCTGCTCTTCCAGCTGTACTCTCTTTTCTTGACCGGCGGCCCGCTCACTGTCGACGATTCCCTGCAGCAGCGATTTCTCCCTGCTCACCATATCGCGTGAGCTACTGAGCAACGAGTTGTTCTCTGCAGCAGCTTGTAAGTCAGTATTGAGCCGATCACGTTCCGCGGTCAAATCCGAGAGCTCTCCTTCCATCGATGCAATCTGCCCCTGCAAGCTCTCTATTTTTTCTGAGCCACTCGCGGCGAGTTCGTCCAGACGCGCTTGAATCACATCCCGTTCACCACGCAGATCTGCCAGAGACTGCTCACCTTCGAGGTTGCGTTTTTCCAGCGCCCCGCGCTCAGCTGCCAGTGTTTCTATCTGCCCGTTTAAGTCATCAATATCTGACTCCAGCATCGCCAGAGTCGCCTGCGTCTCAGCACGGTAGGCATCAGACCGTGAAGTCATGTCGTCACGTTCTTTGGTCAGCTGCATGACATCAGCCTGAAATAATCCAAGTTTACTTTCGCTTTCTGCTGCCAGCTTCTGCTTTTCATCCTGCAACGCTTCAAGTTCGGCGACCATGGTGTCACGTTGCGCCGAAAGATCAGAAACCTGCCCGGTCAGATCAGTGACCTGCGCGCGTAATCCGGTAATTTCTGATCCACTGGCTTCAGTTAACAATTGCAATCGACCCGCAATATCTTCGCGCTCGGCTGCCAGTGCGGTGATTTGACCGGAACTGCTATCAGCCAAAGAGGTCAGCTCTGTCTCTGCTAACACCTTCTGCTCCGTTACCGATGCCAGTTCCGCTTCGATTTTGGTTTGTTCAGCCGTCAAGCTGTCGCGCGTTGCCGCCAGAGAGGCGACTTCTTGCGAAAGTGTATCTACCTGCTCTTCAAGACCGGTTATTTTCGCAGTGCTACTGTCGCGCAGCGCTGCAAGCTCAGTCTCAACCTGTGTTTTTTCTGCTTTCAGTGCATCTCTAACCGCCGTGAGTTCGGCTACCTCCTGAGTCAAGCCGCCCACCTGATCTTCGAGACCCGAAATTTTCACTGAACTTTCGCCGCGCAACAGATCAAGCTTGTCGCTGATCCCGTCACGCTCTGATGTCAGAGCAGACACCTGGCCTGAGCTTTCCTCGATCAAGGTAGCGAGATCTGTTTCAACCTTGGTTTTTTCTTCGATAAGCACATCTTTCGCTGAAGTCAGGTCAGCCACTTGCTGCGATAAACCATTAACCTGAGATTGCAGTTCGTTGATCTGGCCGGAACTGTCTGCTTGTAATGCCTCAAGGTTACCCGCCACCGCATCCCGCTCCGAGGTCAAAGAGGCGATCTGAGTTTCACTGTCTTCTGACAAAGCAGCCAGGTCAGACTCAACCTGGGCTTTTTCTGCCTTCAGCGCATCACGCGCCTGCGTTAAATTAACGACTTCTTTGCTAAGCGCATCAACCTCGCCTTCAAGATCCGCAATGGTACCTTCTGCCGCCTTTTTGCTGCTTTCATACTCGCCACTGACCAACGACAGTTGCTGCTGCAGTCCATCCCGTTCAGTCGACATCAGACCAAATGATGCAACGGCTTCCTCGATTTTGTTGGCGCTTTGAAGCTTCTGTGTGGCCAGTGCCTCGGCCAGAGAATCCCGCTCAGCGCCCAGCACCTGAATCTGGGTCGTGCCACTGGCCAGCTCAGCCTGCAGCGAATTCTTTTCTGCGGTGATCCCGTCAAGTTGCTGATTGAGCTCCGCCACTTTTTTTTGCAGATTTTCTCGTTTCGCCTCACCGTCGCCTAACTCCTCCGTCAGAGCGGTGATTTGGCCTTCCAGCTCATACAATTTCCCGTTCGACTGTGCTTCGAGGTCAGCATAGGATTGCTTCAGGGTGTCGGCCGCTTCAGCCCCATCCGCAAGGCTTGAACGCAGCATTCCAAGCTCAGACACCATTCCTTGCTTTTCTGCATCAAGTTCAGCAAGTTTCTGCAAGGCATCATCGCGTTCTTGTGTCACTGTGTTCGTTCGCTCAGCCAGATCAATCGAACGCGTGTCGATATCAACCAGCCGCGATTCCATGGCACCGCGCGCGGTGGTTAGCTCAGCAATTTCCGCTTGCAGGGAATCCACCACAGACGTTTTTCTGCGTAGAGATGTGATCTCAGTGACGGCCTCCGTTTTTATCGCTTCCAGCTCGGAAATCTGTCCGATTTGCGATTCAACCAATGACTGCAAACCCTGCAATTCGGTTATCGCTGTCTCTTTCTCGACAATCTGCTGTTCCAAAACCGCCACCTGCTCTCCAGCCTCGGCCAGCTTTGAGTCACGGTCCGATACGGTCTCTTCGAGCTTTGCTGTCGCGCTCTGAACTTGTTTTTTCAATTCTGCAATTTGCGCTTGGTAGTCTTCAACTTTTCCAGTTGCTTCGTCCAGAGTGCTCGTCAGCTGTACTACCTCACTGTCAACCTGTGCTTTTTCTCTTGAGATCTCTGCTAGTTGGCCTTCGCGCTGCACGTTGCCAGACCACATGCCGACAACCCCGATACCCAATAAACCAACCGCCCCGTATTTCAGGGATTTACGGACATTTGGCTCATCTGGCAGCAAATGTTTGTCGCGAATATCTTCGCGATAGACCGCGTGCCCGTCGCGCAGTGTTTTCCTGTCATCTTGCTGGTTGTCAGCCATTTACAAATCCTCTTGAAATAGTACTGCTAAGTGACTGCCGCCAACCGAATCTGGCTGGCATTTCGCAGCGGCCAATCAACAGATTGCCGTACTCACATCAGCGCCATTATACCCTAACAAGTTGGTTAGTAAGTGCGTTGTCGGGCGTCAAATTTGGTTAATTGTCCACTAGCGAAACACTATTTCGCCATTTATTTGACTCTTCTGATTTTAAACTTCTGCCCGGTCGCGCGGCAGGCAGGATACGGCGCGAGAGCAACATCAAGTTGCTTTCTCAGCCACGGCACAGAACCCTCCTGCCCCATGAACGCACAGACACTGTTGCCATAGCTGGGTTGTGTAAACCGGAATCTGGCATCAGGGCGCTCACCCTTGCAGGCAAGATAAGGCGGCGTACTGTTTCGCATTTGCGCTGCATCTTCAAAGTTGATAACCAGACTGCCGTGGGGTTGCAGGTGACTGAGTAGCGCCGAAAGCCATGCTTCACCGGCAGGTGCCACCCGCACAGGCTCGCCATCTACTTCGGTGAACAGATCCTCAATAATGATATCGAATTTCTCACCACGATAATTTGCCAGCCAACTCAGCGCATCGGCCTCCACCAATTCCACCGCGTTGCCATTGACGCCAAAGAATCGACGGGCAACCATCAGGTGCACGGGATCAAGCTCCACCCCGATAATTGTCTCCGGCTGGAGCAAACAGGAAAACTGATTAATTACTGCGCCGCCACCGACGCCCAGCACCAACACCCGCTTGACACGCTGTACCGGATAAAACAGAGCTGGCAGAAACAACAGATCCCAGACCCCGTTCGACAATGGTCTCTGGTCATTCCACTGCGAGTGGAAAACACCATTTTTATATAACCGAACGGAATTTCCGGCTGTCCGCACCTCATAGTGGTTTGCCGACACTTTTTTCTGCCAGATCACGGCCATGCTTTTTGACCGCGAACACCGGGAGGCAAGCTGCTACTATACGTCCGCATTAATTACTGGTTCCATCGATTGAATATTCATTTAAAAGCGCTCGGCTGCCGCCTCAATGAAGCAGAGCTCGAAAGCTGGGCACTAGAGTTTCAACAAGCCGGCCACGCCTTGGTTAATGACGTTGAGCAGGCCGACCTGACCGTCCTTAACACCTGTGCGGTGACCCGTGAAGCGGTGAAAAAATCCCGCAAAATGATCAACCGGCTCAGACGCGAAAACCCGCACAGCAAAATGGTTGTCAGCGGCTGCTTTGTGTCGACCGGTGAATCCGGCAGCGCAGCCGACCTGGGCGTCGACATGCTGGTCGATAATAAAGACAAAGATCAGCTGGTGAAACGGGTAAACAATCGCTGGAACATCCCGATTATGCCGGAAGGTGCCACATTACCCAACGAATCCGCGCTGTTTGCACGCAATCGCCACCGCGCGTTTATTAAGGTGCAGGATGGCTGTCGCTACCGCTGCAGCTACTGCATTGTCACCGTTGCACGTGGCGAAGAAAAAAGCCGGTCTGTCACCGATATAGTAAATCAGATCAATGAATTAGAACGTACTGGCATAAAAGAAGCGGTGATCACAGGGGTCCACGTCGGCGGCTACGGCTCTGACATCGGCAGCAACCTCACCGAACTGGTCACTGAGATTCTAAAGAGCACATCAGTGCCACGTTTGCGCTTTGCATCCGTTGAACCTTGGGATCTCGGCGAAGGTTTCTTTTCGATGTTCGACAATCCAAGGCTGATGCCTCACATGCACCTGCCAATTCAAAGCGGGTCTGACACCGTACTGCGCCGTATGTCGCGGCGCTGCCACACCAGCGAATTCGCTGATCTGGTTCGGCAGGCACGTGAACTTCACCCCGAATTCAACGTCACCACCGACATAATCGTCGGATTTCCCGGAGAAACAGAGTCAGAGTGGCAGCAGTCCCTCGACTTCGTTCGCGCCACCGGCTTCGGCCACATCCACGTGTTCAGCTACTCACCCCGCGCAGGCACCAAAGCCGCCAACATGCCCGATCCTGTTGCCGAGCCGTTAAAACAGCGCCGCAGTCGGGAGCTCCATGCATTGGCCGCAACGCAGAAAGGCGAATTTATGCAGCGCCAGGTGGGTCAAGAGGCAGAGGTGCTGTGGGAAGGAGTCACTGCCCGGGATCCGAATAAAATCTTTGGCTACACAGCAAACTACACACGCGTAGCGGTTGTCGCGGACCAAACAGACCTGGCTTCGAGCGCCCTACCAAACAGTATTCGCCGATGTGTACTAAACGACAGCGATACCAGCGGGCAGTACATTTTGGCTTCAGTGGTTTAACTTTTGCGTAGCGGTTAGCATTTCCGAGCAGTTAACTACTCAAGTTTGCTTATAAGTTATAATTCTGCAACGCGGTTCAGACAACCAGTGACATCGTCTACCACCTCTGCGCAAAAGGGGTCTGCCCGAAATTCACCCGAAAATCTGCGGATTACTCCCCGCAAACTACACTCAAAATATACGTCGAGGCAATACCTGCCTGCTGACCGTAAAACCCGTGACGGACCTCGATCCAGGCCGTCCAATCGCCATGAGGCAATGATGCGACAATTAGAAGATAACGATCCTCAGGAAACCCGCGAATGGCTAGAGGCGCTCGACGCGATCATCGAGCACGAGGGTCCGGAGCGTGCTCATTTCATTCTCGAGGCCTTGATTGATCAATCCCGACGCTCCGGTGCCAACTTGCCATACAGTGCTTCGACGGCTTACATCAACACCATACCGCCTCACCTCGAGGCAATCAGCCCGGGCAATCATGAGATAGAGCATCAATTGCGCTCGATGATCCGGTGGAATGCGACGGCGATGGTACTCAGAGCCAACCGCGAGGGCTCTAATCTGGGCGGGCATATCGCAAGCTTTGCTTCCGCGGCAACTCTCTATGATGTCGGCTTCAATCACTTCTTTCGCGCACCGGGGCCGGATTCCGGCGGTGATCTGGTGTTCATTCAGGGACATTCCGCACCGGGTATCTACGCCCGGGCTTTCCTGGAAGGACGACTATCTGAAGAAGATCTCGACAATTTCCGCAGAGAGGTTGATGGCAAAGGCCTGTCATCCTATCCCCACCCCTACCTGATGCCTGACTTCTGGCAGTTCCCAACGGTCTCGATGGGCTTGACCTCCATCATGGCCATCTATCAAGCCAGGTTCATGAAGTATTTGCACGACCGCAGCATGACCCGGACAGACAACCGGCAGGTGTGGGCCTTTATGGGCGATGGCGAGATGGACGAGCCCGAGTCACTCGGTGCTATATCGCTGGCCGGTCGTGAAAAGCTCGACAACCTGACCTTCGTCATCAACTGCAACCTGCAACGTCTGGACGGTCCGGTACGTGGTAACGGAAAAATTATCCAGGAGCTCGAAGGTGTATTTCGCGGTGCTGGCTGGAATGTGATCAAAGTGATCTGGGGATCCTACTGGGATCCACTGCTGGCCAAAGATCACGACGGCAAACTCAAGCAACTCATGCTTGAGACGGTTGATGGCGAATACCAAAACTTCAAGGCCAAAGACGGTGCATATACCCGCGAAAAGTTTTTCGGCAAGTATCCGGAAACCGCGGCAATGGTATCGAAGCTGTCCGACGAAGATATCTGGCGCCTAAATCGCGGCGGCCACGACCCGCACAAAATTTACGCCGCCTACCACAGCGCCACCAACCACAAGGAACAGCCAACGGTTATCTTGATGAAAACCGTAAAAGGCTACGGCATGGGTGAATCAGGCGAAGGCACCAACGCCACTCACCAACAGAAAAAAATGCCGCTCGACTCTTTGATGAATATGCGAGACAGGTTCAACATACCGCTTACCGATGAGCAGGTTGAAAACCTGGAATACAGCAAACCCGAAGCTAACAGCGAGCTGCTCAACTATCTGAAAGAACGCCGTGAAGCGCTTGGTGGTTACCTGCCTCAACGCAAAAAATTTGCTGCCCCGCTGGAGATACCACCGCTCGACACCTTTGATCCGTTGCTAAAGGATTCAGGCGATCGCGAGCTTTCAACCACCATGGCGTTTGTTCGCATGCTGACCATCCTCACACGCGACAAAAACATCGGTAAAAATGTGGTGCCAATCGTACCCGATGAAGCTCGGACATTCGGCATGGACGGTATGTTCAGACAGTTGGGAATCTACTCATCTGTCGGCCAGCTCTATACACCGGAAGATCGTGATCAGGTGATGTTCTACAAAGAAGACAAGAGCGGGCAAATCCTCGAGGAAGGCATTACTGAAGCCGGCAGCATGTCATCATGGATTGCCGCCGCGACTGCTTACAGTACGCATGGCGTCAACATGATTCCGTTCTTTGTCTATTACTCAATGTTTGGATTTCAGCGCATCGGTGATCTTGCCTGGGCGGCGGGCGATATGCGCGCACGCGGCTTTATGATCGGTGGCACCGCCGGCCGGACGACACTGAATGGGGAAGGCCTGCAGCACGAGGACGGCCACAGCCATCTATTGGCTAGTACTATCCCCAACTGCATCTGCTACGACCCGTGCTACGCCTACGAGATCGCGATTATAATTCACGATGGTATGCGCCGTATGATGCAGAATCAGGAAGATGTCTTCTACTACGTTACCGTGATGAACGAAAACTATCACCAGCCGGCACTGCCTAAAGGCGTAGAGGACGGTATCGTCAAGGGCATGTACAAGCTGTCAAGCATCGGCGAGCAAGCAAAGCACCGTGTTAACCTGCTTGGCTCGGGTGTGATTTTACGTGAAGTAATTGCCGCTGCAGATCTGCTGCTGAGTGATTGGGACATCGGCGCAGACATCTTCAGCGTCACCAGTTTCACCGAGCTGCGACGCGACGGTCTATCGTGTGTCCGGTGGAATGGACTGAACCCGGAAGCGACGCCGAAACAACCTTATGTGAACCAGGTACTTGGGGGGGACAACACCAATCCAGTCATCGCCTCCAGCGACTACATGAAAGCGGTCGCTGATGGTATCCGTGAGTTTATCCCAACCACCTATAAGGTTCTCGGCACCGATGGCTTTGGACGTTCTGACACTCGTGAGAAACTTCGCGACTTCTTCGAAGTAGACCGCCGTTACGTGGTCGTAGCCGCACTGCTTAGTCTGCACGAACAGGGAACTATAGAAGCTAGCGTGGTCAGTCAGGCGATCGAAAAGTACGGGATCGATTCAGATAAACCGAATCCGGTTACGGTATAGGCGGCGCGGAGACAATCATGGCTAATCCAATTGAAATTCGCGTCCCGGATCTCGGTGACTTTGACACCATTGAAATTATCGAGGTACTGGTCGCCTCCGGTGATGTTGTCGACGCTGACCAATCGCTGATAACACTAGAGAGCGATAAAGCCAGCATGGAGATTCCCTCCACGCACAGCGGCAGCATCACAGAGATCGTCGTCAACGTTGGCGACAAAGTATCGAAGGGAGACCTCATAGCAACACTTGCCGTTGTTGAAGACGGTGTGGCAACCACTGAGGCAAAAGAGACACCTGCTGCAGCCAGCCCGACAGCGGCGACTCCGTCGACCACAACCGCCACAACCTCGGTCGCCGTAGTGGTGCCCGACATTGGTGAGTTTGAAGAAATAGAAGTGATCGAGCTCCTGGTAGCGGCCGGGGATATCGTCACTCTGGACCAGTCACTGATTACCCTCGAGAGTGACAAGGCGAGCATGGAGATTCCCTCCACCGCCGCCGGCACAGTTGAAACAATTGCAGTGGCGGTAGGTGACCGGTTATCGAAAGGCGATGTGATATTGAATATCGCCAGCAGCGGCGAAAAAACGCCGACACCGACGCCAAAAACGGTCTCGCCCGCCCCTGCCACAGACCCGGCCCCCACGCCATCAACCGCGCCTTCCGCGCAAAACAAACCTCAATCAACCGCCTCACCAACGCACAAAATTGCCGGCGAATCGTACCGGAAAGCCCACGCCAGCCCGGCGATTCGGAAGTTTGCAAGGCATTTGGGAGTCGATCTTTCACTGGTGACCGGCAGTGGCAGAAAAAACCGGATTCTAAAAACCGATGTCGAGCAGTTTGTAAAATCGGCGATGAGCTCAGCCGGCACGGCCTATGGCACAGCAGGTCGACACACGACCGGTGGTGCGATTCCGCCAATTCCGGAAGTAGATTTCAGTCAGTTTGGTGAAGTTGAACGCGTTGAAATGACTCGCATTAACGTTCTAACTTCCGAAAACCTGCACCGCGCCTGGCTTAACCTGCCAATGGTTACGCATCACGACGAAGCCGATATCACTGAACTGGAAGCATTCCGTCAATCGATAAAAACCGAGGCCGCTGATCGCGATATCCGTGTTACCGGACTGGTGTTTCACGTCAAGGCATTAGCTGCAACACTAAAAGAGTTCCCACGCTTTAATTCATCGCTGTCCGCCGATGGTCAATCGGTTTTCTATAAAAAGTATTTCAATATCGGTATCGCTGTGGATACCCCTGGCGGGCTGGTTGTTCCCGTGCTGACGAAAGTCGATCAGAAAAGTATCTATCAGCTTTCCGAAGAAATGACCGACCTCAGCACCCGTGCGCGTGCGAAAAAACTCAAACCCGCAGAAATGCAGGGCGCCAGCATGACTATATCCAGTCTTGGTGGTATCGGGGGCAGCGCATTTACGCCAATCGTTAATCCACCGGAAGTTGCCATCCTGGGTATTACCCGTGCGAAAATGCAACCGGTGTGGGACGGCAAAGAGTTTGTTCCGCGGCTCATGTGTCCTCTAGACCTCACCTACGATCATCGTGTCATTGACGGCGCTAACGGCGCTCGCTTCATGGCGCACTATTGCAAAGTGATCGGAGATATCCGCAAAATGCTCCTTTACTAAACCGTATAAGCAAGCAACACGCACGACGATACCTACAACCTGATACTGCACAAACAACCACCGGAGACGGGATTGACTAACCTCACCACCATTGAAGTACCAGATATCGGTGACTTCAAAGACGTCGAAATCATAGAAATACTGGTAGCGGTTGGTGACACTGTCTCCTATGACCAATCATTGATCACCGTCGAAAGCGACAAAGCCAGCATGGAGATACCTTCACCGGTCGCCGGCGAAATTACCTCGGTGCTGGTGAAGGTCGGTGATCGCATATCCACAGGCAGCGCCGTTGTCATCATTGATGCCGCCGACGCAGAGACACCAGCCAGCCCGACGCCAATCACTGACACTCCAGCAGCAGCAACTACGGCATCCACAACAGCCGGCTCAACCGACGCTGACGTCGTGGTCATCGGTGCCGGCCCCGGTGGTTATACCGCGGCCTTCCGCGCCGCTGACCTGGGTCTGTCAGTGCTTCTCATCGAACGCTATCCCGATCTAGGAGGGGTTTGCCTGAACGTTGGCTGCATTCCTTCCAAAGCCCTGCTGCACAGCGCCCAGATTATCAACGAAACCCGGGAAATGGCTGCCCATGGCATCAGTTTTGGCGAACCGGTTATCGATATCGACAAACTACGTGCATTTAAAGACGGCGTGATCAACAAACTGACCGGCGGACTCAAAGGACTGGCGAAACAGCGCAATGTATCAGTCGCTCACGGCGAAGCAACCTTTCTATCGCCCACCGAGCTGCAACTGACCGGAGAAACAACCAGGACCATTCGCTTTAAGCACGCGATCATTGCGGCCGGCTCTGAAGTATCAAAAATTCCGGGCTTCCCTTATGACGATGAACGACTGATCGATTCTACAGGCGCACTGAAACTACAGGATATTCCAAAGCGCCTGCTGGTCATCGGCGGCGGTATTATCGGCCTTGAAATGAGCTGCGTGTATCAAGCTCTCGGTACCAAAGTCACCGTCGTTGAACTTTCCGACACACTGATCCCAGGCTGTGACCGCGATCTGGTACGCCCCTTCCAGAAACGCGTAGGCAAACTTTTTGAAAATATATTTACCGGTTCACGTGTCACCAAAATGGAGCCCGCCGAGGCCGGCTTGAATGTTTGGTTTGAAGGCGGAAAAGCCCCGGAGCAAGACACGTTTGATCGTGTGTTACTAGCAGTAGGTCGAAGCCCGAATGGTGCTTCACTGTCCGCTGAAAAAGCCGGTGTGCACGTGGATGAACGTGGGTTTATACCGGTAGATAAGCAGCAGCGAACCAACGTCTCCAACATATTCGCGATAGGTGATGTGGTCGGACAACCAATGCTTGCCCACAAAGCCACCCACGAAGGCAAGGTTGCCGCAGAAGTAATTGCCGGAAAGAAATCCTTTTTCGACGCCAGAACGATCCCGTCAGTTGCCTATACCGACCCGGAAATAGCCTGGATGGGCCTTACTGAAACACAAGCCAAGGCAGACAATATCCCTTACGAAAAAGGTGTTTTCCCCTGGGCCGCCAGCGGACGGGCATTGAGCATGGCACGCAGCGAAGGACTCACCAAGGTTCTACTCGATCCCACCACCAAGCAGGTGCTAGGCGCCGGCATGGTCGGTGTTAACGCCGGCGAATTAATTGCCGAAGCGGTATTGGCACTTGAGATGGGTGCAGATATCGAAGATATCGCCCTGAGCGTACATCCGCACCCGACACTCTCAGAAACCCTGAATTTTGCCTGTGAAGTGGCAGAGGGCACTTGCACTGATATTTACGCGCCCAAAAACTAACCTCACGGACACCCGACGATACGACGCATGTTGATAGCCTCAAAGATCCATTAATACGGTATATTTTTCCAGAACAAATTTACCTGCCAAGGCCCCTCCCCCTTTCATTACAGAGCTCATAACCCACATGGCTGACGAACTGCGCGATGCAGCGCTCCACTACCATCGGTACCCGAAGCCCGGCAAGCTTGAAATCAGCGCGACCAAAAACATGGTCAACCAGCGCGATCTCGCATTAGCCTATTCTCCGGGCGTGGCCGTGGCCTGCGAAGAAATTGTGCGAGACCCTGCCCAAGCGGCAAACCTGACAGCTCGAGCCAACCTGGTCGGTGTTATCACCAACGGTACTGCTGTTTTAGGCCTGGGCTCGATCGGGCCACTGGCATCCAAACCGGTAATGGAAGGCAAGGCGGTACTGTTTAAAAAGTTTGCCGACATCGATGTATTTGATCTGGAACTGGACACCACTGATGTTGACCGATTTGTTGACGCCGTCTCATTGATGGAGCCCTGCTTTGGCGGCATAAATCTCGAAGACATCAAGGCACCGGAATGCTTTGAAATCGAGAGACAGTTAAACGAACGAATGAGCATCCCGGTTTTCCATGACGATCAGCACGGCACGGCCATCACCGTTGCGGCCGCTATAACCAACGGCTTGCGTGTTGCTGAAAAAGAAATAAAAGATGTGCGCCTGGTTTGCTCAGGCGCCGGTGCTGCAGCGTTGGCTTGTCTGGACTTACTTGTCGCACTGGGCTTAAAGAAAAGCAATATAACCGTCGTCGATATTGTCGGGGTGGTTTACCAGAACCGCACCGAGCAAATGGATGAGTATAAAAGTCGCTATGCACAGGATACCGGGGCCCGGCAATTAAAAGATGTCATCCCGGGTGCCGATATTTTTCTTGGTCTGTCGGCTGCAGGCGTTCTGAAGGCCGATCACGTAAAATCTATGGCCAGAACACCATTGATCTTCGCGTTAGCCAATCCGATCCCTGAGATCATGCCAGAGCTTGTTGCCGAAACTCGCCCCGACGCCATCGTCGCCACCGGCCGCTCCGACTACCCCAATCAGGTAAACAACGTATTATGCTTCCCGTTCCTGTTTAGAGGCGCGTTGGATGTTGGTGCGACGACTATCAATCAGGAGATGAAAGTGGCCGCCGTGGAGGCGATAGCCGAAATCGCCACACGTGAGGTATCGGATGTCGTGGCCTCAGCCTACGGCGACACCTCTTTCAGCTTCGGTCGTGACTATTTGATCCCGAAACCATTTGACCCGCGACTAATGACCACGGTACCAATAGCGGTGGCAAAGGCGGCGATTGACAGCGGCGTGGCCACCCGCCCGATAAAAGACTTTACCGAGTATCGCAACCGACTGCGGGATTTTGTTTTCAAGTCAGGCATGGTAATGAAGCCGGTATTCGAAAAAGCGATGTCAAAACCACAGCGAGTGGTTTTTGCTGAAGGCGAATCGCGACGCGTTATCAACGCGGTGCAGGTTCTTGTCGACGACGGCATCTGCAAACCGATCCTGCTTGGCAGACCCACTGTCATTGAAGAGAACATCCGGTCATTTCGCCTGCGACTGATCCCGGGCAAGGACATCACCATAATCGACCCGATGAACAACCCCGACGAAAACAACTACGCTGACGCCTACCACGCGCACACGGCACGCAACGGAGTGACACCCGCCTACGCCCGGGCCGTTGTGCGGACTCGCAACACGGCACTGGCCTCCCTGATGGTCACAATGGGTCATGCTGATGCATTAATTTGCGGCACCGAAGGCGCCTATGTACGCCACCTTAACTACGTGAAAAACATTGTCGGCTTGCGCGAGAATGTTTCTGATTGCTCGGCAGTGATCCTACTCATCCTTCAATCAGGTACATTTTTTCTCACCGATACTCATGTAAGCGTCGTGCCATCTGCTGAACACATCGCCGAAACCGCCGCCCTCGCATCTACCGTGGTTCAGCGATTCGGGATGACACCCAAAATTGCACTTCTCTCTCATTCCAACTTTGGCAGCCGCGACAATAAAAGCTCTAAAAAAATGCGCCGCGCCCGGGAACTGATAGAACGCAACCACCCCGAACTACCCGTGGAAGGTGAAATGCATGCCGATGCCGCAGTGTGGGAATCAGTGCGTGATCGCATATTTCCCAACTCGGCTTATTCCGGTTCCGCCAATCTGATGGTGATGCCAAATCTGGATACCGCCAACATAGCCTATAATATGGTTAAAGTGTTTGGTGACGGGCTGCCGGTCGGCCCTATGCTGGTCGGGCTCAATAAACCAGCGCACGTACTCACCGAAGCCGTCACCGTCAGAGGTATCGTAAATATGTGCGCCGTCGCGGCAGCCGAAGCAATTGATCACAACCTATCGCAGACATAACGGTGTACACTTTGACAAAACAACAGTAACGCTGGATCGGGACATTTACCTGGCCGACCTCCTATGATTTGGCCCAGGTTGCACAAAAAACGAGAGCATACTCAATGGCAACGCAACTCGACGACAACGATATATTAACCCTGACTGAAATCGGATATGCCTCAGTCATGTATGGAACCGGCGACGATGTCGAGCCGATTTTCGAGGTCCTCACCTTACTCTATCCGGACAATTCGGCAGGTGCAATCGGTTACGCTATCACACACATGAATCGTGGTAATTTTGACGGCGCGATCGACATCCTGAACTCGTGCATTAGTCAGTGCACCGACAACACCGACGAAGCTAAAGCGATCTTAATGCTGGCTCTTTTTCTGAGTGGCCGAAACGAAGAGGCAGAACAACTGGCGGCAACCACTGGCGGAAGCGAGTCCGGTATCGTAAACACGATGGCATCGTCACTTTTCAACAGTTAGCTCCATTGGGTGCACGTGGCAGATCGAGCGGGCCCCGGAAGCGTCACTGGAATGCCGGCAGTATCCCGCTCAGGCAAACGCACTCAAACCAACAAAAAATAATTATTTTCCCCTTTTTTATCAATTATTTGAGTGCAATCAACCTAAACCAACAATCGCCTTGTGGTGGCTTCCCGCCAGCCTGATCCGGCGACAGATCCCACAATAATACAGCACCGCAAAACAGCCTCGGTGCAGTCCATGTTGTCAACTCATGGCCGATACCCCGCTTATACCAATTGAACTTCAGGGTAAGCACAATGACCATCGATAGCATTTCCGCCATTCGCCAGGCTACTCAGCAGGCAACGCCACAGAGCCTTGACGCCCAAAGAGCGCAGGTCGATGCATTCCGCGATTTGGTTCGCAACGGATCAACCAGTGAGCAAGCCCGACCGTCCGGTCTCGATAACCCCGCTACGTTAAGTGAGCGATTTTTCTCTCGCGTGTCCGACATGCAAAAAAATCACAAGGCCGTGATGATCCCGGTTCAGACCCGCATGCAGGAACTCAGCGGACGCGGAGCCAGCGCCAACGAGAATGCTGCCCCCTACGATCCGGATCACACCAATATGGCCCAGATGTTGCCGTCAACATCGCAGGTTGACTCCTCCAACTCAATCGACTTTGGCACCAATCCAAGCCAATCCGAACAATTGCAGGAGTTGATGAACAATCACAACGAACGAATGCGCGAAACACTTCGCTTACAATTCGATGTCGGTAGAGCAGTGGTTGAGGAAGAACTTCTGGCAGGCATTGCCGGACGCTCTGCCAGAAATCTCGACATGCTGCTACGCGGGCAATAACTTAGGTAACGGGGAACTGAATGTCCTTCCATAAAGTCTTACTGCTGGCATGCACAACGCTGTTGCTGGTCGCTTGCAAGACGGAACTGTATACCGGCCTGTCAGAACGCGAGGTCAATGAGATGCTCGCTGTTCTGATCGACAACGGCATTTCCAGCAGCAAAGAAGTAAGCAAAGACAAAACAAGCACGCTGTTTGTCGAGGAAGGAGAATTCGCAGAGGCCGTTTCGTTACTCAAACGCAACGGCCTGCCACGCGCTCAGTTCGAGAATATCGGTCAAATCTTCAAGAAGGACGGCTTGATATCGTCCCCGATGGAAGAACGCGCACGCTTTGCCTACGGGCTAAGCCAGGAGCTTTCAGACACTATCAGCCAAATCGACGGGGTGCTGCAGGCAAGAGTACAGGTTGTGCTGCCAGAGAATTTTTCCCCACTCGAGAGAAACATCCCCTCCTCAGCCTCGGTTTTTATTCGACATCGTCCGGGAGCAAGCGTCAGTAAGCTGTCGACGCAAATCAAGCTTTTAGTCACTAACAGTGTCGAAGGCTTGGTATACGACAAAGTATCTGTTGCCCTGTTTCCCGCCGATGATGCCGAACCGATGAAATCCACTTCATCGATGGCAGCACTGACTCTAGACGGCCCTAGTGATGGCGGCAGCGCAGCTATGAACAATGAAATAGCAGCAAATAGCTTTACAAAGGTTGCAGGCTTTTTAGTTCACAAGCAAAGCGCAAACTCACTGCTTCTAACACTGTATATACTGGGCGGATTAGCAATAATGGCTATCCTGACTCTGATTTTTCTGTTGTTTGGCCGCTCAGGAAACCCGCGGACCTACGCAAGATAGCCCGATGCGCATTGACGCTGTGAAACCCGATAGGATCTAAACAGCGTCTCTTGCACAGATTTTGTACGACAACGGTTAATGACACAGCGGATAACGCCCTCCATGGTTAATCAACAGCTTGATGCCGATCAACTCGAAGCCGTAAAAAATATACCATCAACACTGAAGAACACAGTGCTGGAGTTTAATTTCTCACCTGGGAATTACGCACACCATCAGTACCTCAGTCTCGACGAAAACGGCCCATCCGAAAAGCTCGCCAAGTTTTTACTGGCTCACCCAAGATCAAAGCAACGACTATCCGATGTGATTTCTAATTCGTATCGCTTGCACGAGCAGTATCACTTTGACTTCCAAAGCCCGCTGCAGCAACTCGCTTTGCTGGATAGCAAAGATCTGTTACGGGTTAGTCGTATAGCGACCTTGTCGAGGCATAATATAATTGCGCGGCGCTTCATTGACGGCACCGAAGCGCATAAAATTGCAAATCTTGTTGGACAGGATGGCTTCGAGTTTGCTTTACAGAGCCATGAGAATTCGGTTGAACACGATGTAACACCAAAGTTTCATCAATTTCTTTTGTTACTCGAGAAAGACTCTATATCCCTCTTAAGGGAGTGGTTAAATCAGCTACCAGCAGGATTGGCAACACGAGTCAAACTCAGGTTTCCAAAAAAGCTATTCATCAATGCCACAGCCTCCACAACGGGCTTGCATGCTCTCAAATTAGCCGCAGAGAAATTCGTACCTATATGCCTGAACACGAAGAAAAACTAGACGGTACTCCCAGGTTCGAACCGCAAGGCAATGTTGTCAAAGCAAAAGATGTCTCACTTTGGACAGAGGGGGCAGCCTATCTGCAAGCTGCCAAGGCAGAAGCGAAAGACATTGTCGCCAAAGCACGTGAAGACGCGGTGCGGGTTCATCAGGAGGCCTACGACAACGCAACAAAACTGGCAGAACGCGAAAGAGTAGAACAAGACATCAGTGTTTCCGCTCTGGTCAACCAGCAACTGCGAGAACTGGAACCGGACTTCCTCAATCTGGTGGTTGCAACTACTCGTAAGGTTATAGACGAATTACCTGAAAAAGAACGCATTGCAGCAATCGTGACCAAGGCCTTCGAACGCTTCCGCGAAGAACGACAGATCACCATCAAAATTCACCCGGACATGGCTGAATACACTCGCGTCAGCCTGAATAATAAACTGGCCGACACAAACTATGACGCCTCATCGGTAACAATCATCGCCGATCAGACCTTGTCGACCACAGACTGCATCATACAGACGCAACGCGGAATAACTCGCGCCAGCCTAGATGCGCAGCTCGACATACTACAACGCAATTTCGCCTTCCATAACGGGAATTGAATCAGAGTGGATGCAGCTAAGCAGATGTCAGACAGTCAACAAGAGAACCTCGGTGACTTGCGTACTCGCTTAAGCAACACCATCGAGTCGGTTGAAACCCTCGAACATAATGGTCGCATCTCAAAAATCGTCGGGACTATGATCCATGCCATCAGCCCGGACGCAACGCTGGGTGAAATCTGCCTGTTGCGAGACGCTGAAACCAATGTGGAACTGTACGCAGAGGTAGTCGGCTTTTCAGAAGAGATGGCATTGCTGACACCGTTCGGCGATATCCGCGGTCTTTCTACTCGCTCGGAAGTCATCAGAACACGTAATGCACAGATGGTCGCCGTTGGATCGGACCTACTCGGCAGGGTGCTCAATGGCTTCGGTGAAGTCAGCTATGACGACCCGCGCGGGCCACTGGAGGTACACGACTATTACTCCTTGATACGCAACCCTCCCGATCCCATGCAACGGCCGATGATCGACCAAGTGCTACCGGTCGGTGTACGTTCTATAGACTCATTATTAACCTGTGCCGAAGGGCAAAGGCTCGGTATCTTCTCCGCAGCGGGGGGTGGGAAGTCGACTCTGCTAGGTTCTATCGCCCGAGGCACAGCGGCAGATGTCATCGTGATCGGCCTCATTGGTGAACGCGGTCGCGAGGTCAGGGATTTTATTTACCAGAACATTGGCGAGGAAGGCATGAAGCGCACTGTGGTTGTCGCTTCGCCTTCCAACAAACCCGCCATGGAACGCATCAAAGCCGCCCACGCCGCAACAACTATTGCCGAGTACTTTGCTGATCAGGGTAATCGGGTGCTGCTATTAATGGACAGCGTCACGCGATTCGCAAGAGCGTTGCGAGAGGTTGGCCTGGCTGCCGGAGAACCCGCAACACGCAGGGGCTTCCCACCGTCAGTGTTTGCCGCAATGCCGCAACTCGTAGAACGAGCCGGTAAATTTAACAGCGGTTCTATCACTGCATTCTATACGGTTCTGGTGGAGGGAGACGATCTCGACGAGCCCATTGCCGATGAAATGCGCTCATTAGTAGACGGACACATTGTGCTGTCGAAAAAACTCTCGCAGCAGGGCAACTTCCCGCCCATTGATATATTGAAATCTGACAGTCGCGTTATGGGATCAGTGATCAACTACGAGCACGCAGAGGCTGCCTCACACGTGAAGCGATTGCTCGCAAAATACGACGACATAGAACTTCTACTGAAAGTCGGAGAGTACGCCAACGGCTCTGACCCATTGGCAGATGAAGCGATAGCAAAGCGTGAACTCATCATGAATTTCCTCAGACAACCCGTCTCTGACCTGTACAGTTTTGAACAATCAATGAACGATCTGATGCAGCTGCAATCATGAGTGAACAGTACAAAGAGTTGTTAAAAATTCGACGCCAGCGCGAACTAACAAAAACACTGCGTGCGAACAAAGAAAAAGAACGACTGCAGGAGGCCAAATCACGCGAGGCAGAGGCACAGCAAGACCTCAACTCCTATTCAGAGTACAAAAGCACGCGCCAACAGGAAATCTACTCCACGAGTACAGGTATAGAAACCGACCGGTTATCACTGGAAAAAAACCGTGCCGAGATACTGCGGATGGCGGAGCAGGTTCAGGCAAAGTCACAGCAATTAACCAAAGCTCAAAACAGCACCAGCCAACAGGCCAAAGCCTGGGAAGAAGCACGTGCCGCACGACTGAACGAAGCACGCGGAGTACAGAAGTTTGAACATTTACTGGAAAACCAGAATGAACAGACCCGAAAAGATCAAGAACGCAATGAAGAGAAGAAGGTAGAGGAAATCCCCGCCGCCCAGTCACAACCACAACCCTGAGCACGGCCGATATGACTCAACAGACTCTTCCGACCAAACTTCCGTTCGAACAATCAAATCAGGAAGATCTCCTCGATTGGTTACACGGTAGCCAACAAGAAAACGAATTTTTCATTGGCGATTCGAGGTATAAAATCACCGGCCCCGCCGCTACCGACCGCGCCAGCCACCCTATCGTTTTTGCGCTGACTATAGATGGCGCAGAGGCCTGGGTTGAAGCACCGGGACAACTCATTAAAAACCTAAGCGCTCAACACGCAGATATAGCCCTGATTGACGTACCGGACGCCTACCGAGGGTTGTTTTTCGAGGCCATACTCAGTGATTTGCTGGCTGCGATAGAAGCGAAATCCGATACCAGACTTGTCGTCAGCCACGCCTATGACAGCACCACTGCCATCGCCGCTGCCCGTATCTTTGCCAACCGCTCCCAGCCGGACTTCCATCTATTCGGGTTTGAAATAGAAGACGCCGACGGCATGAGCTATCCACTGGGCCTGAGAATTGGCACCGCAACCCTGTCTAGCCTTTGTCGGCTACTGGCTCATGAAGAGCCGGTAATCACCGGGGACAGCGCGAGCGACTTACTCACTGCACAATGTCTGTACGGCATGGTGAACATCACCCGTGATGCCCTCGCCAGTCTTGAGCCGGAAGACTGTCTTATTGTTGATAAAACATTGCTACAGGCGAATTTCGTCACACTTTTACTGGAAAATGGACAGAATGCGGCAGGAAGTCTGCAAGTCAACCAAATACATCTTACGTCAGAACTCCAGGAAACGATGGAACCTAACTTCGCAGAGCCCGGTCCAGATGAGATACAACTCAGCCTGATTTACGGTGAAACCCGGATAACACAGCAAGATGCAGCTGATCTGAAGGCCGGTACATCCATTGATGTAAAGGTGCCTGGCTCACCCATTGGTGTCTACGCAGATAAACAGCTGATTGCCCATGGGCGCATAGTCGAAATCGATAACCGACTCGTTGTCAGCATTGATGAGCTTGCTGCATGAATGAACTGCTGCCAGATCCGTATTCCTTCATAATACTGCTGGTCGGTGTTGCCATTGTGCCATTTGCCGCTGTCATGGTTACCGCCTATGCCAAAATCACCGTGGTCCTGCTGCTATTGAGGAATGCTCTAGGGCTGCAGCAAGTGCCACCAAACATTGTCATCTATGCGGTCGCGATTACTATCTCACTGTTTATCCTGCAGCCGGTAATCAGTGACGTTACGGACTCACTTGATACACCGGGCCGGACTTATCAAAGCATTGAAGACTGGCGCGTAGCCTACGATGACGCAAAAGCACCAGTAAAGGACTATCTAATTGCGTTTGCCAGTGAAAGGGAGCGAGCTTTTTTTATGGAGGCTGCCGACAAACTGTGGTCAGACAATGCCCGGGCCGATGTGAGAAGTGATGATCTTTCTATCCTGATACCAGCGTTTATAGTTTCCGAGCTCACCAGAGCATTTGAAATCGGCTTTCTGGTTTTCCTGCCATTTATTATCATTGATCTGGTCGTTTCAAATATCCTGATCGCTCTAGGCGCTATCATGGTGTCCCCGTTAACCATCTCACTGCCTATCAAGTTATTTCTGTTTGTGGTGATTGATGGCTGGACTCGACTCATCCATGGTCTGGTTCTAAGTTACGCCGGCTAACAGGGACAGTTAAATGACTCAAGAAACCCTGATCTATTACGCAAACTCCGGCCTGCTTATCGTGTTGCTGCTATCGATGCCACCAATTATCGTCGCAACACTTATCGGACTGCTTGTCAGCCTGATACAGGCACTGACACAGCTGCAGGAGCAAACACTCGCGTTTGCCGTAAAGTTACTTGCCATTATGATCACATTAATTTTTGTAATCCCATGGGGTGGCCGGCAACTTTTCGACTATGCGATCCAGATATTTAACGAGTTTCCGTTTTTAACGCGGTAGC